>PWWM01000066.1 GCA_003561495.1 Gammaproteobacteria bacterium
CACCAGCGCCAGGTCACCGACTTCGATGAGATGACCGATTTGTCGCGCAAGTTGCGGGAGCGACTTGCCGAAGTTGCCGAGATCACGCCACCCCGGGTCATTCGCGAGCAGTTGTCGGATGACGGTACGGTCAAATGGCTGCTGGCGGTCGAGGGCGGCAGCGCGGTCGAGGCGGTATTCATTCCCGAAACCAGTCGCGGCACTCTGTGCATTTCATCGCAGGTCGGATGCATGCTCAATTGCACCTTCTGCTCGACCGCGACCCAGGGTTTCAAGCGCAATCTCGGTGCGGCCGAAATTGCCGGACAGGTCTGGCACGCGGTCAAAGCCCTGGCCGATGAGCGCCTGGGTGGTCGTCGAGTGACCAATGTGGTTTACATGGGGATGGGCGAGCCACTGCTGAACCTGGATGCCGTTCGTGCCTCCCTGTCGCTGTTGCGTGATGACCTGGCCTATGGCCTGGCTTCGCGCCGGGTCACCATATCCACCGCCGGAGTGGTGCCTGGAATCGACCAGCTTGCCGATGGCGATGAGTTCGCCCTGGCGGTTTCCCTGCACGCCCCGGATGATGAACTGCGCAGTCGTCTCGTCCCGCTCAATCGTAAATATCCCCTGAGCGAACTCATGGCGGCCTGCAAGCGCTTTGTGAGAATGCGATCGCGGCGTTCGATTACCTTTGAATACACCATGATCGATGGAGTCAATGACGGGCCAGCCCAGGCCAAGGGTCTGGTGCGATTGCTTAACGGCCTCCCATGCAAGATCAATCTGATTCCCTTCAACCCGTTTCCCGGTACACCATTCAGCCCGTCCAGCGATGAGGCGATCTACGAGTTTCAGAAGATCACCCGGGCGGCCGGCATCATTACCACGGTCCGGAAAACGCGCGGCGAGGACATCGATGCAGCCTGCGGCCAGCTGGTCGGCAAATTGCTGAGTCCGAGCCAGCGCCGAATGGTGGTGCAACAGCAACTGGCACGCCAGGCGGTCAGCGCATGATGACTTGTCGGTTCCCATTCCTCGCTCTGGTCGCCCTCCTGATCCTGGCTGGGTGCGCGACAACGCCGGAGCCCACCGAGACGCGGTCGGGTATGGATAGAGTCAGTCCCGTGCGCGGCGCCGAGGTCAATACCCGATTGGGAATTGGATATCTCGAGCGGGGTGACTTCAGGACTGCGCTGGAGAAGCTGCAGACAGCGCTCAATCATGATCCGGACCATGTGCCCGCTCATCTGGGTGCGGCATTGATCTATGAGCAGATCGGTGACTCTTCGCGCGCTGGCCAGCATTACAGACGCGCCATTCGCCTGGCGCCAAATGACGGTGGCACACTCAACAGCTATGGGGTTTTCCTCTGCCGACAGGGCGATTTCGGCTCGGCGGATGAACAATTCATGGCAGCGGTGCGTGATCCGTTTTATGATACTCCTGAGGTGGCCTGGGCAAATGCCGGAGCCTGTGCCCGTCGCAATGGCGATCTTGAAACCGCCGACCAGCATTTGCGGCGTGCGATCGAAATCGATCCACAGTACCCGGACCCCCTGTATCACCTGGCCGATATTCATTACCAGCAAGGAGAGGCCTTCCGTGCGCGTGCTTTTCTGCAGCGCTTCGAGTCAGTGGCCAATCCGGAACCCGGCGCGTTGCTACTGGGCTACAGAATCGAGCGTCAGCTCGACAACCATGCCGATGCATACCAGTACGCAGACCGTCTGGAACGGGAATTTCCCGATTCCAGCCAAGCGCGCGAATTACGGAGGGAATTGCAAGAAGATGACTGAAAATACCAGCGACGAAACCCATTCAGTTCAATTGCCAAGTGAAAATATCGAGGCCAAGGCCGCGGCTTACACCCGGATCGGAGAACAACTTGCGACCGAGCGTCGACGCCAGGGTCTGAGCCTGAGTGAGATTTCCGCCCGATTGAATCTTTCCGGCGCGACGATCAACGAGATCGAGAGTGGTCAGGTGGACCGCCTTGCCGGAATCTACCGGCGTGGCTACATCAACAATTATGCCCGAGTCGTGGGTCTGGAGCCGGCCGAATTGCTGGCTGAGCTGGAGCCTGACCAGTTGCCTGAATTGCGCGAGGTTCTGCCGACGGGCAAACATACCGGCCGCATGGATCGGTTCCTCAAGATCGCCACCTATGCCCTGGTCACCACGGTAATCGTGCCACCGCTAATCATCATGTACATCCAGAGCGGATCACGAATGGTTGATCGCGAGCCGGCCGCCACGGAAACAGTCATGGAGCAGGCCGAGCCTGACAGTGAGCGGACTCGTAGCGGTCGCCTTTCAAGGGCGCTGGGGTCGGACGATGAGACCGAAGGTTCTACCGGACCTCGTCACATTACCGCTGCAGTATTGCCATCGAGTGCCGTCCGCAGTGTTATGGAGCCCGCTCTCGGCGACGAGCAGGCCACGGTCATGGGGCCGCCGGTTCCCGATGTTGAGGGCGTGGCCGAGGATCCGGTCCTGGAACTGATGGTCAGGCTACGTGACGACAGCTGGGTCGAGATCTTTTCGGCCGATGGTCAGCGTCTGGAATATGACTTGCTGCGTACTGGACAGGAGCGCCATTATCGGGGAGAGCCGCCGTTCAGGATATTGCTTGGACGAGCGAACTCTGTGGAACTTCATGCCGGAGGTGAACTCGTTGAATACGAAGGCCACGATCGCGGCGATGTGATTCAATTGAAGCTTCTGGCCGATGGCCAGGTGGTGCGCTGATTTCAGGTGAGTCGCCGAGCCTTTGGTCTGGTGCAAACCCGCCGGCAGGCGGGTTTGCTGTTTGAGAACTTCGTTGGCATTTGACCATGAACAGCATTCAATCCATTCGCGGTATGCACGACATTCTGCCCGAGCAGTCCGCGCTCTGGCATTGGCTGGAAAGTCGTGTCTCCGCGATTTTCGCGGCCTATGATTTCCAGGAGATCCGTACGCCCATCGTGGAAAAGGCCGAGTTGTTTACCCGCGCCATCGGGCAGACCACCGATGTGGTGGAAAAGGAAATGTATGTCTTTGAGGACCGCAACGGCGATCTTCTGAGCCTGCGCCCGGAGGGCACGGCCGGTGTGGTCCGTTCGGCCATTCAGCATGGCTTGACCCACCCTCCCGGACTCAAAGTTTGGTACCAGGGCCCGATGTTTCGTCACGAGCGGCCGCAAAAGGGTCGCCAGCGTCAGTTTCATCAGTTCGGCGCCGAGGTGTTCGGGATCGATCAGCCGGGCGTCGATGTCGAGTTGATTCTGATGGTCGAGCGACTCTGGGCAACACTGGGCTTGTCAGATCGCATTCGACTCGAAATCAACAGTCTGGGAGACAAAGCCGATCGCGAGCGTTACCGGCGGCAGCTGGTTGAATACCTTGAGCCGCATCGCGATCGGCTGGATGCGGACAGTCAGCGACGGCTTGAAACCAACCCCCTGAGAATTTTCGACAGCAAGCACCCCGACACTCAGGCCTTGATGAGCGGTGCGCCGCGCCTGTCTGATGCCCTGGGTGATCAGGCGCGCGCCCATTTCGATGCGGTCTGCCGGATGCTGGACAAGCTGGGCGTGAAATACCAGATCAATACCGGGCTGGTTCGGGGTCTGGATTATTACTGCCGAACGGTATTCGAGTGGATCACCAACGATCTGGGCGCCCAGGGAACCGTCTGCGCGGGTGGACGCTACGACGACCTGGTCGCCATCCAGGGCGGAAAACCCACGCCCGGAATTGGTTTTGCCATGGGCGTTGAACGTCTGTTGGCGCTTGCCGAAGAAGCTGGCGTCGAATTCAGCCGGCCGCCGCATGCCTTTCTGGTGAGCCAGGTTTCGTCGGATGACACGCTGGCCCTGGCTGAGCGACTGCGCGACGAGTTACCGGCCCTGCGTCTGGCGACAGCGGTTTCCGGTGGTAAATTCAAGGCACAGTTCAAGCGCGCCGACCGCAGTGGCGCCCGGTTTGCGCTGATACTCGGTGAAAGTGAAATGGCTGAAGGCGTGGTCCAACTCAAGGATTTGCGTGCCGCTCATGCCGACCAGGAAACCCTCGCTATCGCTGAATTGTCCAAGCGACTCGCCCAATTGATTGGCCGCAACGACAGCGACTGATTTATCATAGACATTTGTATTCTCATTGACCCCCTGCCAAGGGGATGGAAAATATTCTTATGGCCGTTGAGCTTTACGACGAACACGAACAAAGCGAACGCGTACGAAAATGGATCAAGGAGTACGGGTTTTCGCTGGTACTGGGCTTGGTTCTGGCATTCAGTGGAATTTTCGGTTTTCGCTACTGGCAGGATCACCAGGCGGGCCAGCGCCAGTTGGCGGCTGAGTATTTCGATGTTATCCAGAGCGAACTGGATGCCCGCTCGCTGCAATTTGCCCAGGAACAGTTCGAGCAGATGCGGGACTCCGTGCCACGCAGTGCCTACGTGGGTCTGGCCGGTTTGAACATGGCCGCTGCCTATGTCGAAGATGGCCAGCTAGCCCCGGCGGCACGGATCTATCGAGAGATTCTCGAGCAACGTCGATTCGAAAACCTTTGGCCGATCGCCACCCTGCGCCTGGCGCGGGTGCTTGTGGCCCAGGGTGATCTCGAGGATGCCCGGGGCCTGATCTCCGGAACGCCGCCGGTCGGATTCAAGGCCGAATGGGCCGAGCTGCGAGGCGATATCTACATGGCCAGGGGAGACCTGGACCAGGCACGCCTGGCCTACCGGGAAGCGCTCGAGAATCTGACCGGTCGGGCCGCGGGTCGTGGCGTGCTGGAAATCAAAATTGATGCCACCGGTCCGGGTCTGTCCGAGGAGACCTCGTGAGGACAGCCATTCGAGTTCTTGCCGTATTGATTCTGACCTTCGTTCTGGTCGGTTGCCAGACCGTTTCAGGGTGGTTCAGCAGCACGCCGGACGACGATGCGCCGGCGGCATTGGTCGATTTTGACCCGACCATCAGTGTCAATCGAATCTGGTCGACCAACGCCGGCGGCGGCCTGGGCCGCGCTCGGCCCAATTTTCGCCCCTATCATGACAACGGCCTGATCTGGGTCGGAGATCACCGCGGTCGGATCGTGGCCGTGGATGCTGAGCGTGGCCGTGTGACCCGGCGGTTCAGGACGGATCTGGAGCTCTCGGCCGGACCGACGGTTCAGGAAGGGGTGCTGCTGGCCGGTACATTTGATGGCGAACTGGTCGCCATGGATCCGGAAAGTGGCGAGACCCGCTGGCGGGCCCAGTTGTCTTCGGAAATCCTGTCCTATCCGGTCGTACATGACGGAATTGTCATCGCCCGCTGCATCGACGGCCGCACCTTTGGTATTGATGTCAATGATGGTGCGCGCTTGTGGATCTACGATCGCAGCGTGCCGCTGTTGACCCTGCGTGGCGTCAGTGATCCGCTGGTGCGGGCGGGTCGAGTCTACATTGGCCATGATGATGGCATGGTATCGGCCCTGAGAGTCAATGATGGCAGTGTGGTGTGGGAGCAGCGGGTGAGCGTTCCGGAGGGACGAACGGAACTCGATCGACTGGCTGACATCGACGGCCCGCTGGTCATCGTGGGTTCCGAGCTCTACGTGGTGACCTACCGGGGTCGCCTGGCCGGCCTGGCGCTGGAATCCGGACGGATACTGTGGGTCCGCGATATCGCTTCACCGAGCGGCCTTGAGGTAGATAGAACTCAGTTGGCAGTTGCCGACCGCAACGATACCGTGCAAATCCTGGATCGTCGCAATGGCTCGACCGAGTGGGACAACGACGAAATGGCCAGACGGAATCTGACCCGTCCGGTGTTCATCGGTGACTACCTGGTGACGATTGATGAAAGTGGATACATGCATTGGCTGAATGTTCGGGATGGCAATTTCGCCGCCCGGACTCGTATCGGCCGCAGTCGACCGACCGAAGCGCCCACCGTTGTGGGTAACGTGGCCTACGTGCTTGACGAAGATGGCCGGCTAACTGCCTGGCGGGCTCGTAACTGAGCCCGGTGCCCCGGCTTTCGCGGACATGTCCAGGCTTCCCGTGGTTGCCATTGTGGGCCGGCCCAATGTGGGCAAGTCCACACTTTTCAATGCCCTGACACAAACCCGGGACGCGCTGGTCGCCGATACGCCCGGGGTCACCCGTGACCGAATCCACGGTCGCGCCCGCATCGGCGGGCGTAGTGTCATTGTGGTCGATACGGGTGGTCTGGATGACAGCGATGACGAGATCATCAGTGCCGCCCGCTCCCAGACCCGCCTTGCGGTCGATGAGGCCGATGTGGTTTTGCTGGTCACCGATGCACGAGCCGGCTTGCTGCCTTCCGATCGTGACATAGCGGGCTGGCTGCGCAAGCAGAACAAGCCCCTGTTGCATGCGATCAACAAGACCGACGGATTGGACGAGGACCAACTGGTGAGCGAGTTCGCCGAACTGGGAATTGCACCCCAGTGCCTGATCGCCGCCAGTCACAAGCGCGGACTGGACCGTCTGGGACGCGAGCTGCTCGAAGCCCTTCCGCCGGTCGTCGAAGATGTGCCCGATGCAGAGGAAGGGATCCGCCTGGCGCTGATCGGCCGTCCGAACGTTGGCAAATCCACCTTGCTCAACCGATTGCTGGGGGAGGAAAGGGCCCTGGCCACACCGCGGGCCGGTACCACCCGCGACCCGGTCCATGCCCGGATCGAGCGCGACGGACAGGCCTTTCACCTGGTTGATACCGCTGGAATCCGGCGCCGACGTGGATCACACACCGGCATCGAAGGCCTGGGTACCATCAAGGCCTTGCAAGCCATGGAACAGGCTGAAGTGGTCGCCCTGTTGGTGGATGCGTCCGAAGGCGTGACCGAACAGGATGCGCGCCTGGCCGGCCATGTCATGGATGCCGGGCGAGCCCTGGTGCTGGTACTGAACAAGTGGGACAGCATGGACGAGAGGCGGCGCGAGAAGGTTCTCGTGCAAGTGGCCGAGCGTCTGGATTTTGCAACCTTTGCGCCGGTGGTCACGGCCTCGGCTCTGCACGGCAGTGGCCTGGGAGAGCTGACCGATGCGGTCAGGCATGTCCATGCCTGCGCAAGCCAGGACCTGTCCACATCGGCCCTGACCCGGGTGCTCAGAAAGGCCGTCGAGATGCATCCGCCCCCGGGCGGCAAACGGGCTACTCCCAAGCTGCGTTATGCCCATGGCGGAGGCAGTTTCCCGCTGCGCGTGATTATCCACGGCAATCGCACCGCCCAGGTGCCGGAATCCTATCGTCGCTACCTGATCAACAGCTTCCGCAAGCGCTTTGATTTCACCGGCGTGCCGATTCACCTGTTGTTCAAGGAATCGGACAATCCCTATGCCGGGCGGCGCAACAAGCTGACCCCTCGCCAGATCCAGAAACGCAAACGAGCCAGGAAACTTGGACGACGCAGATAAATCGGCTAGCGAACGCCTTGAGCGCTTACTCGCATCGCTGGGCCGGGAGATCGAGCAGATCTCGCCAAACGGCGCGCTTGAATGGGTCGAGCAGGGCGGGCTCATCATCGACATCCGCGAACCGCATGAACTGGCTTCCGGGACCGCGGCTGGCGCCCGCTTGATATCGCGAGGCATGTTGGAGCTCGAAGTTGGCAGCCAGGTACCCGAGATCGACAAACCCCTGGTGCTGATGTGCGCCGGTGGCGATCGTTCGCGCCTATCGGCCGCCAGTCTCAAGCACATGGGCTATGAACGAGTGGCCAGCATGCAGGGCGGATTTGATGCCTGGCGACAATCCGGATTGCCGGTGGACCAGGTCGAAACCCGGGAAGCTTCTCGTCGTACTCGCTATCTACGCCATCTGAGCATTGCCGAAGTCGGCGAAGCCGGTCAGCAGAGACTGGCCGAGAGCTGTGTGCTGATCGTCGGGGCCGGTGGACTGGGTTCACCGGCTGCGCTTTACCTGGCGGCAGCCGGAGTGGGGCGGCTGGTGCTGGTTGATGACGACCGGGTCGAGCGCAGCAATTTGCAACGTCAGATCCTGCACAGTGACCATCTGGTCGGGCATCTCAAGACCGAGTCGGCGGCACAGCGGCTGCATGCACTCAACCCCGACATCCGAATCGAGACCCACACCGAACGGATTTCACCCGTCAATGCCGAGGGGTTGCTCGAGGCGGCCGATGTGGTGATCGATGGTTCGGACAATTTCCCGACCCGTTACCTGCTCAACGAATTCTGCGTGCGCCTGGAAAAGCCCCTGGTCTACGGCGCGGTCCTGCGGTTTACCGGTCAGGTCGCGGTATTTGATGGACGAGACAGGAACACGGCCTGCTACCAATGCCTGTTCCCGGAACCGCCCCGACCCGAGGATGCCCCCAACTGTGCCGAGGCGGGTGTCCTGGGCGTGATGCCGGGCGTGATCGGCTCACTGCAGGCGACCGAAACCCTCAAGTTGCTGCTGAAAATCGGTCATCCACTGGTCAACAGACTACTGCGCTACGATGCGCTCAAGGGCGAATTCTCAACCACCCGCCTGGTCCGCGATCCGCAGTGTCCGACTTGCGGCCAGTGATATTTAAAGAGTCCAGGATTGCAGGTTGCGGGTGATCTGGTGAACGACTGCCGGGTCATCCGGCGGGGTCGGGCCCGGCCAGTGCTCGATCAGGCCGCCCTTGCGGCTGAACAGGTACTTGTGGAAATTGGTGCGCGGCAGGATATCGCCACCGAACTCCTGGGCCATGTCCTTGAACAACGGGTGGCCGTTGATGCCGATGATCGAATACTTGGCGGTCATCGGGAAACTGACCTGGTAGTTTTCCTCGATAAAAGTGGCGATCTCTTCCTCGCTGCCTGGCTCCTGGCCGCCGAAATCATTGCTCGGCATGCCAACGATCACCAGGCCTGATTGTTGATAATCGTTATGCAGCTGTTGAAGCTTGGCATATTGTGGCGTGAATTGGCATTCGGACGCGGTATTGACCAGCAGGATGGGATGGTTGCGAAACCGCTCCAGAGCGATCGGGGTTCCGTTCAAACCTGCGAAATTGTAATTGAAGATATTCACGACACGACCCTCATGTAATCAACATCGGACCAATCCTAACCGCTTCCCGGTACAATGTCGCCCCTGAGATGGCAACTAAAGCAAAAATTCTCGATGGTCGCTCGGTCGCTGATCGATTGATCGCCAATGTCGCTCAAGCCGTGGCGGCTGGGCGGGGCAGCAGTGGACATCAGCCTGGTTTGGCCGTGGTGCTGATTGGTGACGATCCGGCCTCGGAAATCTACGTGGGTAGCAAGGTGCGCGCCTGCGAACGGGCAGGCATTGCCTCGGTCAGTCATCGTTTGCCGCATGGCGTGGGCCGAGGAGAGTTGCTGGCCCTGATCGATGAGCTCAATGCCGATGAGCGGATCAACGGCATCCTGGTCCAGTTGCCACTGCCTCGTCATCTGGATGAACGCATCGTGACCCGGCGAATCGCTCCGGAGAAGGATGTCGACGGCTTCCATCCACTCAACGTTGGACGGCTTGCCCTCAGAGACCCGGCCTTGCGCCCATGTACGCCGCGCGGAGTCATGACCCTGCTGGGCGCCCATGGCATTGATGTCAAGGGCAAGGATGCCCTGATCGTGGGCGCATCGAATATTGTCGGCCGGCCGCTGGCGCTGGAGTTGCTGCTGGCCGGCGCCACCGTCAATGTCGCCCATCGCTTCAGCCGTCATGTGGATCGACATGTCAGGGCCTGCAATCTGCTGTGTGTGGCGGTGGGCAAGCCGGACCTGATCGATCCGGAGTGGATCACACCCGACACCATCGTCGTCGATATTGGCATCAACCGTGATGAAAGTGGCCGCATTCGCGGTGACCTGGACTTTGATGCCGTGGCCAGACGAGCAAGCTGGATCACGCCGGTGCCCGGCGGTGTGGGCCCGATGACAGTGGCCACCTTGATGCAGAACACCGCCGAAGCGGCAGGCTTGGTGGTCAAGGCGCCGTGAGAGCGCTTGCAGCCATGGCCTGTGCACTACTGCTGAGTAGTTGTGCAGTCCTGTTCGATCGCGCTGCCGCCAACTTTGCCAACGATCTTGAGAAGGCCATACGCGCCTACGATGAACCCTCGCTGATCCGGGAAGGATTGCCGGCGTATATCCTGTTGCTCGAGGCGCGCCTGGAGTCGCGTCCGAACGACAGTGATTTGCGCCTGACTACGGCTCGAATGACAGCCAGTTATGCCACGCTGTTCAGTAATGAATCCGACCGTCAGGGACGGATGGCGGGACGTCGGTTAAGCGAGCGAGCGCTGGAACATGCACAAATCGGCGCCTGCCGGCAGGCCGATCGACTCTGTGACCTTCACCAGCTTGATTTCGACAGTTTCCGAGTCCGACTGCAGGCCCTCAGACCCGTTGATCTGGAGGCCGTTTACGTTCTGGCGACCACGTGGACCACGTGGATCAATGCCCATTCCGATGATTTTTCGGCGCTGGCCGACCTGCCCAGGGTGGAAAACCTGCTGGACTGGGTGGCTGAAAGTGATCCAGCCCATGACGACGGCGCGGTGTGGCTGTATCTGGCGGTTCTCAACTCCCAGCGGCCACCTGCCGCCGGCGGCCGGCCCGACAAGGCGCGGGAATACTACACATTGGCCCGGCGGTATTCCGGGGGTGAGAATCTGTTGATCAATGTGTTGATGGCAGATTCCTATGCACGCCTGGTTTTTGATCGCGACTTGTGGGTGGAGCTTCTAGAACAGGTTCTGGAGGAACGCGAAGATCATCGTTCTTACCGCCTGGCCAACCAGATCGCCCGAGCCCGGGCCCAACGAATGCTGCAACAGACCGAGGAAATATTCGACTGATGAAGATCATGTGGTTCTTTCTGCTATTGGCATTGGTGCTGGCGCCAGGGTCAAGTCCGGCGACCCAGGAGATCAGGATTGCCACCATCGCGCCGGATGGTTCGACCTGGATGAACGACTTGCGGCGGGCTGCCGAGGAGATCGCTGAGCGCACTGATCAGCGGGTTCGAGTGCGATACTACCCGGGTGGCGTAATGGGAGACTCCAGGGCGGTACTGCGTCGCATGCGGCTGGGTCAACTCCAGGGTGGCGCATTCACGCTGGGAGACCTGGCCCAGGTCAGTGATGTGGTGAACCTGTATTCCCTGCCTTTCGTGTTTACCGACGAGCGTGAATTGCACGGGCTGCGCTCGGAATTCGATCCTTTGATCATCCAGGGGCTGGCCGATGCCGGCATCATTGTTCCCGGACTTTCGCTGGGTGGTTTCGCCTATCTGTTCAGTCGCCAGCCTTTTCCCGACGGCACCGAACTGTCGACCGCGTGGCGGGTCTGGGTGCCCAATGATGATGTGCTTTCGCGACGCACCCTTAAAAAAGCCGGCGTCAGTCCTGTGCCATTGCCTTTGGCCGAGGTCTACACCGCATTGCAGACCGGCGCCATCAACACTTTCGCGAGCACACCCTCGGCGGCCATCATCCTCCAATGGCACACCCGCGCCCGGCATATGCTGGATCTGCCGGTCCTGATGACGGTTGGCACCATCGGCCTGGACCAGCGCACCATGGCTCGCCTGTCTCGATCCGACCGTGATCATGTGCTCTCGACTTTCGCAGCCACCCTGGAGCGCGTCGAGCAGACCAATCGCGAAGACAATTTCAATGCTCTCAAGGCCATTGGGCGCCAGGGAATCTCCTTGAAAACGCCCAGTGATGAGCAGGCCAGGGCCTGGCAGGAGTTGGCTACACAGACTCGACGCGAATTGATCGCTGCCGGTCAGATCCGCGTTCCGCATCTGGAGCGATTGGAGCGAGCCCTGGAGCGCGTGCGTGACTGAAAGACCGACTCCCGGCCTGTTCGAGCGAATCGAGCGAGCCATGGATCAATTCATGACCGGTGCCTTGACCCTCCTCTTGCTGGGTTTGATCCTGCTTGGTCTGACCCAGATCGTGTTGCGCAACCTGGTCGGAATGTCCCTGCCGTGGGCCGATGGCGCCATGCGCGCCATGGTGCTGTGGTTGGCCATGATTGCCGCCACGGTGGGTGCTGCCCGGCTCAAACACATTCGCATTGATGTTGCGCAGCGCTGGATCCCGGCGCGGTTTCTGGGCGGACTCCATCGATTGCTGATGTTGGCTACAGCTGTAGTCTGCCTGATCATGGCCTGGTTCAGTTTGCGCCTGGTCGCCCTGGAATACGAGTTCCAGGCCATGGCCTTTGCCAGTGTGCCAAGCTGGATGGTGGTGTTGATCGTGCCGATCGGATTCGTGCTGATGGCCTCACGTTTTCTGGCCCATGCGGTTGGACCGACGCAGGATGAAGTCAACGCTGATCCGGCCGAGATTCTGGATGACCAAACACCATCATGATGCTGCTGATCCTGCTGGTACTGGCTCTGATCGGCATGCCGCTGTTTGCCGTGATCGCAATCGGGGCCATGCGCGGCTACCATGCCGCCGACCTGGACCTGACGCTGGTGGCCATGGAATTTCAGCGTATCGGCGACCTGCCGGTCCTGGTGGCGCTGCCGCTGTTTACCTTCGCCGGGGTGCTGGTGGCTCACAGCAAGACACCGGAGCGCCTGGTTGATTTCACCCGTGCTGCATTCGGCTGGCTACCCGGCGGATTGGCCATTCTTGCCCTGATGATGTTCGCCCTGATGACCGCGTTTACCGGCGCCTCGGGCATTACCGTGGTGGCCTTGGGCAGCCTGATGCTACCGGCCCTGATCCAGGCCGGCTATCAGCGTCGTTTTGCCCTGGGCATGGTCACCACTGGCTCCAGTCTGGGCGTGTTGTTTGCGCCATCCTTGCCGTTAATCCTGTATGCCGTGCTGGCCCAGCAAGTGGCGCCGGGGCACGGCATCAGTGTCGATGACCTGTTTCTGGCCGGAATCCTTCCCGGCGTGTTGATGCTGGTGGTGTTGGCGGCCTATGCGATGTGGATGCAACGAAACCTGGCGCCACAGGTTGTCGCGAATAAGGTTTCACCGCTGGCCAGTCTCAAGGCCATTGGCTGGGAGTTGCCGTTGCCGTTCGTGGTGCTGGGCGGAATTTATGGTGGCTGGTTGCTGGTTACCGAAGCGGCGGTGGTCACCGCGGCCTGGGTATTGATCACCCTGGCGTTGATTCGACGCGAGATTGCCTGGTCGAGATTGCCCGGCATCATCAGCGAAGCCATGGTGCTGGTCGGGGCCATTATGGTCATCCTTGGCATGTCGCTGGCATCAACCAATATCATGATCGATGCCGGGGTGCCGCAACGCCTGTTCGAGGCGGTTTCACCCTGGATTGACAGTCGCATCGTGTTTCTGCTGCTGGTCAATGTATTGTTGTTGGTCGCCGGCATGCTGCTGGACATTTTCTCGGCCCTGGTCATCCTGGCCCCGCTAATCATTCCGGTGGCCCTGGCTTTCGGTGTCGACCCGGTTCATCTGGGCATCATCTTCCTGGCCAACCTCCAGATTGGCTATTGCACGCCGCCGGTCGGCATCAACCTCTTTCTGGCCAGCCATCGCTTTGGTGACGATATCCTCAAGGTCTACCGTGCCACCTTGCCATTTCTGGGACTCTTGTTGATTGCCCTGCTGATCATCACCTGGTGGCCGGCCCTCAGTCTCTGGTTGCCCGGTCGACTCTGAAATTCCGCCGATTGCAAGCCGTCAGTACAAAAACCGCGTCCGGATGGTGGCCGGGACGCGATCGAGCTCAGCGACCAGGGCCGGGGTATCGGGTGTCTCGATATCCATGACGACGTAGCCGACGTCCGGCATGGTTTGCAGGTACTGGGCGGCAATATTGATCCCGGCCTGCGAAAGGATCGTATTGATCGCCTGCAAAACACCGGGTTCATTGCGATGGATGTGCATGATACGCCGGGTGCCGGCATGGTCGGGAAGGGAAACCTCGGGAAAGTTGACCGCGCCCATGGTGGATCCGTTGTCGGAGTAGCGCACCAGCTTGGCGGCGGCATCCAGGGCGATGTTTTCCTGAGCCTCGCGCGTGCTGCCGCCGATGTGCGGGGTCAGCAGGACATTGTCCATGCCGCGCAATGGGCTGACAAATTCTTCATCCCGATCGGCAGGTTCAGCCGGAAACACATCGATGGCTGCACCGCCAAGTTGTCCGCTGCGCAATGCCGCGGCCAGCGCGTCGATATCCACGACCTTGCCCCGGGAAGCGTTGATCAGGTGAGCACCGTGCTTCATTCGAGCCAGCTCGTTTTCCCCAATCATGTCGCGGGTTTGGGCGGTATCGGGAACGTGAAGGCTGACCACATCGGACTTTTCCAGTAGCGCGCCCAGCCCGTTGGCCGACTCGGCGTTACCCAGCGGGAGTTTGTCGACGATGTCGTGATAGATCACTTTCATGCCCAGGCCTTCGGCCAGGATGCCGAGCTGAGAGCCGATGTGACCGTACCCGACAATACCAAGCACCTTGCCGCGCACTTCATGCGAGCCACTGGCGGTCTTTTGCCATTGGCCGCGATGGGCCGCCATGTGCTTGGCCGGTATGCCGCGCATCAGCATGATGATTTCGGCCAGCACCAATTCGGCAACAGAACGGGTATTGGCGTATGGCGCATTGAAAACCGGTATTCCGCGCCGCCGGGCTGTGGTCAGGTCGACCTGATCGGTTCCGATACAAAAACAGGCAATTGCAGTCAGTTTTTCGGCCTGATTCAGGATTTCTTCGGTGATCTGGCTTCGTGATCGAATGCCGAGAAAATGCACATCACCGATCCGCTTTTGCAGTTCCGAGTCCGACAGCGCATGACCAACGATGTCGATATTGGTATAACCTGCCGAGCGAACATATTCGACGGCGCGCTCATTGACCCCTTCGAGTAGGAGAAAGCGGATTTTGTCCTTGTCCAGCGAAAGCGATTTGTCGCTCATTGGCAGAAATGAATCCCTTGTCAATTTACCATGTAGTTTGATTATCGCAGGATAGAGAAGACTTGAACGCCAACGTGGACAAAATAACTTCAATCGAATCGCTTTCGGATTCGGCCAGCCTCGAGCACTACGGGCAGGACTGGACCCGTTTCTGGACCCCATCCCCCAGTGCGGTTTACTTCCCCCGTTCGACCGAAGATGTAGTGGAACTGGTGCAATGGGCGCGAAAAACGGGCAGGGCGCTGGTGCCCAGCGGTGGGCGTACCGGCCTGTCCGGGGGTGCAGTGGCGACTGCTGGTGAAGTCGTGGTGTCGATGGAAAAGATGCGCGAGATCATCGAGTTTGATGCGACTGAACCCAGCTTGAGCGTTCAGGCCGGCATGCCGGTTGGCCAATTGCAGAACCTGGCCGAGGAAAAGGGCTGGTATTACCCGGTCGACTGGGCGGCCGCCGATTCCAGTCAGGTTGGTGGCTCGATCGCCACCAACGCCGGCGGCATTCGTGTGCTTCGCTACGGAATGACCCGTGACTGGGTGTTGGGGATGACCGTGGTGACCGGGGCCGGTGAGGTGCTCCGGCTCAATCGTGGCCTGGTCAAGAACAATGCCGGACTGGATTTGCGTCACTTGATGATCGGCAGCGAAGGGGTGCTGGGCATCATTACCGAAGCCACACTGGCCCTGACTCGGCAACCATCCGAGCAGTCGGTGCTGTTGCTGTCATTTTCCGATCTGGACGCCATCATGCCGGCATTTGCCAGTTTGCGGCAGGCGTTGAAGCTGTCTGCCTTCGAAATATTCGACCACCGCTCGGTTCGGCATGTTGCCGAGGCAGGTGACCTGAGTTTTCCGCTGGATGAGTCCGCACCTTTTCATGCCGTTGTCGAGTTTGACGATCCGGACCAGGTCAACCAGGAAAAGGCTCTGGCTACTTTCGAGCAACTGGTCGAGCAGGGCAGGGTTGTCGACGGCACCATCAGTCAGTCTGGCGTCCAGGCCGAGGAACTCTGGCATTGGCGCGAAGCGATCAGCGAATCCATCGCCGCACGCACGCCCTACAAGAATGACTTGTCGGTAAGAATCGCTGCGGTTCCGGAGTTTCTTCGTGACCTGGATCATCTGGTCGAGCAGGAGTATCCGGATTTCGAGGTGGTGTGGTTCGGGCACATCGGTGATGGCAACCTGCACATGAATGTCCTGCGACCGGAATCCTGGTCAATCGATGATTTCCACAAGGCAGGACGCAAACTGAGCCCGAGGGTGTTCGAACTGGTCCAGCGCTATCACGGCAGCGTGTCGGCTGAACACGGCGTGGGACTTTTGAAACGTGACGACCTGGGCTGGTCGCGCGATCCCGGTGAAATCGCACTGATGAAAGGCATCAAGCGCCTGTTCGATCCGGACGGCATTTTCAATCCGGGCAAGATGTTGAGCGACTGAGACTCAAGGTTGAAGGCTTAAAAACAGCAGCTGATCAGTTGAGCAGGGAGGCTGCTAGAATAGGCCGGTCATGCCAATTGGCTTGGGCACTGTATAAACCTGGAAAACACTATGAATATACATCGTAAAATACTGTTTTTAATCATTTTGTTCATGCCGTCTTTATTGCTCGCCGAGGGCATGACCCTGGAGCAGATCGCCAAGACCCGTGCCGTGACCCAGGTGGCGATCAGCCCGGATGGCGAGAGGATTGCCTATGTGCGCATGGTGCCGCGTGACCTGTCGCGCGAAGACGATGGTGGCCCCTGGACCCAGTTGCATGTGATCGGTCCGGATGGCAACAGCCGCCCTTACATTACCGGCCAGGTCAACGTCGGTAATATCGGCTGGAAGCCGGACGGATCGGCGATCACCTTTCTGACCCGCCGCGGTGAAGACAATGCTCGTCAGCTGTATTCCATTCCGGTCGATGGTGGTGAAGCGACGCGCCTGACCGATATGCCCGCCGGTGTGGCCGGCTACAGCTTCAGTCCCAACGGTGACCAGGTCGCCCTGATCGCATCCGAGGAGATCCCATCCGATGAGCAGCGCCTGATTGACAAGGGCTTTTCCCAAATCGTCTACGAGGAAGACTGGCGACCGCGCCGATTGTGGACACTCTCGCTGAATGATGATGACGCCGAACCGGACATGGTCGAGATCTTCGGTTCCGTGCAAACCGTGCACTGGTCACCGGCCGGTGACCGACTGGCCGTGGTGGTCACGCCGCGCCAACTGGTCGACGACACTTTGATGTTTCAGCGCATCCGCATCATCACGCCGACTGGAGATGAAATTGGCCGTGTCGATAATCCGGGCAAGCTCGGACAGATTGCCTGGAGCCCGGATGGAGCCTACCTGAGCCTGCTGGCCACCGAGTCCATCCACGATACCCGTGAAGGACGGCTGATGATCGCCTCCGGTGATGGGGGTGACTGGACCAACCTGATTCCCGGTCTCGAAGGGCATGTCTGGAATGTGGACTGGCTGGCCGATGATGAAATGATCTTTGTCAGTCACGAAGGCACCGAGACACGTCTCGGACGGATTGCTCCGGACGGCACGGGTCACGACACTTTCTTCCAGCACGACGGACTGATTTTCAGCTCGATTTCAGTGGCTTCCGATGGTCGTGTGGCGACCGTGGCCAGTGCATCGGAGCACCCCGGTGAAGTTTTCGTGATCGATGATGCCGAGCCGACCCGCCTGACCGATTCCAATCCATGGTTGGGCGATGTCCAACTGGCTCGCCAGGAAGTCATCACCTACCCGGCCGCTGACGGCCTGGAGATCGAAGGCATTCTGTTCTGGCCGCTCGATTACCGGGAAGGTGAACGCTATCCGCTGATTCTGGCGGTTCACGGCGGTCCGGAGGCGCATTACTCCAACGGCTGGCTGACCACCTACAACCTGCCCGCCCATCATGCCGCCGCAGAGGGTTATTTCATGTTCTACCCGAACTATCGCGGGAGTACTGGACGGGGCGTGGAATTCACCGAAACCTCGCAGGGCCGCCCGGCCAAGGAAGAATTCGATGATCTGGTCGATGGTGTGGACTACCTGATTTCGCGGGGCCTGGTTGACCCCGACCGGGTCGGCATCACCGGTGGATCATATGGCGGTTATGCCTCGGCCTGGGGCGCGACCTATTACACCGAACGGTTTGCCGCAGCGGTCATGAATGTCGGCCTGTCGGACAAGATCTCCATGCTCGGCACCTCGGACATTCCGCAGGAACTCTACCTGGTCCATTACCTGACCTGGCCCTGGGAAGACTGGGACATGTACAAGAAGGCCAGCCCCATCTACTACGCTCAGCAGGCCCAAACGCCCATTCTGATCCTGCACGGGGATGCCGACCCGCGCGTCGACCCTACACAGTCGCGGATTCTCTATCGCTACCTGACTTTGCAGGAAGATCCACCGCCGGTCCGCCTGGGGCTTTATCGTGGAGAAGGCCATGGCAACCAGCGTGCGGCCAGTCGCTGGGACTACAGCTTGCGCCTGATGCGCTGGATGGATCACTATCTCAAGGGCGAGGGTGGGGATCCGCCTCCGTATCGAATCGACTACGGGTTCGATAGCGACGACTGATCGCCGGGGTAAACATGAGTCAAGACAGTAGCAGCGAATTGCTGGCAATGCTCAATACCAGCAACCGCAATACCCTGATGGATGAGCTGGACATTGAGTATACGGCCGCTGGAGAAGACTTTCTGGAGGCCTCCATGCCGGTCACTCCGCGGGTGCATCAGCCCATGGGTATTCTCCACGGCGGGGCCACTGCGGCGCTGGCCGAATCAGTAGGCAGTGCGGCATCAGCGATTCGTGTCGATCGCAAGCGCCAGGGAGTGGTGGGCACGGAGCTGACCATCAATCATCTGCGAAGCTTGCGACAGGGGCGGATCACAGCAAGAGCCGAGGCGATTCACCTCGGCCGCTCGACTCATCTCTGGGATATTCGGGTTACGGACGACGACGATCGATTGATCGCCGTCGCCCGGCTCAGAATGATGGTGCTGGATCGGAAGTGACCCCGATTCAGGGCATCGGGGAAACGTCGACCCGGACGCGAATGCGGTCACCGGGATGTTCGTTCATGTGAGTGCGATACAGCCGGCCATCGTACTGGTAAGTGACCCGATAGCCCGAGGCCACGGATTCACGGGTATAGGAGCGTTGCACCTGGCATTTTTCGCGGATGACCTTGCGATACTCGTCCGGGTGACCGGACTTGCGAGCTGCATCCCGGCCGATCGAACCGCCCAGCGCGGCGCCGGCCACGGTGGCGGCGCGCTGGCCGCTGCCGCCGCCGAACTGATTGCCGATCACGCCGCCAATGATCGCTCCGACCACGGTGGGTGTATGCGAGCGACTGCCGGAGCGGGTGCGTTCGTAGGTGGTTTCATCCCAGCACACTTCTCTATCGATCGGTTTGCGAACCTCCTTGTATTCGGCACGCACATCGACGACTTCGGCATAATGGTAGTTGGTGCCGCCGGCATGGGCCAGCCCAACCGTCAATGCGGCAGCGATGAACAGACTGGTTCTTGCGATCATGACACTTTCCTCCTGGCAATCGATGAAATTTCAAGCGTCGACTGCAAGGATACCTGCAAGGATCTGAATGTTCTCTGAACCCGAAAGCGGTTTGCTGCCAACGCGGGTCTGGATTAGGATGACCGGCATTCAATAACATAATCCCCGGGAGTAAAAATAGACATGGCTGATCACGAAACCGCGCAAATTCGCAACCTGGCCTTGCTCGGACATGCCGGCGCCGGCAAGACCAGTTTCCTGGAGGCCCTGCTGGTCAAGGCCGGGGTGCTGGGCGAGGCGGGCAGCCTGGAGCGCGGCACCACCGTGGCGGATTTCGATCCACTGGAAAAGACCTATCAGCATTCGCTGGATTCCGCCCTGGCCAGTATCGACTATGACGGTACGCACATCAATTTCATCGACACCCCTGGTGATCCCGACTTTCGTGGCCAGACCCTGGCGGCCATGAGTGCTGCGGAGACCGCGGTCATTGTCATCAACGCCGCCAACGGCATCGAGATGTCGACCCGTCGCATGATGCGCCGGGCCAGACAGCGTCAGCTTTGCCGCATCATCGTCATCAATCGCATGGATGCCGAGGATGTCGATCTGGAGGGACTGGTCC
>PWWM01000159.1 GCA_003561495.1 Gammaproteobacteria bacterium
CTGCAGCGACTCCTGGAAGGTCCTTCCGATGGCCATGGCCTCGCCCACCGATTTCATCTGGGTGGTCAGGCGATCATTGGCAGCCGGAAACTTCTCGAAGGCAAAGCGTGGAATCTTGGTGACAACGTAATCGATGGTCGGTTCGAATGAGGCCGGAGTGGCCCCGCCGGTAATCTCGTTCTGCAACTCGTCAAGAGTGAAACCCACTGCCAGCTTGGCCGCCACCTTGGCAATCGGAAAACCGGTCGCCTTGGAGGCCAATGCCGAGGAGCGCGAAACCCGCGGATTCATCTCGATGACCACGATTCGACCGTTGTCCGGGTTGACCGCGAACTGCACGTTGGAGCCACCGGTTTCGACGCCGATCTTTCTCAGCACCGCGATGGCGGCGTTGCGCAGTTCCTGGTATTCCTTGTCGGTCAGGGTCTGGGCCGGCGCAACGGTGATGGAATCACCGGTATGCACGCCCATGGGATCGAGGTTTTCTATCGAGCAGATGATGATGCAGTTGTCAGCCGAATCGCGCACCACTTCAAGCTCGAACTCCTTCAAGCCCAGCAATGATTCGTCGAGCAATACTTCGTTGGTCGGCGACAGGTCCAGGCCATGCTCGACGATTTCGACGAACTCCTCACGGTTATAGGCAATGCCGCCGCCTGAACCGCCCATAGTGAATGAGGGTCGAATGATGACCGGAAAACCGATGCGCTTCTGAATTTCAATGGCTTCCTCAAGGGTATGAGCAATATCGGCCTCGGGGGATTCCAGACCGATTTCGCGCATGGCCTTGCGAAACTCCTCACGGTCCTCGGCCATGTCAATCGCCTCTCTCGAGGCCCCGATCATCTCGACGCCGAACTCCTTGAGCACACCCTCTCGCACCAGGTCCAGGGCGCAGTTGAGCGCGGTCTGTCCACCCATGGTGGGCAACAGCGCGTCCGGGCGTTCCTTTTCGATGATGTCGCGAACCACATCCCAGCGAATCGGCTCGATATAAACCACATCGGCGATCTCCGGGTCGGTCATGATGGTGGCCGGATTGGAGTTGACCAGGATGACCTTGTAACCCTCTTCACGCAGCGCCTTGACTGCCTGCACGCCGGAGTAGTCGAATTCACAGGCCTGACCGATCACGATCGGTCCTGCACCGATGATGAGGATGGTTTTTATGTCTGTGCGTTTGGGCATGGTTCTGTGGTTCAGGATTCAGGGGTCAGGATTCAGGGAGTGGGCGCTTGACCCTTCGATCATTTCCACGAAGCGCGCAAACAGCGGCCTGAGATCATGCGGACCGGGGCTGGCCTCGGGGTGGCCCTGGAAACCCATGGCCGGCTTGCCTTCGATGCGAATGCCCTGCAGGGTGCCGTCGAACAGTGAGCGATGGGTCGGCATGACATGAGCCGGAAGGCTGTCCTCGTCAACAGCGAAGCCGTGATTCTGACTGGTGATCAATACCTGCCCGGTATCCAGATCCTTGACCGGATGATTGGCCCCGTGGTGGCCGAATTTCATTTTCATGGTTCTGGCGCCAGCGGCCAGCGCCAGCAGTTGATGACCGAGGCAGATACCGAAAACCGGGATATTTCGCTCAAGCAGTTCGCGAATGGCGTCAATGGCGTATCCGCAGGGTTCGGGATCACCAGGTCCATTGGACAACATCACGCCATCGGGCTTCAGCTCCATGACCTTGTCCAGCGGCCATTTGGCCGGCACCACGGTCAACCGGCAGCCGGCGTCAACCAGCAGTCTCAGAATATTGCGCTTGACACCGAAGTCATAGCAAACCACGTGGCAGACGGCGCGGGTCGCCCGGAACTCTCCCCGGTCAAGCTGAAAAGTCCCCTCCTCCCAGGGCTGCGGTTCACTGATGCAGACCTGGCTGGCCAGGTCGCGGCCCGTCATGGGCTCACACTCGCGCGCCATTGCTATCGCCTGGTCCGGGTCAACCTCATCACCGACCAGAATGCAGCCATTCTGGGCGCCGTTTTCACGCAGGTGGATGGTCAAAGTGCGGGTATCCAGACCGGAAATTCCGCTGATCTGATGGTGAAGGAGATAATCGTGCAACGACATTTCACTACGCCACGAACTGGTGCGACGCGGATACTGGCGAATGATCAGCCCCTTGCAGTGGACTCGAAAGGATTCTGCATCGGCCTGATTGACCCCGGTATTACCCACATGGGAGGTAGTCAGTGTCACCAGTTGACCGGCATAACTGGGGTCTGTGAGAATTTCCTGGTAGCCAGTCATCGCCGTATTGAACACGACCTCGCCGACACTGGCGCCTGGCGCGCCAAGCCCATGACCGGAAAACGTCGTACCGTCTTCCAGCGCCAATATTGCCTGCATTCGGGACAACTTTCTGACCTCCAGGTATACGAAAAGGGCCGGGATCTTTACATCCGCGGCCCACTCGTTCGAGCCGACCCACCTGGTCGACCCTCAATCGATTCAATTGTACCCAAGCCGCCGCCTTTCGACCAGCCGGTTACGTTGAAACAACCCTCAAGTGGCCGCTGGCTCCGGCTCCGGTGCGGCAGAAAAACCCGGCGGCACATCCTCGGCCGGTTGCAAGGTTGCGGCGCTATGGCCTTGGGCAAGCAAGTAATCCAGCCACTTCAGCAAAGCCCGGTTCAACCGCCAGTTGCGCACCACCAGCCCATGCAAGGGCAATTCCGGCCCGGCCAGGCGATGGATGCCTTGCTCCGGACTGAACGCAGTCGCCTCGGCCATGCGAGCATCGTGGTAGACACGAATATGAGCATTGGGGTTGTGCTGCTGTTGGTTGCCAATAACGTAAGTCAGGCGCAGAAAGGTCGTGTAGTCATGCTGTTCCATGACTTGCAGGTAAAGATCCGGACCGTCGGCAATGCGAGATACCAGACAATCGCTGCGACCCAGACCCTCGGGCAGCAGGACATTCAGCGCCCGGAACACCGAGCTGTGCAATTCCGGCAGCCGACGGGCCAGAACCCGGGGCGGCGGATGCAGATTGCGAGCAGTGGTCAGCATGGATGAAATTCGGCTCGTGATTGTGGATGGTTCTTCTTTTTCAAGGATGTCAGGGATTACTGACACGGGCACAACCGGTTGGTTCCGGAACCTCGCCACCCGATAGTCTGGGCATATTCTCGTCCGGTTGCAAGCCCCGGCGCTCAGAATAATTCGCGTTGCAGCCCCAGTTCAAGCAGAATCCGACTGGCCAGCTCCTCAACCGACGAATCCGTGGTCGACAGATTCGGCACTTTCTCCGAGCGCATCAGCGCTTCGGCGGCCTCGGTTTCGTAACGGCACTGCTTGAGCGAGGCATAACGGCTGCCGGGTCGCCGATTCTCGCGAATCTGGGAAAGACGCTCGGGATCAATGGTCAAGCCGAACAGCTTGCCACGGTGCTGGCGAAGAAAGGCCGGCAGTCGGGGTTGCTCGAGGTCCTCTTCGGTCAGCGGGTAATTGGCTGCCTTGATCCCGTAGTGCAGCGCCATGTAGAGGCAGGTCGGGGTCTTGCCACAGCGCGACACACCGATCAGGATGACGTCGGCGTCATCAAGCTTCTTGCTGATGCCATCGTCGTGAGCCAGCGCGTAGTTGGTGGCCTCCATGCGATCCTCGTAGGTGTGAGAATTGCCCATGCCATGGGCCTGTCCGACCTGCGGGGAACGCTTTACCCCAAGGACCTCTTCGAGGGGCTCCATGAAGGTCGCGAACATGTCAAAGACATGCCCGTCACACTCGACCAGTTCCTGACCGATCTCGCTGTTGACAATGGTGCTGAAGACCAGCGGCTCATTGGCATCGGCCTCGGCTGCACGATTGATCAGGGCAACCGCGTCGCGGACTTTCTCCCGAGTATCGACGAACGGCAAGCGGATCTGACGAAAATCCACTTCTCCGAATTGGGTCAACAGACTGTGACCGAAGGTTTCCGCGGTAATGGCCGTGCCGTCGGAGACAAAGAATACGGTTCTGCGCATAGGATTGATCGTTCGGGTCCGGTGGCGGTTACAATAACGTTCTTTCCATACCAATGAAAGACAGGCCCCGCGGTGACTGAGTATATTCTCTGGCTCGAAGAGCTCGGCATGGCCGACCTGGAAGAGGTTGGCGGCAAGAATTCATCGCTGGGAGAGATGATCTCCCAGCTCAGCGATGCCGGGGTCAGCGTTCCCGGCGGTTTTGCCACCACGGCAACGGCATTTCGCGAGTTTCTGGAGCAGTCCGGACTGGCTGAGCGCATTCAGACCGCGCTGGCCAGCCTGGATGCTGACGACACTCGCAAGCTGGCCGAGACCGGCAGCCAGATTCGGCAGTGGATCATGGAAACGCCGCTCCAGGAACCACTGGAGTCGGCCATCCGCGAAGCCTGGGAAACCATGCAGTCTCGCTACGGCGAGAGCCTGGCTGTTGCGGTGCGCTCCTCGGCCACCGCCGAGGATTTGCCGGATGCTTCCTTTGCCGGCCAACAGGAAACCTTTTTGAATGTGCTGGGCATCGATGCGGTACTGGAGAAAATCCACGCCGTATTCGCCAGCCTGTATAACGATCGGGCCATTGCCTACCGTGTCCATCACGGATTCGAACACCATGAGGTGGCCCTGTCGGCCGGCGTCCAGTTGATGGTGCGTGCCGGCGAGGGCACCGCCGGGGTGATGTTCACCCTGGACACCGAGTCCGGTTACCGCAATGTGGTGTTCATCACATCCAGCTATGGACTGGGCGAAAGTGTTGTCCAGGGGGCAGTCAACCCGGATGAGTTCTACCTGTTCAAACCCAACCTGCGTGATGGCAAGCCGGCCGTGCTGCGCCGCACCCTGGGCAGCAAGGCCTCGAGAATGGTGTTTGCCGAGGATGGTGGCGTGACCACGGAAGATACACCGGAGGAATTGCGCCAGAAATTCTCCATCGACGATGCCGATGCCACTGCCCTGGCCGAGATGGCGCTGACCATCGAGGACCACTACGGTCGCCCCATGGACATCGAATGGGGCAAGGATGGCCAGACCGGCAAGCTGTACATCCTCCAGGCCCGCCCGGAAACGGTCAAGAGTCGATCCGGACAAGCGATGGAGAGATTTCGGCTCGAGCAGACCGGTGAAGCGCTTTCGGAAGGTCGCGCCATCGGTCAGCGCATTGGCCAGGGCAAGGCCCGGGTCATTGAAAGCCTTGAACAGATGCACGACATCAATGCCGGTGACGTGCTGGTCACCGACATGACCGACCCCGACTGGGAGCCGATCATGAAACGGGCCTCGGCGATCGTCACCAACCGCGGTGGCCGGACCTGTCATGCCGCCATCATTGCCCGCGAGCTGGGAATTCCGGCCGTGGTCGGTTGCGGCGATGCCACCGATCGCATTCCGGACAGTGAGGATGTAACGGTTTCATGCGCCGAAGGCGATACTGGAGTGATCTACAAGGGCAAACTGGAGTTCAGTGTGGCCGAGGACACCATGGACGACATGCCCGAAGCGCCGTTGAAGATCATGATGAATGTCGCCAATGCCGATCGAGCCTTCGATTTTGCACAAATCCCCAACCACGGCATTGGTTTGGCGCGCCTTGAGTTCATCATCAATCGCATGATCGGCATTCACCCGAGAGCACTGCTCGAGTACGAAAGCCAAAGCGATGATGTACGCGTGGAGATCGACCGTCGCATCGCCGGCTATGCCGACCCGGTCAACTTCTACATCGACAAGCTGGCCGAGGGCATTGCCACCATTGCCGCTCCGTTTGGTCCGCATCCAGTGATCGTGCGCCTGTCGGACTTCAAGTCCAACGAATACGCCAACCTGCTGGCCGGCGAGCAGTACGAGCCCGATGAA
>PWWM01000060.1 GCA_003561495.1 Gammaproteobacteria bacterium
AGGTCAAGCTGGCGCCCACCGAGGAAGAAGACCCCGGCTTCAGCCTGCTCGATGCCCGATTCAACGTCATCCGCTACGTGGCCACGCCGGTGCGTTCGGCCAATGCCGGTGGCGATGTGGTCGACCCGCGCTCGGGCGAGGTCATTCGCGGTCACATGAACATGTACCACGGTCTGGCCGAGCGCCTGCGGTGGTGGCTGGTTGCACAGGTTGCCGCCGCCAACCCCGCATTCCGCACCAACACCCTGAGCGAAGAAGACCTGGGTGAAGCCCTGCGTTACGTGGTCTCGCATGAAATGGCCCACGCCATGGGGCTGCCGCATAACCAGCGCGCCAATTTCGTCTTCCCGGTCGAAGAATTGCGTTCGCGTGAGTTCGTGGAGGAATGGGGCCACTCGGCCTCATCGGTTGGTCGCACCCGCTACAACTATGTTGCGCAACCCGGCGATGACGTGCCCCCGGAACGGCGTATCGGCCTGTGGGATGAGTTCGCCATCATGTGGGGCTACCGGCCCATCCCGGAAGCCACCACACCGGAAGAGGAACTCGAAACACTCAATCAATGGATCGTCGAGCGCGCCGACAAGCCCTGGTTCCGCTCGGCCCTGCCACAGTTCGGTATGGATGTGGAGTGGGACCCGTACCGCATGACCGAGGGCATTTCCGATGACCCGGTCAAGGCGGCCGAGTACGGCATGCGCAACCTGCGCAAGGCAACGGAGAATCTGGCCGACTGGGTACTCAGTACCGGTGATGATTTCTACGAGCTTGAAACCCACTACCTGCAGAATCTGACTCAGTGGAACCGCTATGCCGAACATGCCGCAGCCGCTGTCGGTGGTTCATGGACCCATCACAAGCGTGTCGGAGAGGCCGGGCCGGTCTACACGCCCATCGAACCGGAGTACCAGCGAAAGGCCATGGTTTTTATCGATGAACATGTCTTGAGCACGCCGCAATGGGCGCTGGATGTGGACATGCTGCGTCGCCTGGAACATGCCGGCGCGGTCGAGCGAATTCGCGCCTACCAGGAACTGGCCGTGCAACGTCTGCTCAACCACGCTCGCCTGGCGCGCATGATCGAACACGAAGCGTTTCTGGGCGATGCCACCTATCGCCCGGCCGACATGCTCGACGATGCCCGCGCCATGGTCTGGAAAGAGCTGGGCAATGGCCAGTCCATCGACACCTGGCGGCGCAACATGCAGCGGGCTTATCTGGAGCAGGCCCATTACCTGTTGCACCAGGTCGAATCCGAGCACTGGCAGCCGCCGGCTTCGGGCAACCTGCGGGTCAGCTCCAACGACGATCCGCCCCTGAATGCCGATTTGCATATCAGCCAGTCCGATATCCGCCCGTTGATCCGCGAGCAGCTCAGCCTGTTGCGGGATGAAATCGATCAGGCCCTGGAAGCCGGCATCGATGACCGCATGACCCGCATTCACCTGGACGATGCCCGGCGCCGGGTCGAGGCCGCATTGAGATAGGAACTATCTTCGAGTCGGCAGTGCTTCCATCACTTCCCTGGCTGCACGCGCGCCCGAGCGCAGGGCGCCTTCGATGGTCGCGCTCAGGATGGTGGTGTGTTCACCGGCGAAGTGAACCCGGCCATGGGCTTGGCCCAGCTTTGGCAAGTGCCGGCTGATCTGACCCGGTGCGGGCACCGAATAGGCGGCTTTTGAATGCGGGTCGCCGCCCCAGTGGTGATAAAAGCCCTCGCCGGCATGCTTGCGAACGTCGGGATGGACCTTCTCGATCTGTCCAAGCACATAGTCGACCATGTTATCGCCCCGGTCGACCAATGCCTGTGAGCCGGCGCCGCGAACATGGCTCTCGAGCACTGCCGGGGTGTCCGGACCACCGGTCGCCGAGTAGGGTTGTGCGGCCACCTCTTCGATGGGTAGATCGGTCATGGCCGTACCGCTGACGCCATGGTCGAACCAGAAGCCGCGGTCGACCTCGAAATAGGTGCGCACGGTGTCGGCATAGTCGATGCCCGCGATGGCCGCGCGCTGGGCCGAAGGCAGCGCGGGGCTGAAATCGAATTGCTTGACGACCGGGGCCGGCGCGGTGCAGATGACCCGATCACATTCGAAGCTGACGATCTCACCATCCTTTCTGGCATGCACTCTTGCACCGTTGTCATCCTGTTCGATGCCGGCCACTTCGTGAGAAAAATGGATGGTGCTTTCGAGGTGTTCGGCCATGGCTTTTGGCAAACGGTCATTGCCGCCGGCGATCACGAACGGTGCGCTGGCGCTGAACAGGCCGAAGCTCGACATGGCCGAAGCCAGCATGGATCCGGAGTCAATGAAGGCGCCGAACCACTGGGTGGCGCCGATCAGCTCCACGGCTGCCGCTGAGGCCCCGTTGTTGCGCATGAACTCGGCCAGGGTCATTTCATCCAGCGCCAGCAGGGCCGGATCCTGCCAGCGGGTTTCATCATCGAAGCCCTCGGGCAGGTGTTTGAGAATGTAGCGTTCGACAATCCCCTGGGGTCCAAGCTTGCGTTCCGAGTCGGTCAGCTCATATGGCCACTTCGGTGGATCATCCGAATCGAGCACCAGGCGCTTGCCATGCAGGTGATACAGGGGTTTGAGCGGTGGCACGGCCCAATCGGCCCGTTGCAGGCCGAGTGCGTCGATATAGCGGTTGGCGTGGTCGTAGGATCCGGCCAGTCCGACGGCGCCGACCTCGGCGTAAAGGTCACCGGAAAACGGCGCTCTCAGCGTTTCGACCCGTCCACCGACCCGATCGCGTGCTTCAAGGACTTCGACGTGATGACCGGCCGCTTCCAGCTCCCAGGCCGCCGCCAGTCCGGCCATGCCGGCGCCAATGACCACGACCCGACCGGGCTTGTCGACGCCTTCCTTGCCGATTGCCCACACCGACCCCAGTGGCATGTACAAACTCAATGCAGCCAGGCCAGTACCCGTGCCGGCCAGGCGAAGAAAATGGCGTCTGTTCTGTTGTCGCGAATCGGTCATGCCTTGCTCCCATGAATTTTTCACTCTCCTTATTCATCCTGAGCATGGCCTGCGGCTTTGTCAATTCTTCACTCCCTATTCGGATCATCGGGATCATCGGGATCCCCGGGTTCGTCATCCTATTCTTCAAATCGATCCGAAAAGATTGCATCGGTCAGGATCTGGCTTTCATAGGCGCCCATGTCCAGGCCGTCGCCGACCTGGCGGGCAAAACCTGGACCGCGTTGGTCATGATCCGGTAGTGCACCAAAATCTTGACCTGCCTCGATGATCGGACTGGATTCCTGGGGCCGATGTGTCCTTCCACCGATGCCGCCATGGTTGGATAGAGGTCCCAGCTCAGGGTCTTCATCAAGGATGTTTCCAGCCAGATTGTTGAAAGTTGAGTCCTGGGCATTGGCAAGCAGCGAAGCAGCAACGTCACAGAAAGCGGGGCCACCGAAGATCTCATCAGGTGTGTTCTGGAAAACCGAGTTGATGACCTGGCATGTGTTCGCCTCAAAGCTGATGTGCATCATGCCGCCGCCATACACGTCGGCCTCATTGTCCTTGAAGGTTGAGTAACTGATCTCGAGTTCGCCGTGGCCGCCCATGACCAAGCCGGCTCCGTGGGTGCCGGTATTGCCGGAAAGGGTGGAGTTTCGAACGGCCAGGCTTAAACCCGAGTCTCCGTACAAGCTCGAGAATATGCCGCCACCCTGGCCAGTGGCGGAGTTCCCGGATATTTCACTGTGCTCAATGGTCCCCTCGAATTCATCAATATCACTCAGGTCGATAAAAATCGCCCCGCCGCAAGTACTTTCATTATTGACGAAACTCGAATAGCTGACCCCCAGGGAGGGTGGTTCACCGATCACGGCCAGGCCGCCGCCACAACCTCCAGCGACATTGTCAAGAAATGTGGTCTGTTCTAGCTCCAGTGACGAAGAGCTGTTGGCTTCGACCAACAGGCCCGCTCCGAAGTCATCGGAGGTATTGGCCTCGAAACTTTGCCCCAGCACAGCAAGATTAGTGCCGGAAAGGTTGGCGGCGAAGCCGCCGCCGTACTCGGCATGATTCTGCTCAATGTCATTGTCCCTGATCTCGATGTCGCTGTTGGACGCTGTAATCAGGGCGCCACCGCCTGCGAATCCAGAAGAGTTTTCACGAATGGAGTTGTATGCGAAAGTCCCCTCAACAGAGGCAAGATTGGCGTATAGTGCGCCGCCGCGGCTATCCTCGTCGAGATTGTGATTGTTGACGAATGTGTTGTGCTTGATGGATAGGTCGCTGCTCAAGTCGTTGATGATCAAAAGGCCGCCACCGCCAGCACCATTGGTTTCATTGTTTTTGAACTCGGAATGATGGATCTCGACAGGGCCGTCATCCAGAGATATTGCCAATCCACCTCCGGCATAAAGAGTGGCCACGTTATCCTCGAACCGGCTGTTATGGATCTGAGCGCTTCCGCCGTCGACAGTTGGCATATGTAACGCACCCCCGCCTGCAGTACCCTTGTTGCCCGTGATCACCGAATTGTAGATCTCGAGATGCTTGGCCCGGCTTCTGACACCGCCCCCTTGTGAATCCGCACTGCCGCCGGTAATCGTCAGACCGTCGAGGACCAACCGGTCAACGCTGTCCATCACATCCAGAATCCGTTCCGTACCATTTCCGGCAATGGTGATCTGTTCATCGCCATCAATCGTCAGTGAATCCAGCGAATACGCTTCCAGATTCAATTCGTAAATCGTGCCGCTGAGACCGCCGAATTCGATGGTGACCTCATTTCCCGAAACGGGGCAGGCTCCATTCGGCACTCCCGTACTTGCCGTAATCAGCGCAGAGCGCAGCGTACATTCATTGGCGACGGTTCCCGGCGCCAGAGTGGTCACGGTAATCGTGTCCGCCTGGGCCCAGCCGGCCGACAAAATGCCGCCGATGGCCAGCGTCAGCGGCGCCAGTTGTGGTTTGACCGATTGGCCGAGGCCATACTTCGCTGATTCAAGTGAATTTTTCATCCTGATGAGTCCTGGTCGAGTTCACGTTTTTTGGTCTACTGAGCCTCATACCGGAAAAAGTGCCGCTCCTGTGACACAATTCATCGGACTCGGATGCTGTCGGCCATGGAGGGAACGAAATGAGTCAGGGAAAGACCGGGCCTGATCCGGCTCACAGCGAGCGAATCACGGAAATGCTCGAAAGACTCTCGGACTCGCCAGATACGCTCAATCGGTTGATGGAGCGTGTTTATGACGATATCCGGCGTATCGCGCATTTCGAACAAGGCGCGATGAATGTGCCGAAAATTCAGACCACGGTGCTGGTCCATGAGGTCTTTCTGAAACTGTTCGGCCAGGAAATGCCGGAGATTCGCGATGAAAGTCATCTCAAGCGACTGACCGCACAGATCGTGCGTCATCTGATAGTCGACCGGGTACGTACAGTCATGGCCCAGAAGCGGGGTGGTGGAGTCCACCACACCGCACTGGATGATTTGGGAGCCAGTCAGCCCGAACAGCAAGACATGGAAGCCGTGGTCGCTGTCGAGGAGGCGATCAGCAAGCTGGAACAGACCGACGAGCGTTTGGCCGAGATCGTGATCGGCACCTACTATGCCGGTTACACCGCGACTGAGCTGGCTGAGATCACGGGCCGTTCCCGGCGCACCATTCAGCGTGATCTCAAGCGCGCAAGGGGCTGGTTGAAGCTGGAGATGGACCCTTCTCGATTCCCGGGCGGTGCTTCGACGTAAACCGGGTTAGCCACATCATCAGTTACTGATCGGGCCGGGATCAATAAGGCTCGCCCGAGTCTGCTTCGACGATTTCCTGCCAGTGCAGTTTTTTCCTGGTCACCGCCTGTTGTGTTGTCCGGGTATCCCAGCTTTTATAGAATTCGGCGAGTGCCTGCGCTGTCGACCGGGTCCGGACATGATCCTCGCCGAGTGCCGATCGCATGATTTCGTAGGCTTCAAGCAAGAGTTCTTCGCCCGCCTCGAAGTCCGCGATGACGGCAAGTGTTCTGGCATATTCACTCATGTGACTGGCCAGGCGCCAGTGATCCGGAGGAAGCGCCTTGCGCGCCAGATCGACTGATCGGCTCCCCAGCTCCTCGGCTTTGACGATCTCGCCGCTGTCACGAAGGTTTGCGGCGTGCTCACTCATGGAAAGTATCGTTTGCGGGTGTTGCTCACCCAGTTGTTCGCGGCGCGACTTCAGTACTTGCGTCGTCAGCTCAAGGGCTTCCTCGGATCTGTCGTCATGGCGCAGCACCTGGCTCAGGGAACTCATTGATACCAGGGTCAAGGGGTGAGCCTCGCCAAGCGACTGTAGTCGCTCCTCGAGCACTTTGCCGATGCAGCTTTCCGCAGCCTCCAAATTGCCCTGCAAGCGCTTCAATACACCGATATTGTGCAGGGTGGACAGTGTGTCGGGATGCGATTCGCCGGACACCCGTCGGTAAGATTCAAGGGCTTCCCGGTAATATTGCTCCGCGATAGTCAGTTCGCCGAGAATATGATGCAGTACGGCCTGGTTGTTGATCGACATCAACGTATCCGGATGGTCATTGCCCAGCACCTGCCTGCGTCCCTCGAGTGCCTCTGTGTAGTAGCCTCGCGCCTCCTCCATTCTTCCCATACGACGCATCAGAACGCCCAGATTGTTGATGGCGAGCAGTGTGCTGGGATGGTCGTCACCTAATAGCTCGCGCCTTCCCTGGACGGCCTGGCGGAAATAAAGCTCGGCCTGTTCATATTCCGCCTGGCGCAGTTTGACAACACCGATATCCAGAATCGAGTCCAGGGTTTGGGGATGGTCTTCTCCCAACACCTGGCGTCTTGCCTCCAGCACCGTTCTGAAGTTTTCTTCTGCGCGCTCGAAATCTCCCCTGGATTGTTGCGCCAGAGCCATATTCCGTTTCGAGTTCAGGGTGTCCGGATGTTCCGCTCCGAGTACACGTTTCCGACCTTCCAGGGCTTTGCTCAACTTCAGCTCGGCACTTTCGGGATCTCCGAGACTGGTCAGCAACAGGCCAAAGTGGTGGAAAGCGCTCAGCCGCACGGGATCATTCTCATCGGCATGCGCATCAACGAGCTCGAGGACAGTGTCCTGTGTGGGTTCGGCCTCTTTGAGAAGTCCCAGGGCGCGACGGCTGGTGGCCAGGCTCTGAAGCAAGCGGGCCTGAACCAGGGGTTGGCCCACAAAGGTCTGGTCAATCGCCAGCTCCGTGGGTTCGAACAGATGCAGGTCAAGCAAATCGCGCATGACGCTGGTAAAGTCAATCTCGTGAAAGTCAGTTTCGGAAACCGATCCCTCGCCGGTGCCCAGCCTCTGTCTGAGGTCACCGGCCATGGCAATCACGTCGACCTCATCGAGCTGCCGGGTCTGGAAGGAGACGACCTGTTCCAGTTCCTGCGCCTGTCGTTCGGCTCTCTCTCGTTCATTTTCAGCCTGAACGTAAAGTATGGAAGTAGCGGTCAAGCCTCCGCCCAGCATGATCATGATCACGGCCAGGCTCGCGGTCAATGAGCGATTCCGCCGCATCGCTTTTCCCAACCGATTGGCCGGCGTCCCGGGCAAGACTCGAAGTGGTTGATGATCAAGAAAGCGATCGATCTCTGCTTGCAGATCGGACACTGAAGTGTATCGTTCGCCGGGTTCAGGCGCGCATGCCTTGCCTATAATGGCAGCAAGCTCCCGCCCGCGGGCATATCGGCTGGTCAGGTCCTGGATCAGGCGCTCAAGTTTGTCGGCGTCATGAGGTGAATGGCCGCCCAGTAACCAGGCCATCAAGGCGCCCAGCGCCCATACATCACTGTGAGTGGTGATCAATCTGCCTTCACGTTGCTCCGGAGAAGCGAATGCAGGCGTCAATGCGGCGATGCCGCCGGATTCATCGGGACCAGCCTCCAGCAGGCGGGCCACACCGAAATCCATCAGTTTCACCCGCCCGTCGGGCGTGATATGAATGTTGGCGGGCTTGATATCACCGTGAACAATCAGGCGCTGATGGGCATGGGTGACGGCTTCGGCAACCTCGCAGAATAGCCGGAGCCGTGCTTCAAGGTTGACATCCTCACGGTCGAACCACTGTTCCAGGCTTTCGCCTTCGACCCATTCCATAACCAGAAACGGCTCATCGTCATCAGTCACTCCGGCATCGATCAGCCGGGTGATGCCGGGATGGTCCAGTTTCGCCAATAGTTGGCACTCATGGCGCAGATGGTCGGCCAGGGCGGGCCGGCGAGAACCGATCAGCTTGATGGCGACATCCATCTCGAACGCGCCGTCGGCGCGCTCGCCACGGTAGACCTTGCCCATGCCGCCGGCCCCCACATAAGAATGGATCCGCCAGGGCCCGAGACGGGTCCCCGGCTCCAGATCCGGAGTGGGCAGCCGATTGGCGCTGTCGAGCAATTCCTCGGCAACAGGCGCGGGAGAGTGAGAAAACAGGCTTGTCGTGGTCCGGCTTTCCCTGGCCAGGGTCTCGAACCAATGGGCAAGACGGGGGTATTTTTCCCTGACCCGGCCGACAAACGACTCCTTCTCATCAGCAGCATCCAGCACAAGATACTGATTCAGTAGCTGATTCAGAGCCCGGCGCCTGGCCGCAGTCAATCGGAGTGCTGCGTTCTTCGAGATAGACATCCTCCCTTGACTGGTTGCAGTCAGTAATGGTTGACTGCATGAATCCCAGCCAAGCATCACTTTCCTCACAGGCACAGTCTATCAAGGCCTATTCGCCCATGCTCCCTCCTGAACCAATTCCTTCTGTATTAGGTGTGATCGGGATGACAATTTCGACCGCGATGCGTTGGCGCGGGCGGCCCGATTCTGCGACAGGTCAGCTTCGAAGGCGCGGAATGACCAGCAACAGCATGGCTGCGAACAGCAACAGCAAACCAAGCGTGCCTATGGTGGGCACCGAGATGGCATCCGTCGCGGGTTCATCGCCCTGGAACGCCGTGGTCAGAAATCCGGAATCGGGCACGCAGTCGAATGACTCCTCATCGTTGAAGACATTACCGAACATCCCGCTCAGATTGACCATTCCATCGTCACTGCCGATGAGCCCGGCCTCGAACTGCAGAGTCAGTGAATCGACGCCGAACTGAAGCACGGCATCCCCCGGACTGCTGACGCCATTTTCTAGTATCAGCAGCGGCGTGGTCCCCTCCGCAGGGTCATAGGATTCGATATCCAGCCCCGCATCGGTCCCGAAGGTCGATGGATCCACGTCGCAAATCTCACCGGGCAACTCGATCAGGCCGGGTTCTCCGGTTGAGGGATCCTGGTCGGCATCGAACTGGATGAGACCAGACACCGTATCGATCGTGTCGCTTCCCGGCGGATCGATAGGGTTAGCGAAGGTGACCTCGATCGTGATCTGATCGCCATCGGTGAAGGCGCACATTTCGATCACATCCGGTCCATCGCCGGTCGCGTCACCTTCCGGATCGCTGACGCAACCGCTCTGCGAAAACCCGGTTGCCGACAATCCCATGATTGCAGCAGCGAGCGCAATTTTCGCAAATCCTGATCTGATACACATTGGTTGTTCTCCGTTGGTTGAAAATTTCTGCCGGGTCGTGGCGCTGATTCGCCACGACCCCGGGCCCTCTTATCGGAAACCATTCCCAAACACCGCCACATGATCGCAATCTCCCCGGCGGGCGCAGGCCAGTGGCGCTCTCTCCAGCAGATTTCCGATACAAGTGGCAAGAGGCCGTCCGGTCCAGTGCCGGTGGTTATGGATCCGAACCGGAAGGAGGAATCGAGATGAAAACTCACTACATGCAATGGCTGACAGCGCTCGCTGTGGCGGCACTTGTTATGGGACCCGGCCTGGTCGAGGCGCAGATACACGACCGGGACTGCATTTCGTTCAACACCGATCGGCTCGAGCTGGAGCGGTCGGATGGTGATTTCATTCTGGTCGATGGGGGCCATCGAATCCGGAACCTGGGTTCGAGCCGAAGATTGGCGAACAAGGCGCTGCGCATCTTTCGCCACTACCAAATCGATCGCCACTGCTTCGTGGGCCGGCCGGATCCCTCGCTGTACTACCTGCTCGCCGGTGGTGAAGCACCAGCCGGCGAGTTTGACCGCGAAGATTGCAACCGCTTCGACCCGGGCAACGTCCGTGTCCGCAGAATCGATGGGACCTGGCGCCTTGTTGAAGGACGCCGCTCGTTGTTCAGCTTCGGCACCAACCGCAACGAAGCCCGCGAGGCCCTGGCCATCATCAGCCACCACGGTTTCAATCATAGTTGCTTCGTCGGTCGACCCGGCCCGGTACTGACCTACATGCGTGTGGCCGAAACGGAGACCGAGACCGGGACTGCATCCTCGGGTCCCCGGCGTTCAATTCCGCAGATCGACTCTTTGGCGCGTGAGCGTCCGCGGTCACCGGACTCGGATTTGAGGGGATCCCTTGCCGAGATGATGCAGCCGCCAGAACAGGATTGCCTGAGCTTCAACCCGGATAACACCCAGGCTCGCCGGGTCAATGGCCGCTGGAAGGTGACCGATGGTGACCGCTGGTTGCTCGATTTTGACCAGCAGGGTCGACCGACGCGCCTGGCGCTGAGCCTGATTCGCCATTACGGCATGGACGAGTCGTGTTTCGTCAGTCGACCCGAAGCCACCATGCGCTACTTCCTGGTTGATGGCAAGGCCCCTGAAGGTGCGCACAACAGGGAGGACTGCGCGGCCTTTGACAACGACAAGGTCGAGGCCGCCCGGGTGCGCGGCAACTGGCGGGTGGTCGCCGGCGATCGCTGGTTGCTCAATTTCGAAAATGACCGCGAGGACGCACAAAAGGCCGCCAAGATCATCCAGTACTACGGATTCACCCACAATTGCTTTGTCGGGCGCCCCGACCCTGACATGCAGTACTTCCGGCGTTAGGGAGATATTTCCATGAATTCAAACCTCATTTGCGTTGCATCGTGGCTGCTCGCCGGCCTGACTTTGTGGGCGGGCTCAGCCGAGCGAATCCAGGCCGATCCTCCGGCACTGCACGGCTTCTACGAGATCACCCGTCATGTGCATGTCGAGGACAGTTGCGGTGAAGGGCTGTCATCGAATGTCGATGACTACAGTCATTTTCACCTGGAGGGCAATACCGTCGGACACGGGTTCGATTTCGACCGCTATGTGCTGACCTACTGCGATTCCACTGATACAGACGACTGTGAACGCGTTGGCCGCTATACACGTCTTTTCGAAGTGCAGGCCGAAGAGCGGGCGATAGAACAAGGTGTTCTGGTCGAGATCACCGGCCGCGAATCGAGTAGACGCCGCGATGGGACCTGCCGCTTCGGCTGGTCGCGTTCCGTCTATGAGCGCACCGCCGAAGGAATGCGAATCCGGTTTCTGAACGAAGCGGTCGAGCTGAGCGAATCTGAATACGATGGTCCCTGCGAGGCCAGCGAAGAAACCGCGCACCTGCTCGAAGGAAACTGTGACGAGGCCCGGGTCATCGAAGGCACGCACTTGGCGGGTCAATTCGATCGACACTCGTCCACACAGACGGCCACGGAATCCACGTCTAATGACGGGAGGAGCGCAAAGGATGACGTAGATGCCGACGAGGACATCCTGGCGAAGTTCGAGCGTAGCGATGACAACGGTGAAAGCAAAGCGAAGGGGGTAAGGTACTCGGGTCATGTCGCTGATTTTGATGGGGAGGACATGGCAATCAGGATCAACCGTTCCTTCCACGAACTTGGCGCCGGGCAGATTTCGAAGGATGGCTCGTTTTCTTTCCAGCTACACCCGCTCAGCGAATCCCTGGACAACCCTTCCAGGGTATTGAGGTACATCAGCAATTTCCTGACATGCGAAATCAACGAAGAGGATTTCTCGAATACGGACTTTCAGTGGCGCACCGTCAACTCCTACATCCACACCGGAGTCGAGATCTATCCCAGTTTTCGGAAGGAGGAAGGCGCAATGCTGGAAGAGTTCGGTGTTCTGAGGCTTGCCGACTACTTTGAGGGCGAGCTGGCTGACGTTGGCTTCCCTCGGCAAAATATCTTCTGGGTCTATGTCGATCGTGACGTGGAAATCAATGCTGACAATTGCGGCAACGGATCATCCTTCGGTCGGAGGTCGGATACAGTGATTTCCCTCGATCTCGATCTGCAAGCCGGCTGGAACGAAGTGGTGGTCACTTATGTCGGCCGTCCCGGAGAAGCGGATGTGGATGAATTCCGGCATGAAACGACCGCCCGTCCCGACAGTGTGGAGTGGCAGATCCGGGACGATATTCATTGATAGTCTCGCATCAGGCACGCTCTTGAGTTGTCGTCAGTATTCATTTTTTTGGCTATATCCGGATTTCTCAACACACCTTTGGCCGAATCCGGTCTGAGCGGGAAGTCCAGCGATTGAGTCGGCAGGCTTGTATTTTTCAGTTTGCCGAGTCTGCCAGGAGGAGGTTTGCGGGCCGGGTGCCGAGTGGCGTTGCCCGGGGCCGGCTGCAAGGTTATCGACCGGGTGGATCTTTCCGGTTCCCGGGAATCCGGGTGCCATTGAATGGTTTCCAGCCGGGTTGGCGTTACGTGCCGCTGGTTGGACGTAGGGGCGAGTGAGCACTGACAGGCCTGTGCCCACCGCCGTCACCTCGCAGCCGGCCCCGGTCAACCCCACTCGTCACTTGACGGTTGGGAGGAGGTTGAAGGATGGGAAAGACTGTGCTTCGCCCCGACTTTCCGTTTCCTCCAAGCTTTCGCAGCGGTCGGATGCCACCCGATGCATCTCCACACCTGCCCTTTGAAACCCGCCGATGCCGTGATCCTGCAACCTTCAAGGAAAGAACCGACCAGGCTGCCGGCCATGGCGACCGTCTTGTGCAGATGCCGATAAGGATCTGCTCGGCTACAGACGATCTGCAAGCGTTGTGCAAAGGGTGTTGTGTGGAATCAGAGTTTTGCGAGATCCGGATAGACCCATTTTTTGCAAGAGCAACAGGCTGTGAATGTCGCAGTGCGGCCGCTTTTTCCGATACGGGGACTGGAAGGCCCTGTATTCGACAGACGGCCAGGTCATCCGACTGAAACGTTAATACGGGAAGGATTTAATCGGCTTGATACGGGAGACCGGCAATGAGACAACAATTTCTGACTGTGATCTTGACAGTCGCGTTCGCGACAGCACTTTTCGCGCAGACGACCATCACCTACCAGGGCAAGCTTGAAAGTGGCGGGCAGCCATTCAACGGCACCGCCGAAATGACCTTCGAGTTGCATGAGGCAGAGACCGGCGATACCGAAATCGCTGTCCACGGACCGGTCAACGTCGAGGTTAGCGAAGGCCTGTTCCAGGAAGACCTGTCGTTTGGCGCAGGCGCCTTCGACGGCGATTCGCGCTATCTGCAGATCATCATAGACGGCGCACCGCTGGCCGAACGCCATCCGATCCGGCCGAGCCCCATGGCGTTCTATGCGTTGGAAGGTGATGGCGGGGGTGGCAACGAGGTCTGGCTCCTGGGCGGTAACCTTGATACTGATCCATCCACCGACTTCCTTGGCACCGTTGACGAGACTCCGTTCGAGATCCGGGTCGACGGGCAGCGGGCACTTCATTTTCAGCCGGCAGACAATCCGGACTTCGCCCCCAACTTGATTGCCGGGCATGAAGCCAATTCCATTGAAGCCGGAGTGTTGGCGGGAACTATCGCGGGTGGTGGGGTTGGCTTTCAGCCTCACTTCGTGGAAGGAAACTATGGCACCGTCGGCGGTGGTAGGGACAACACCGTCAGTGGCGTGGCTGGCACAGTCAGTGGTGGCCGTTCCAACCTTGCCAGTGGTGGCCGTGCAACGGTATCTGGCGGCAAGGACAACATCGCCAGCGCAAACTGGGCGACAGTGGGCGGTGGGGAAGACAACACCGGCGAGGGCTGGTTTTCAACGGTTGCCGGTGGTCAGAATAACCTCGCCAGCGGAAGCCGATCCACAGTCGGCGGTGGACAACGAAACACTGCTTCCGGCTCCAGGGCCACGGTACCTGGCGGTGGTGATAACACAGCCGATGGTGACTTTAGTTTCGCCGCCGGGCGCAAGGCCAGTGCCGAACATTCCGGTTCATTTGTCTGGTCCCACAATGACCCTCAGAGTGATTTCTTGAGTACCGGCGAAGACCAGTTTCTGATCCGTTCGGCTGGCGGTGTGGGCATCAATACCAATAGCCCGCAGGAAGCTTTGGATGTAGCCGGCCGGCTGCGCGTGGGCGATTTCGCCTCGGAAACTTCAGAGCATGTCTGCCGCACGACCGAGGGTACGCTGGCTGGTTGCTTGAGTGATCCGGGAAATGGCGGAGAGGGTATCTGGGAGCAGGTCGGCGATGATGCCGTCTACGAGCAGGGCAATGTCGGCATCGGCACCGACAACCCTGGCACGCCGCTTCAAGTGGCCGGAAGCGTGATCTCCGGCGCCCCCGACAATACGGTGACAGGGGAGAACAGCTTTGTCAGCGGTGGCGGTGGAAGCTGGACCAACCATGTCTCCGGTAGTTATGCCTTCGTGGCCGGTGGTCGCCAGAATGAAGTCAGCGGCGACCAGGCTGTGGTGGCCGGTGGTTTCACCAACCTGGCCGAAGGTTTTTTCAGTGCCGTTGTCGCTGGCGATAGCAACGAGTCACTCGGTAATGCTTCGTTTGTTGGTGGCGGGGCCTTTAACGTGGCCGATGCCTCTGACGCCGCCATAGCCGGTGGTCGTAGTAATCTTGCCGATGGCAATGCCAGCTTTGTGGGCGGTGGTCGTGACAATGTCGCCAGTGGTTCCAATTCCTTCGTGGCCGGCGGAAGAGAAAACCTGGCCGATGGTAGCTACAGTTTCGCCGCCGGGCGCCACGCGCATGCCTTGCACTCGGGAGCATTCGTGTGGTCCGACAGCTCGGCCTTTGCCAGCGACTTTACTTCTACGGCGGATGATCAGTTCTTGATTCGCACGGACGGCGGGGTTGGCATCAATACCAACAGTCCGCAAGAGGCCTTGGATGTTGCCGGCCGACTGCGGGTCGGCGAGTTTGCCGCTGCATCGTCGGAATGGGTTTGCCGAACGCCTGAAGGGACCCTGGCCGAATGCAGTGACAGCCCCGGTAATGGTGAGGGGGGAAGCATTTGGGATCAGGTAAACAGTGATGCCGTCTATACCGACGGCTACGTGGGCGTTGGAACCAGTAGCCCCGGTGTGCCGCTGCAGGTGGATGGCAGTGGCCATTTCGGTTTTGATGGCAACGAAGCTTCGGGATCGAACAGTTTTGTAACGGGTGGGTCATTGCAAGGCGTTAATAGTGCCACTGGGAGCCTGTCCGCGGTTATCGGCGGGCGGGACAATATTGCCGCAGAACAGCTTTCGGTCATTGCAGGTGGTTTCAATAACTCAATCACCGGAACCCGTTCATTTGTTGCCGGTGGCGAAGCCAACTTTCTCGGAGGAGAGACCTCGACAGTCTTGGGTGGTGCAAGCAACTTCGTTTGGGGAAATGCATCCTCGATCGCAGGCGGTGGCGCCAACACCATTACGGAAGACGCTGGCGCTGCCTTTGTTGGCGGTGGGGGTGGCAACACCGTGGATGGAAACCTGTCAGCAATCACTGGTGGCGAGGACAATACCGCCGCCGGAGATCGAGCGGCCATCGCGGGTGGAGAAGACAATTCCGCTTCGGGGGACAACGCATTCGTCGGTGGTGGTTTGGAGAACGAGGCCAGCGGATTCCGTTCCTCCGTGGTGGGTGGAAGTAGCAATGCCGCCAGAGTGATCGATGCCTTTGTTGGCGGCGGTGATAGCAACGAAGCCATTGGGACATCGTCCGCCGTGGTCGGAGGATCAACGAATCTCATTGTCAGCGGTAGTTTACAGAGCTTTATCGGCGGCGGTCGAGAAAACGAGGTTGGTGGAATGCGTTCCGCCGTGGTAAGCGGGACTGGAAATACTGTCACTGGTGGCCCTACTACCTTCAACGCCTTTATCGGAGGAGGCAGGAATAACAGTGCCGGTGGAAACCATTCAGCAATCACGGGTGGCGAGGACAATAACGCCGCCGGAAATCGTGCGGCCATCGCAGGAGGGGAAGACAATACCGCCTCGGGAGAAGACGCCTACATCGGTGGTGGTATGGGGAATGTGGCAGACCAAACGTATAGTGCTGTTGTTGGCGGCTTTGGAGGCTGGGCGAACGGCTCTGCCAGCGCAGTGGTCGGCGGAGGAAACAATGCGGCCACAGGACTGGCAAGTGGCGTCGTTGCCGGTCAAAGCAATCAAGCCGGTGGCGATAACAGCTTTGTTGGCGGCGGCATGGGCAATATTGCCGGGGCGGAGAATACCTTTGTCGCAGGTACAGGCGCTCAAGCATTGCACTCCAACACTTTTGTTTGGTCCGGTGGTGCGGGTCAGCGCGGGGTCGAGTCGACGGCCGAAAATCAGTTCGTGGTCGCCGCATCCGGTTCGGTGCAGTTTCTCAGCGACGAGAACCGCACCATGGGCGTGGAACTGGCGCCCGGCGGCAGTGGCTGGAGCGTGGTCAGCGACCGCCATGCCAAGACCGCCATCGAGCCGGCCGACCCAGTTGACGTGCTCAAACGGGTCGTCGAACTGGAAGTCAGCGAATACAGCTACAAGTCCCAGGACGAATCCATTCGCCACATGGGCCCCATGGCCCAGGACTTTTACCCGCTGTTCGGGCTGGGTGAGGACAAGCTACGGGTCAGCGCCATGAACCTGGCCGGTATTGCTTTGGCCGCGATACAGGGTCTGAATGCCGAGTTGGCCGCCGAGCAGGCGAAAAACACCGAACTGCGCGAGCGATTGGCCGAGCACGAACAACGTACCGAGGAGCGGCTGGCGGTGCTGGAGGATGAAAACGCACAACTGCGCCGGAAGGCTGAACGCAATGCCGAGTTGGAAGACCGCCTGGCCCAACTCGAAGCTCTGCTGCTCGACGAGCGCCAGGTTGCGGAAGCCGAACAATGATGAAACCGATCTCCATCGCGTGTGCCGGCGCGCTGCTCCTGGCGGCCGCCGGCCCACTTTCCGCCGGCGACGACTGGTCTGTTGACTGGTACACCATCGACTCGGGCGGCGTGATCGAAGTCGACGACGGCAATGACCCGCCCCAGTGGCGGCTGTCCGGTACCATCGGCCAGTGGGACGCCACCGAAGCCCGGGCACTTGCCGCCGGCCAGTGGCGCCTGACCGGCGGCTTCTGGGCAATAAGGCTGGGGGAAGGTGAGGTTGATGTCATTTTCAGGGACGAATTCGTACCTGTCGAGACCGACCCAGAGTCTTTACTCAACGACACCGGTATCGACTGGTGTGCTAATGGCAGCAACAATAATCTCGACTGCGACAGCCCGGTTGTCGCGGACTATCCTGGCCAGGATAGTATGCACGGTCGTGATGCGTTGGCCCGCGAGGGCGAACTGGACAAGGTTGGCGGCGGTGCGGCCGGCTTTGACTTTACCAAGCTCGATGACAATGGCAACGAATTGCCGTCAACGGCTACCGAATGGTCCTGTGTGCGCGACAACCACACCGGCCTGATCTGGGAGGTCAAGGAAGACGATCCCACCCACCTGCGCCACAAGGGCCACACCTACACCTGGTACAACCCCGACGACAGCAGCAATGGTGGAGATGCCGGTGTCCAGGACGGTGGAAACTGCACCGGAAGCTCCTGCGACACTACCGGCTTCGTGCAAGCGATCAATAACGCCGAGCTCTGTGGCGCTGACGACTGGCGCATGCCTTCCCGCAATGAATTGCGCTCCATTGTCGTCTACGGTCGAACAGGCCCGACCATCGACCTGGACTATTTCCCGAACGACGAAATCACTTTTCTTTGGTCAAGCACGCCCGACGCTTTTGACGATGATCGGGCGCGGGTGATCGGCTTCGCAACCGGCAATGACTACGTAGCAGGCAAGGGCGTCGACACTCAGGTCCGGTTGATGCGCGCCGGACAGTGAGGTCGTTTCTCATGCAGCTTCGAAACCGAACGGAGGTTCCGCAATGAATGTCGCCAATCGAATTCTGAAGAGGGCCCGGTTGGCTCCGGTGGCCTTGACCCTGTTACTGATGATGAAGATCGCCTGCGCCGACGGTATCCCGGATGATACCTGCAGCAATGAACAGATCACCCCGAGCACGCCATCGACAGACTTCACCGTGGTCGGGGACGGCGTTGTCCGTCATGAATCCACCGGATTGGAGTGGCGGCGATGCCCCGAAGGGATGACGTGGAACGAAACCGATGGCAGCTGTGATGGCGAGGCCGACCAGTTGGACTGGCAGGCAGCGCTGCAACATGCCGACGGCATTGACGGCTGGCGCCTGCCCAACATCAAGGAGTTGGCCAGCATCCACGAGCTTTGCCGTATAGGGCCTTCCATCAACCGACAGGTCTTCCCTGGCATTGGTTCGCAACCACACTGGTCGGCCTCGCCCTATCATGACGACCCGGACAAGGCGCGGCGTGTCGAATACAGTAACAGCGGGGTTTGGCAGGGGAGCAAGAGCAATGAGCATTTGGTTCGATTGGTTCGCGTCGCACAGTAGCCGAGACTGCGGAACCGGTAACGCGGCCCTGGCCTGGTCGAACACTCCTGGTCACAGCGCATCGAATTGGACTATTCGATCGGGAGTGGCCTGAAAGCTTCCCTGCATGAGATCGACACTCGCACCGGGGCTGTTCGGACTCTTCGCAGAACGCCAGCGATTGCGCCAGCAGTTCTCGGCCGCGTTACAGTAGGAACAGGCCTCGACAAAAGGCGTTATGACCCATGAGTGAAGTGCCTTCACCACAATCGACATCCCGCCCCAAACCCGATGGCTTGCTCGCAGCCATTGCCGATTACACCTGCAATGCCCGCATCGAATCGGAGCAGGCGTGGCAAACGGCCCACTGGTGTCTGAAGGACTCGCTGGCCTGCGCCTTGCTGGCGCTGAAGTTTCCCGAGTGTGTCAAGTTGCTTGGGCCACTGGTGACTGGGCTGGACCTGGAGCACGGGGCGCGGGTGCCGGGCACCCCTTATCGGCTGGATCCAGCCCAGGCGGCTTTCAATATCGGCACCCTGATTCGCTACCTGGATTTCAACGACACCTGGCTGGCGGCCGAGTGGGGTCATCCATCCGACAATATCGGTGCGATTCTGGCGGTGGCCGACTGGCGCTCGCGCGTCGATCGCGCGGCCGGTCGCTCACCAATGACCATGGACAACGTGCTAGAAGCCATGATCAAGGCGCACGAGATCCAGGGCGTGCTGGCATTGAAGAATGCCTTCAATCGGGTCGGACTGGACCATGTGCTGCTGGTGCGGGTGGCTTCCACGGCGGTGGTCACACGCATGCTCGGTGGTAGTCGCGAGGACGTCATCAATGCGCTCAGCCAGGCGTGGATTGATGGGGGCGCCCTGAGAACCTATCGGCACGCGCCCAATACCGGCCCGCGCAAGAGCTGGGCGGCCGGGGATGCCTGCCGGCGGGCCGTGCAGCTTGCCCTGCTCACACTCAAGGGTGAGATCGGCTACCCGACGGCGCTTTCGGCCAGACCTTGGGGTTTTCAGGATGTACTGTTCGGTGGCAGGGCAGTGGTGCTGGAGCGCGAGCTGGACAGTTACGTGATGGAGAATATCCTGTTCAAGATTGCCTTCCCGGCCGAGTTCCATGCACAGACCGCGGTCGAATGCGCGCTTCAACTGCATTCCGAGGTGGCTGATCGAATCGACCGGATCGAGCAGGTCGAGATCGAGACCCAGGAAGCCGGGGCGCGCATCATCGACAAGACCGGGCCACTGAACAACTACGCCGAT
>PWWM01000038.1 GCA_003561495.1 Gammaproteobacteria bacterium
GCTGGATATTGCCGTGCAGCTCCAGCACTGAATCGGAGCCGGCCAGTTGATGAAAGCCATCGACATTCTGGGTAATCAAGGTGAACTGCTCAAATCGCTTTTGCATCTTGGCCAGGGCATGGTGGCCGGCATTCGGGGTGGTTTCGGCAATCAGTTGACGGCGATGCTGGTACCAGCCCCACACCAGGTCGGGTTGCCGGGAAAATCCTTCGGGCGAGGCCAGGGTCATGGGATCGTGGCGGGCCCACAAGCCCGTCTGGGCATCACGAAACGTGGGCACACCTGATTCGGCCGAAACGCCGGCCCCGGTCAGCACCGCAACCCGGCGAGCCGAAGTCAGAGCGTCAATCAGGGCCTCCGGCAAATCCTGGTCAGGGTCGATGCGCATCAATCCGGTTCGGAGGCTTCGTCGGCATAGGGAAAATCATCGGCCTCGAGGAATTCGTTGTAATCCTCGACCCGTTCGGCCGCGACATCGGTGCGGTTGAACCGGGCAATGTGAAAAATGGCATCTCCCTCGTTGACCAGTGGCAGGTTGAGCCGGCCGATTACGATGCCGCTGAATGGCGCACGGATCTCCTGTTCCTGCTCACCAAAGGGATCGGCGACCACGCCCAGCACGGTCTGGTCACGGTGAACCCGTGCACCCAGTTGGGCAAAGGTTCTCAGGATGCCGCTTTGCGGAGCGCGAACCCAGCGGCTGGAGCGCGCCACCACCGGATCGCGCGCGGCCTTGCCCCGGCGATTCGGCAGCATGCCCAATAAGCGCATGACACGAACGATGCCTTCGACCCCGCCGCGAATGGAGAGCTCGTCAAGCCTGAGGGCTTCGCCGGCCTCGTAGAGCAGAATGGGAACCTCGCGGCTTGCCGCAGCCGATCGCAGCGAGCCGTCGCGGATGGCTGCGTTGACAATGACCGGGGTGCCGAAGGCCTTGGCCATTTCCAGGGTCTGGGGATCGTCCAGGTTGGCGCGAATCTGCGGCAGGTTGGCGCGATGGATGGCCCCGGTGTGCAGGTCGATGCCATGGGTGGAGCGACTGACGATCTCGGTCATGAACAGATCCGCGATACGGGCGGCCAGGGAGCCCTTGCTGGTGCCCGGGAAACATCGGTTGAGATCACGCCGGTCGGGCAGGTAGCGAGAAGTCTGGATGAAACCCAGCAGGTTGACGATGGGCACGGCGATCAGGGTGCCTTTCAATCGCTTCAGGGCGGGGACCTTGAGCAGGCGCCGGATGATTTCCACGCCGTTGAGTTCGTCGCCGTGAATGGCGGCGCTGACAAACAAGACCGGCCCGGCCTGGCGTCCACACAACACCTGCACCGGCATGGTGGTTGGCGTGTGGGTGTACAGGCGCGTGATCTCGAGGTCGATAATCTTGCGGGTTCCCGGCTGAACCTCGATCCCACCGATGCTGATCGGTTGATTGGGCCTTTTCTTGCGGCTATTCGACATGCGAAAAGTCTACCCCAACGCAGGGGTCAAACTTGAATTGGTCCCTTCATCCGGCTAATGTGCTTGCGCCTGCGTGTGTTGGTCACTTTCTGAGGAGCATCGGGTTCATGCTGGGAAATATCGGGTTGCTGTTGGGGCTGGCTGCGCTGATTCTGATGGCGTTGCGCGGGATCAATATCCTGATCGCAGCGCTGGTGGCCAGCCTGATCGTGGGCCTGACCAATCAACTGGGCATTGCCGAAACCCTGCTTGAACACTTTCCGTTCGGGCCGCTGGGAGCGTTCAGCTTCGCGGGTCAGTTCTTCATCCTGTTTCTGACCGGCGCGATTTTCGGCAAGATGATGGCCACCAGTGGTGCGGCAGCTTCGATCGCCAATGCCGTCATCGATTGGCTGGGCCACCGGCATACGATCCTGGTCACCGTGCTGGCCTGCGCTGTGTTGACCTACGGTGGCGTGGTGGTCTTTGTGGTGATCTTTACCATGTATCCGCTGGGCATCGCGCTGATGCGCGAGGCTGACCTGCCGAAACGCCTGTTCTGCGGCGCGGCCACGCTGGGCGCCGGCACCTTCACCATGACTGCCTTGCCAGGGACGCCTTCGGTCCAGAATGTGATCGCCGCATCCGCGCTGGGCACCGATCTGTATGCCGGCATCGGGATAGGTGTGGTTGCCGGGCTGATCATGATGGTCGGTGGTTGGTGGTATCTGGAGCATCAATGGAAAGTTGCCCGTCGTCGTGGTGAGGGTTACGAGGCCAATCCCGAGGATGCGGCCATGGAGAAGATGGCCCCTGAAATTCGGGATGCGCCAGGCTGGGTGCCGGCCCTGGTGCCTCTGGTGGTCGTCCTCGGCACCATTCTGCTGTCACGTCTGTTGCCTGCACTCGGCTGGTTTGACGATCCGTCGACGGTCATGGGCTCGGTGCTGGCGTTCGCGGTCAGTCAGCCCATTCTGTGGCCGAGCTTTGCGCTCCTGCTCGGTTCGATGATCTGTGTCGTGCTGTTTGCCAATCTGCGAATCAAGGCGGTGCAGGCATTGGGCGCCGGCGCCAACGACAGCATCATGCCGCTGCTCAATACTGCCGCAGTCATCGGATTTGGTGGGGTGGTCACGCAAACTCCCGGCTTCGGAAACTTTGCCGAAATGGTGATGGGGCTGGATTTGCCGCCACTGATTTCCGTGGCCGCCACGGTCAGCGTCGTGTCGGGCATCGTTGGGTCGGCATCGGGCGGATTGCAGATTTTCATGCAGACCTTTGCCGAAACCTACCTGGCCATGGGCGTGGATGCCGAAGTGCTTCATCGCGTGGCCGCCATCGCATCCGGTGGACTGGACACGTTACCGCACAGTGGCGCGGTGATTGCCATGCTGACCATCATGGGCCTCAAGCATGCCCAGGTTTATCGTGACATCTTCATGGTCACGGTCATGATCCCGCTGGTTGCGGTAGTCGCCTCCATTGGTCTGGCCATGCTGTTGTACTGAACGGGTAACCGGAGTAGTGTGATTCATTGAAGGATCATCAAGGGAATGGCACTCATGAACATCTCGGCTCAATTTCATCTCGGCCACTCTTCCGGCGCCCGTCGGGTCGAGCCTGAAAGCCCCATGCGGATTCTGATCCTGGCTGACTGGCTCGGTGACACTCCGGCTCCCGGGCCGGTGGCGGAGCGGCCTCCGGTCGCCATTGATATCGATCGTTTTCAACAGGTCATGGCCCGACTGACGCCCGGGCTGGCACTGGATGGACATGACAACCTGGTCTTTGCCGATATTGATGATTTCCACCCTGACCGGCTATGCCGCAATCTGTTTCAGCTGAAAAACCTGCTGCTTCTCTATGAGGGGCTGGACGATCCGGCCCGGATCCGCGAGTTGATGGCTGAGGTGGACAAAAGTGATGATCAATCGGGGAACGATGCATCCGGTTCAACTCGGACCTCGGACCTTGAACGCTTACTGGGAGGTCGACCCCCGGAGCAGGATCTGGACAACGCCGCCGAGCGCCAGATCCAAAAGCTGATGAAGGAAGTCGTATCCCCGCACCTGATTGATACCCAATCGGTTGAGCCTCATCGCAAGGCCATTACCACTCGTTTGAGCGAGCAACTCGATGCGGTACTTCATGAGCCACGTTTCCAGTCGCTGGAAGCCAACTGGCGCGGCTTGTGGTGGCTGGTATCACAACTGGTCAGCGAGGAAATCGAGATCGCGTTGTTGCCCATCACCCGACAGGAGTTCATGGAAGACCTGCAGGCGGCCGGCACGCAGCTCGATCATAGCGCCTTGCACCGCCATCTTCTCGGTGGTCCGGATCAGCCGCCGTGGTCCGTGGTGGTCGGCTTGTATGAATTCGGCTCCAAAGTCGATGACATCATGGCCCTGAGCGCCGCGGCGCTGATTGCCGAAGCCGCCGGTGCGCCGTTTATCGCCTCGGCCCGGCCGGATCTGGCCGGTTGTGGCGAGCTGCTCGATCTGGCCGATCCCGCCCGCTGGCAGTCCGGCCCCGAGGGCGAGTCGCTGGAGCTTTGGCGGACATTGCGCCAAAGCAGCTCCGGACACTGGATCGGCCTGACCCTGCCGAGATTTCTGACCCGCTTGCCTTACCGGCCGGAGACGGATCCGATCGAAAGTTTCGAGTTCAGCGAATCGGTCATCGACGTGCGTTCCCTGCCTCTGGCCAGCGGCGCCCTGGCCGTTGCGGCAGCCTTGGGGATCAATTTCGAAAATCATGGCCAGGCCATGGACCCCTCCCTCCCCGTGGCCCTGGAGGATTTGCCCGGCTTCAGTGTTTCGGATGAAGGCCAGGCGCGTTTTCAGTCAGCCGTGGAAATGGTGCTTCCGGACCGTGCATTGAGTGCGCTGGTCCAACGCGGACTGACGCCGCTGGTCGGTGCGCCGCATCGCACCGATGTTCACATACCGGCCTGCGTTGCCGTTTCCGGACAGACGTTGTCGGGACGCTGGAGTCGTTAACAAGCCTTTCATTGAACAAACCCCGGGATCCACCACGGAGGCACAGAGGGCACAGAGTTTATGGGGGCGGGGCGACGAGTCGCCTTGCCCGGTGCCGGGCTCGAGGTGAACGGCTTGGTCTATACTTTGAACTTGGTGGCGTTCTGGTGCCGACCGAAATGCGATTGATCCAATGGGTAAGGGATTGCCCCTAGTGGGATTCTCGGGTGCTCGAAGAACGGAAAGGCTGTGCTCGCTTCCGTCACCTCGAGCCCGGCCCCGGTCAAGCCCACTCGTCGCTTGTCGGTTGGGAGTTGGTTGATGGGGGAGCCAGATCGAAGCCACCGCCACAATTCTCAACCTTCTCCTAACTGTCGCATTGGGTGGTATCTGACCGATCATGGACTTACCGGGTGCGGCGGCGGGCAGTATGGTCCACCCGGACCGTCCATGCCAACTATCGTCGAATCGAAGGCAGTCAGCCTTTCAATAGGCAACTCGCAGACGTTACTGACCCCAAGGCCACCAAACACAAAAATATCGACTCAAGCGTTCACCCGGTCAGTCCGTGAGCGGTCGGATACCACCCGATGCTCCTCCCAACTCCCAATCCTGTTTGTACAGCGACAGCGGGCCCGGTAACGGGACTGAAGACTCTAGAGTTGTCAGCTATTTCATCTCGCCACGAAACAGCCAGATTGCGCTTGCTTCGCCGTCGAGAAAGGTGCTGTGAACAGCAGCAAGCTGACCGTCGGCATTTGCATCCAGCTTGCGCATCAGCAATCCCTGGCGCCCGCCGCTGACACCATGCTCTGAACGATCACTGCCGGGAATCATGTGTGGACGAGTGAAGTTTTCGCCGCCATCCTCACTGGAAGAAAGCCCCAGGCCGAGGGCATGATCGCCGGCCGGCGGCAGGTGTTCCCAGGCGATATGGAGCCATGATCCGGCCATGGCCAGATGTGGAAAGCCGCTGCCGCTGGCCAGTTCGCTGTCATCGGGCACGACCCGATGCGGTGAACTGAAATCGAGTGTGCCGGCCTCGGCCCGGCTGTAGACAACCTGCGGAAAGCTCATCGGTCCATCGGCCGCCAGGCTGTAGACCAGATGAATGCGGCCGCTGTCGTCCACGCCGATCTTGGGTGCGTCGGCATGGCCATCATCCGGCAAGATGGCTTCGGGCGAGCCAAACGACCAGTCGTCTTCAATCTGACGGGCCAGGTGAATATTGGCCCGGGGGTCCTCGCCGACCGTCCAGACCACCAGCAATCGTCCGTCGGGATCCAGGGCCAGACTGGGTGCGCGCGCCGGAATCTCCCAGTCTCC
>PWWM01000221.1 GCA_003561495.1 Gammaproteobacteria bacterium
CCAGCCCAGCGGCGGCTCGACATCGGTTTCCATGAAGTCATGGTGGGCGCGCTGCAGATCACGCCAGCGATTGGCGAAGTTGACCAGTAGCCCCAGCGGAATGCCGATGGCCAGCAGAATCAGAAGCATCAGCTCAGGCGACAGGCCGATCTCCTGTACCCCCAGCAGTCGCCAGGTAGCAATGAGGGCTGCTCCGGTCAATCCTCCCCACAACACCCCCTCGAGCGGCGAGAGATTGGCCCCGTCCAGCCAGCGCAGCAGGGCTTGCCGGGCGGCACGCAGATCGGCTTGCGAGCGACCGGTCGGGTTCTTCGAAACATGCGCCCGGGCCAGTTCGGCCGTCAGGTTGCGAATCTGTTCGCGCAGGATCTGGACCCGGTCGACGCGCTTTTCGAGTTCTTCCAGTGACTGCTGGTCCAGTTTCTCGACGATCTCCGGTGGATCACCGCCGAGCCGACGAGCCGCTCGTACCAGGCCTGCCTGGTGCTGCTCGATGGCATCGTTCTGTTTTTCGATCCGTCGTTCCAGTTCGATCAGCCGATCACGCTGGTCCGAGAGTTCCGATTGCAGCGCTTCAAGAGTATGCGGATCGACCGATCCGGTCTTTTCCAGTCTTTCGCGCGCCTGGCGCAGCGCGCCACGGGTGACTTGCAGCTCTTTTTCTCGCTGGGCGATCTGTTCATCGACCTGCTCGATGCGTTCCAGTTCGTCACCCCGAAGGCGGTCCATGCCGCCCGAGAACTCCTCGATCAGTGTGGTTTCGATGGCGCTGCGCCGGGCAATGGCCTCGGCCAGCGCCAGGGCATCCTCGCAGGCGCGAAGACCGGCCGCGGCGGAAGCGCTTTCGGCCAGTTCGGCATCCAGCCGCTCCAGGTCGGCCAGTTCCTCATCCAGGCGGGCGTACTCGGCTTCCTTGTCGGCGATGTCGTTGCTGATGCGTGCCAGCTCACCGGCCAGTTTCTGCGGCCGCGAGCGGGGTGCCAGCTCACCCTCGGTCAGCACGGCCTCCAGGTCGTAGCCACCGGCCAGCATGGTGCGCAACTCGGACGCGATATGGGTTTCGGTACTGCCGAGTGTGGCCAGGTCTTCGGAGCTGATCAGGTAGGCGCCCAGGCTTTCGGCGCCAGGCAGGTTGGGGCGCCTCGTGGCCGCGCCGTCCTGAGTCCATTGGGACTGGGCGCCGCGGCGTTCACATTGCAGGGTGTTTCCGTCACTTTCGAACTCGGCCAGGATGTGGCAGAAACCATCGATCTGTTCCGGGTAGAGGACTGCCCGGACGGCGCGAATCAGGCTGGACTTGCCCGAGGCGTTCGGTCCGGTGATGACGTTGACCGCATGCGCATCGAAACTGACCGCCAACGGCGAATCCAGCCCCGGCAACAGCCGAATGTCCAGGGCCTTCAGCTTCATCGACTGCGTTCGCGCTGGGCAATGAGTTGCGACAAGGCCAGTCGGCCGGCCCGGGCCAGTTCCGTGGCAATGTCCTGATCACTCAGGGAGCGATTCAGCTCCCGAAACTCGCGTCCTGCAGCCACCGCCTCCATGTCCGGTCGGGCCATATCGACCAGTTCTTGCCATCGTTCGGAGTCGGGCTCATCCAGGGTCAGAAGATGACGCGCAAGCAGGCCGCATGGATCGGATTGCCTGGCCAGGCGATTCAGATCCAGTCTCGGGATGGTGCGGGTGTCAATGCGTTGCAGAAAACAACTGACGCCGTACTCGGTCCAGGGCTGGGACTGGCTGAGCAGGCTTTCTGCCGCCTGGGGCAAGTGTTCGGAAATGGCGCATTGACCGACCAGTTCCACCCGCAACCCCAGCGCATCGGGCAGGTAATCACCCTGTTGCCACTCGACGATGCGCTCGCGGGTGGCGGAAAGGATGGCGCCGCTGAGCGCATCGCTGTCCTCGATTTCAGCACAGTCGACACTGAGCGTCTCGAAACGCAGTGGCGCCAGCGGCAGGTGAGTCATCATCACCTTGCCATCCTCGATCTCGACCAGCCAGGGACCCCGTGCGCCTGTTTCACTGGCCCGCAATGCATTGACCGAGCCGAGATAACCGATCGGACGCGCCGCGCTCAGGTCATCCGGTTGGTGAATATGACCGAGCAACCAGGCATTGACGGAGGCTTCGGCCAGATCGGCCGAGCTGACCGGCGCATAGGGGCTGTCGGTCTGGTCGCGATCACAGTGCAGCAAACCGACCAGAACCTTCTTCGGGTCGAGTCGGGGGAAGCTGTCGAGGGGAGAAAAACTGACCCGGGACTGGGGAAAAGACCAGCCGATGACGGTGAGGTCTCCGACTGGATGTTGCTGCCAATGGCCGCCGGCGCCGAGCAGGTGAAGGCTGCTGATTTCGCTGGCCAGCCGGGGCAGTACATGCGTATCATGGTTGCCGGCCACGGCGATGACCTCGATTCCGGCCTCGGCCAACTGTTCCACGCCGGCCTTGAGTTGACCGTAGGCCACAAAAAAATCGCGATGACGTTCGACCACATCGCCGGCCAGCAGCACTGCATCGACTTCACGCTCGATGGCCTCGGCCACAGAGCGTGACCAGGCGGCCTCCGGGCCCAGTTCCTGTCTGCGGCTGCCCAATCCGTCGGGAATCGCAGCCGGCAGACGGCCCAGATGCATGTCGCCGATGGCAAGCAGGGTGGTCATGGTGATAACCCGTCTCCCTCATACAAATCTGTGGAGTCACACGACCCGATGGAAGAGCAGAATACCAGCAAGTGGCGATGGATGCTGAGCGCGGTCTTGACCCTGTTGGCCGGCTGCACGGCCACCATCATTCAGCCAGATGAAGTGATCGATCCCGTGCCGGTCTACGTACTGGATCACGGCCGCCACAATTCACTGGTGCTGGTGGTCGATGAGGACAATGTGCAACGGCTGGCGTACGGAGAGTGGCGCTGGTACGTGGATGGCGAGACCGGCCTCGGACGGAGCCTGTCGGCTTTGTTGGTGAATACTCCGGCGGCTCTGGGACGAGGTCGGTTGCGCGGCCCCATCGACCCGGACTGCTGGGTCGATCAGATCGGATCCGAAATCCGTAACGTGCTGATTTTCTCGGCCGGACGAGAACGGGTCGCCAACCTGGCTGCCGAGGTTGATGCCGAGTTCGCCCGCGCCGAGCCCCATTACAGTCATCTGCTCAATCTGGAGTTCGTCCTGGATGCGCGTGAATACTCACTGGGGCACAATTCCAACCACCGGGTTGTGGAGTGGCTGAGAGCACTGGGATTCGAGGTGCGCGGCAATCCCACCATCGGCATCCTGCGTGCCGCGGATCCTGAACGGAGTCGGAGCGTGGATCCGGCGCGGTGTCCTTGAAGGGGCAGGATTCAGGGGTCAGGGGTCAGGGCTTCGTCCAGCGCCTGCTCGGCTTCCAGCCACTCGGATTCAAGCTGATCGTGTCGGGTTCGCAGGTGGGTTTGCTGTTTGATCAGCTCGGTCAGTCGATTCTTCTGTTCGGCCGCGTAAAGGTCGGGGTCGGCGAGCTGTCGCTCGATGTCGGTCAGTTCACTGTTGGTTTCATCGATTTCCCGGACCAGGCGCTCGACGCGGTTCTTCAGCGGCTTGATGCGTGCGCGCCATTGGGCCTGTTCACGACGCTGGCGGACCCGGGCGTTGCCCGAACCGGCGGGCGGGTTCGATGTGGCTTGCGGTGTGGGCTCGGCCAGCCAGCGACGATAATCGGCGAGGCCGCCGGGAAACCGACGAACCTCGCGATCAGCCACCAGCCAGAATTCATCCACGACGTTCTTCAGCAGATGGCGGTCGTGGGAGACCGTCACCACGGCGCCTTCGTAGCCCTGCATGGCCACCGTCAGCGCGTGGCGCATCTCCAGGTCGAGATGGTTGGTCGGTTCATCGAGTAGCAGCAGGTTGGGCGCCCGCCAGACCAGCATGGCCAGCACCAGACGAGCCTTTTCACCGCCGGACAATGGCGCCACCGGCTGGGTGGCCATGTCGCCGCGAAAATCGAAGCCGCCCAGGTAATCCCGCAAGCGCTGTTCCGATGTGGCGTCATCGGCCAGTCGAGTCAGATGGGTCAACGGGCTGGCTTCCAGATCAAGCTGCTCGACCTGGTGCTGGGCGAAGTAGCCGATGGTCAGGCCGCGACTGGCCGTGATGGTCCCGGCCAGTGGCTCCAGGTCACCGGCCAGGGCCCGTACCAGGGTCGACTTGCCGGCACCGTTGAGACCCAGCAAACCGATGCGATCGCCCGGCGCAAGGCTCACAGAGACCTGGTCAAGCACCACGTTCTCACCATAGCCCAGACTGACCTGGTCGAGATTGAGCAAGGGATTGGAGGCGCGCGGCGGCTCGGGAAAGCTGAAGTCGAACGGTGAGTCGGCGTGCGCCGGTGCGGTCTCTTCCATGCGTTCCAGCGCCTTGATCCGGCTCTGGGCAGCCTTGGCCTTGCTGGCCTTGGCGCGGAAGCGATCGATGAATTTCTGCATGTGGGCAATCTGGCGCTGCTGTTTCTCGTACTGGGCCTGCTGCAAGGCCATTTGCGTGGCACGCTGCTTTTCGAAGCTGCTGTAGCCGCCGGTATAGCGGTTGAGCTTGCGATGTTCGATGTGGATGACCGATTCGACCACGTTGTCGATGAAGTCGCGATCGTGCGAGATCAGGACCAGGGTGCCGGGGTAGCGTCGCAGCCAATCTTCCAGCCACATTACCGTTTCCAGGTCCAGGTGATTGGTCGGCTCATCGAGGAGCAGCAAATCCGACGGCGCCATCAGCGCGCGGGCCAGGCTCAAGCGAATCCGCCAGCCACCGGAGAACTGACCGACGAGGTTGTCGTGCTCTTCGGCGCGAAACCCCAGTCCGTTCAGCAGGGCGCCGGACCGGGCCCGGGCGGTGTAGCCACCGGCCTCCTCATAGGCCGCATGGGCACGCGCAATGTCTTCCCCGTCACCGGATTCGCTGTCTTCCACCGCGCGTTCGGCCCGGCGCAGGCGAACATCCCCGTCGATCACGTATTCAATTGCCGGCCGGTCCAGCTCGGTGATTTCCTGGGCCATGCAGGCCACCGTCCAGTCGGCCGGATAACTGCAGTCCCCGGCATCGGCGCTCATCCGGCCGAGAATCAGGTTGAACAGACTGGTCTTGCCGGACCCGTTCGCACCAATCAAACCCACCTTGTGGCCGGGATGAATGGTCGCCGAGGTCTCTTCAAGCAGCGGCTCGGCGCCGTGGCGAAGGGTGAGGTTGGAAAGTTGCAGCATGGAAAGGAAGGTTAAAGGGGAAAGGTAAAAGGTAAAAGGTAAAAGGTAAAAGGTGAAAGGTGAAAGGTGAAAGGTAAAAGGGTTAGGAGTTGGTTCGTGGTTTGCAATAATACCAAGCCAAAGACACCACCCCCGGAACCCGTAAACCGTTAAAACGTACACCGCCCCCTTAAACCTTAAACCTAATCCTTTTCCTTTCACCTTTCACCTTTCACCTACCTCCTCATGCCCGAGTACCGAATCCAAACCCACCCCCGCGCCCGCAACGTTCGCTTGCGCATCGATCGTTTGGGGCGGGTGGTGGTGACGGTGCCGCCGGGGTTTGATCGCGATCGGGTGGCGGCGCTGGTGGCGGAGCGTGGGGATTGGATCCGGCGGACTCAGGGGCGTTTTCGGCGGG
>PWWM01000095.1 GCA_003561495.1 Gammaproteobacteria bacterium
GACACCGAGATTGCCAATGACCGTGATGCCGGCCTCGCGAGCCCGAGCCATGAATTCACCCGGGGAGTGAAAGTCGAACTCGTGGTTGCCGATGTTGATGATGATTCGGGCATGTTGGCCCATTTGCTGGAGAAACAGCCAGTCAGGCTCACCCTCGGAGCGGCTGCCGACCACATTGCCATACTCGAATACATCGCCGTTGATCAGCACCAGCAACTGTTCGCGTTCGTGCGATTCGGCAAGATCACTCACCACCCGGGCCAGGCGCGGGTAGTGGTCGTAGGCCGAATGCAAATCGGCAATGTTGACAATCACCAGCATGGTCCCTTCCTCTGGATACTCCCGGGCCTTTCCGGGCGTTCCTTATTACCTGCGTCCCCAATCCTGCAAGCATGATAACCGCGCAAGCCGTGGCTTGTGGCACCATGTACCTTCAAGTTTCGCGCCATGTGGACCAATATGCAATTCGAATTCGCGAAGTTCTGGCTTCCCATTGGCCTGCTGGCCGGGTGGGGGATGGGGCTTGGCCTGAATGTCCAGGCCGGTGAGTCTGTCTCCATCACCGATATCGCCGATGCTCATGTCATGTCGACGCCCTACGAGCGTCTCGACCTGGAGCCGCTGCAACAAGCTCTGGATGAACAACTCGAGACCGATTCGGACTCGGTGTTTCTCCCCGGTCATGATCTGGGCCCGCTGACCCGCGCGCTGGTGAACATGGAGGCCGTGGAAGGGCGGGTCGAACCGGCCCGTTACCGCCTGCGTTACGGTTTGCAGCACTTTAGTCCGGACGATGAAAGCCCGGTCATCGAGGTCAGCACGGTCCAGGTGGACCGTTTCAACCTGGCGCCGGCCCATCGCCAGGAATTGATCCGCATCCATGGATCGGACCGGGTCCGCCCGGCCGATGAGGCTGACCAGGCTGCGCATGTGTCCTGGCGCATGGCTTCGCGCCCGTTACGCGGCACCGTGGCCTTGCCGATCGCCATATCGCGAGCCGAAATTCCCGATGCTTTCGCCGAGACAATGGACTGCCTGGGGATTCCATGCACTAGCTTGACTTCGGTCATCGATGCAAGCGACGGTGACTGGCAGGAGGGCGAGCTCCCCGAGCTCGACTTTGAAGCGCCCTATGTCATTTCACACCAAGGGGTGCCTTCTGTCGCGGCGCTCCTGGAGCTGCTGTTGGCCGATGCCGGCGCCTTGCAGCGAAATGATGGGTTCAATTGGCGCGGATTCGAGTTTCGCGAGGGTGTTGCGCCGGGGGCTGCCTTTGTCGACATCATCATCGAGACCGGCCTGGGCCAGGACCGGGCCATTTCCGGGGTGCTGCGAGATGACCGCCTGATGGATCACGAAACCCGCACACGCTGGGTTCGCATTCGCACCGTGGCGACCGCTCCGGAGCAGGCGCCGGTGGTTGAGTTGTCGCGCAAGTTTGTACGTTGGCAATGATGAGTGGTCCGTCAAGATCGTAGGTCGGGGCTACGTCCCCGACGGTCGACAATGAATCCATCGACATAAACAGATTCACGTGTCCTGACTCGTAAAGACCCTATTTCCAGATGTCTGATTTTCCGCATCCTGTTTGCTCCGCGGCAGCGGGCTGGTGCTCAGCACAAGCCAACGCGTTACCCCGCCCCCAAAACCCAACTTCATTCCGATTCAACACAATTTCCTTCATGCGATTCCGGCTATTATCTGGGTGAAACGCGTACGCAGCATTCCCGAATCACACGTTCCAGGACAACTACCCCACAAAAGTGCGATCTGACACGAAAGACATTGCCGTGATCGGCAGCGGAATCTCCGGCCTCGCGGCGGCCTGGATGTGCCGACAAAAAGGCTGGCAGGTCGAGTTGTTCGAGCGTCATTCCGAAATCGGCATGCTGGCCCATGGCCTGGAAGTCCATGGCGGCGTGGTGGATGTGCCGCTACGGGTGATGAATGCGCGCGACTGGTCGAGTCTCCTGGCGCTGGCCGGTGAGGTCGGTGTCGAGACATTCGCGGTCAGGGTGGATACCACCTGCAACTGGATGGATGGTCGGACCTGGTTCAGAAGCGGCGTCATGCCGCTGACTGGCTGGCCGATTCCGGGTGGCTGGCGCTACTTGGGCAGGGATGCCGCGCGCATGGGTCTGGGGCTGGTGCGCCTGGCCGGGGTGGCGCGTGAATTGAGAGATCGGGAAGACGCACCAACCCTGGGTGAGTTGCTGGATGAATCACCCTTTGATGACCGGTTCTGGCGCGGTCTGATGCTGCCCATTCTCAAGACCATTTGTACCTGCGATGAGGAACATCTGGAAAACTGGCCGGCTCGACCGCTGCTGGAGATGTTGCGTGGCGTTTTGCACTCGGGTGACCTGTTGCGCCTGAAGGGTGGTACCCGGGCGCTGGCGGAAGGTCTGGCCAAAGGGGTGAGTATTCATACCGACTGCAACGTGACCGAAATCAAAGAGGAAAGAGATGGAATCCGGCTGACGACATCAAGCAGGGCGGGCGGGACTTATGACCATGTCATCGTCGCCACCCAGGCCAATCAACTGGATTTTCTCGGTGGCTCGACTTGGGATCAGGAGCGCCAGTTGCTGGCCGATGTTCCGTATGCCGATGGCAAGCTCTGGGTTCACGATGACCTGCGTTTCCTGCCCAAAGAGCAGCAAGACTGGGGTGCGCTGAACTTCCTGATGGACGAGGACATGAACGAATCCATGTTCACCGTCCAGGTCAATGCCGTCGAGCCCACGCTGAGTGAGGCCTCACCGGTATTGCAAACCTGGAATCCGCTGTTCGAACCGGACCTCGAGCGCGTGCAGGCCTGTATCCCCATGCAAAGGGCGTTGGTCAATGCAAAAGTCGAGGACATCCGGAAGCTATTGCAGCAATGGCATGCCCAGCCGAATCGCCGACTGTTCTACTGCAGTTCCTGGGCAGGTGAAGGGGTACCGCTGCTGGATTCGGCCGTACGTTCGGCCCGGTCGGTCGTTGAGACCATCATCGAGCGCTGATCACTTACCGGCGTTACGCACCCGGATGGCTTCTTCCTGGTCCATGGCCTCGAGCTGTTCTTCGATAAAGCGCAGGGTTTCTTCAATCTCGGGGAGGACCACGTTTTCCAGCGCCCGCGCGCGCCGCTCGGTGCGGATGTATTCCCTGACCAGGCGTTCCAGGCTGGAGCGCATGATGGCCATTTCCATGGACCGTTGCAGCAGTTCTTCGTGGATTTTGCGGCAGCGCTCGGCTTCCGGTGAGGGGTTGACTGCCGGTGGATGACGGCTTTTTTCATCACGCCCCGAGTTGAATTCACCGTCGAGCAGGTTGACGCCGAGAAAACGATTCTCGTGCAATTCGAACCCGGCATCTTCCATCAGGGTGACGGGATAGATGCCCAGTCCGTCCAGCCCGTGGCGGCCCAGGGCCTGGACCAGCGCTGCGCCGGCCTGATCGTGCATTTCATCGAATTCCGTCTGTGCCTCCTTCCAGGCCGCGAGTCGCTTGAGCATCTCCTGGGCCAGGATGACCCGCTTTTCATCGAGGAATTCGAAACCCTCGCGAACCAGCTGGCTCTCGTCCTTGAGTTCCAGGAAAGCGCTGCGAGTCGGACTGGGCGTGCTGTCAGGCATTTTCGATGTACTCGGCCAACTGGGCGCTGGACAGGCGGGTCAGTTCGGTCGGCGGCAGGCCGCGCAACAGCTCCCAGCCCAGGGCCATGCTCTGTTCCAGCGTGCGGGGTCCATCCTGGGCCACGAAGCGTTGCTCGAAGGCATCGCCGAATTCCAGGAACTTGCGGTCGTTTTCCGGCAGCCCTTCCACGCCCATCACCGAGGCCAGCACGCGTACCCGGTTGGCCCGGGCGTAGCTGGCGAACAACTGGTGGGCCAGGGCGGGGTGGTCGGGATGGGTATAGCCCTTGCCGGTACCGGCGTCCATCAGGCGTGACAGGCTGGGCAGCACTTCGACCGGCGGGTTGACGCCCTTGCGGTCGAGTTCACGCCCGAGCACGATCTGGCCTTCCGTGATGTAGCCGGTCAGGTCCGGAATCGGGTGACCGATATCATCGCCGGGCATGGTCAGAATGGGCAACTGGGTCAGGGTGCCCGGTAGGCCACGAATGCAGCCGGCGCGCTCGAAGATGGCTGCCAGGTCCGAATACATGTAGCCGGGATAGCCCTTGCGGCTGGGAATTTCGCCGTGGCTGGCCGAGACCTCGCGCAGCGCCTCGCAGTAGTTGGTCATGTCGGTCATGACCACCAGCACGTGGCGTCCTTCCACGAAAGCCAGATATTCGGCCGCGGTCAGCGCGTAACGCGGGGTCAGCAGGCGCTGGGTGGAAGGCTCGTCGGCATGGTTGAGAAACATGACGGTGTGGGCCAGCGCGCCGGAGTCTTCCATGGCACGGGTAAAGCTGGCGGCCACATCGTAGGGCACGCCAATGCCGACAAAAACCACGCAGAAGTCGCCGGCATCGGCATCGCGCAGGCGCGCCCGCTGGGCAATCTGGGTGGCCAGGCGATCATGCGGCAAGCCGCCGCAGGAAAACAGCGGCAGCTTCTGGCCACGCACCAGCGAGTTCATCAGATCGATGGTCGAGATCGAGGTCTCGATGAAATCGCGCGGCAGGTCGCGAGCCGCCGGGTTGATGGCCAGGCCGTCGATGCGCATCATCTGATCGGCCGGCACCGGTGGTCCGCCGTCGATGGGTTCGCCGACGGAGTTGAATACCCGACCCGGCAGGTTGGGGCCGACCGCCATCTGTAGCGGACGGTGCAGAATGCGAATCCGGGTCTCATCCAGGCCCAGTCCGGTCGTCGATTCCAATACTTCAATGACCATGTTGTCATCATCGACGGCCGAAACCCGGCCGACTCGCGCCTGACCATCGCCGCCGATCACCTCGACGGCATCGTTAAGGGCGACATCGGCATCGCGGCGGGCAAACAGCAGCGGTCCTTCCAGACCCGTGGCCGCTCCCTTGACTATGACATCAGCTTTCATCGGCGGCCTCCTGCTTGGTGAGCTGGGTGAAGGCAGCATCGATTTCGGCGGCCACCTTCGGTTTGTCTTCGATCTGTTCTTCCGAAAATTCCTCGCCCAGACGTTGCAGTTTTCTCAGAATCGGCATGGCTGCAATTTTGGTTGGTGCGACGCCATTGGCCACCGCTTCCTCGGCAGAATCGATGAATTGCATCATCAATCGGAGCATGGCGGTCTGGCGTTTCGGCGAGCAGTACCGATCGATATCGGAAAACGAACTCTGGCGCAAAAAGCCCTCGTTCATCGGGTCAGCGGCGAGCAGGGTCATCTGCTGTTCATCGGGCAGCGAGTCCTTGCCGACGATGCGCGCCATGCGCTCGAGCTTGGATTGTGCCTCCAGTAATTTAAGCAGGCGATGGCGATGTTCTTTCCAGTCGGCATTGCCCTGTGACTGCCACCAGCGCGCCAGTGTGTCCACGTCCTCGGCGTAGCTGGTCAACGGGTGGATGGCCGGGTAGAACCGCGCCTGGGCGCGACTGCGATCCAGGGCCCAGAAGCTGCGCACGTAGCGCTTGGTGTGGCTGGTCACCGGCTCGGAAAAGTCACCGGCCGGTGGGCTGACCGCACCAATCACGGTGATCGAGCCTTCCTGGCCC
>PWWM01000172.1 GCA_003561495.1 Gammaproteobacteria bacterium
CGATGGCGGCACCGGGTTGAGCGCCGTCGGACCGATCGTGGCCATCACCACCCTCAATGCCATCCTGCTGCTGACCGTCTACCGGCTGATTCGCTATTGATGGCCAGAAGCGTTTTCTGTTAGCTTGCTCGGCAGGGACACTGAGGGAGCCGTCATCATGAGCCTGGTCAATCCGGTCATCGTCATCCCCGGCATTACTGCCAGCGAGCTGCGTGACGAGTATGCCGTATCCCCCGAAACCGTCTGGTCGGCGGTCATGAACAAGGCCTACGACCGACTTACCCTGCATCCGGAAAACCTGCGCTATGAGCTGATCGAACCGGCCCGAATCGCGCCGGACTCGGTGTTCAGGCTGGTTTATCGGCACCTGATCGAGGAATTGCGCTACAACCTGACCCGCAAGCCCGAGGAGCCGGTGCCGGTCTATCCCTTTCCCTATGACTGGCGCCAGCCGCTGGACCTGGTCGAGCGGCAACTGGAGCGATTTGTCGACGAGGTCATCGCCCGGACCAGCCTGATGCGCCATTACCACCGGGCAGGCTATCCCGACCAAGCGAGGGTCAACCTGGTTGGACACTCCATGGGCGGTCTGATCATCGCCGGGTATCTGGAGCGCAACGGTTCTTCTGCGCCGGTGGACAAGGTCGCCACGCTGGGCACGCCGTTTCGCGGCTCCTTCGAGGCACCACTGAAGATCATCACGGGTACGGCCAGTCTGGGTGGGGATGATGAATCCGGCTCGCGCGAACGCGAAGCGGCCCGCCTGACGCCATCGTTGTATCACTTGCTGCCCAGCTTCCCCGAGGCCATCGAGACCAATCATGCCGACATTCCGGCCGATCTGTACGATGTCGATGCCTGGCAACCCGGTGTATTCGCCACCCTGGCCGAGTTCATTCGTTTACACGGGCTACGCGGCCGGGCCAACCAGGGCAAGCGCCGTCAGTGGGCCCAGGAACTGCTTGCTGAAATGCTGACCCTTGCCCGTGCCCACCGGCAGCGCATCGAGTCCTTTCGTCTGGACCAGGCCGACATGCGTCCCGAACAATGGTTGTGCATGATCGGAGTGGACGCCACTACCCGCGTCCGTCTCAAGGTCGAACGTAGCGAGCGGCACCCGGTCTTCAACCTGACCGGCAAGGACCGCCAGAACCGCTGGGGCGACGATGATCTGGATGCCTGGCAGCTCAGCGGCGACGGCACGGTGCCGTATCGGGGCGCCGAGCCGGCCTTCCTCGAACGTCATCAGCTGGTCTGTCTACGCCCGAACGACTTCGGCTACTGGGAAGTCCGCGATCGCCTGCTGACTCGCAAGGCCGGCTTTCACGGCATGCTGCCGAATCTCAACCTCGCCCACCGCCTCATCATCAGCCACTTTTCCGGTCAACCGGTGCGCGGCACCTGGTCTCGCCCCGCGCCCGGCATCGAGAAGGACGAGTGGCAGAGTCCGATCCGGAATCTCGAATTCAAGGCATGAGAAAGCCGAAAACGTGATTGCCACCGCAAAACCCGCTCGTTTACCCGCTCCTGTTCACTGAAAAACGGGTAAACTTCCGCAGTTCGCCGGCGGGTTGTCCGGCGGGCTCTAGCGGCGCCCGGTTGTCATGAGGGCGAGGGATATTCCGACCAGGGAGTTTCATCAATGAATCAAAAGCGAAGTCAGGCTGTGGGTGGAACCCCAGCCAAAGGACTGGCCGATGTATTCGGCGCCAATGCCGGCAAGAAGTCCGGCGGCGTTGTGATCGGCGCCATTGTCATCCTGTTGCTGATCTGGATACTGGCCACCTCTTTCTACACGGTACAACCGGAAGAACGGGCCGTAGTCAAGCGCTTTGGCGCGGTCATCAAGATCACCGACCCGGGACTGCACTTCAAGCTGCCCATGGGCATCGACCAGGTCCAGTGGGTCGCGACCGAGCGGGTGCTTAAGCAGGAGTTCGGCTTTCGCACGGAGGGCGTTCGCGGTGGCCGGACTCAGTACAGCCAGAAGGCCTTCGAAGATGAGTCGCTGATGTTAACCGGTGATCTCAACATCATCGACCTGGAATGGGTGGTGCAGTACCGCATCAATGACCCGATCAAGTTCCTCTATTCCATGCGTGAACCGACCCAGACCCTGCGTGATATTTCCGAGTCGGTCATGCGTCGGGTGGTCGGCAATCGCCTGGGCTCCGATGTGCTGACCGTTGGCCGAGTCGAAATTCAGCAACTGGGCCGCGATGAAATGCAGCAGATCATGGACCGCTACGATGCCGGCATTCACGTGATCACTGTTGAATTGCAGGATGTGGTGCCGCCACCGGCCGTTCAGCCGGCCTTCAACGAGGTCAACGAGGCTCGCCAGGAACGCGAGCGCATGATCAACGAGGCCCAGAAGCGGGTCAACCAGGAGATTCCCCGGGCCGAGGGCCAGGCATTGCGCACCATTGCCGAGGCTCAGGGATATGCCACCGAGCGCGTCAACCGTGCGCTGGGTGAAAGTACACGCTTTTCTGCGGTGCTGGCTGAATACCAGCGCGTGCCCGAGGTTACCCGCTCGCGACTGTACCTGGAGGCATTGGCCGAAATCCTGCCCGAAATTGGACAGATCCTGGTCGTTCAGGAAGACCAGCTTGCGCCATTGCCCTTGCTCAACGTGGATCGCAACCAGGAGGCCCAGCCATGAAATCACTCGGACTGATCATTGCATTGCTGCTCTTTCTCATCATCGGCTCGGCCTGCACCTTTGTGCTGGATGAAGCCGATCAGGCCATCATCGTTCAATTCGGTGAACCACGTGGCGACCTCATTTCCGAGCCCGGGCTGAAGTTCAAGTTGCCGTGGCAGCAGGTACGCCGCTTCGACAAGCGTCTTCTCAACTGGGATGGCGACGTCACCCAGATTCCGACCCTGGGTCGGGAATTCATTCTGGTCGACACCACCGCGCGCTGGCGCATCGAGGATCCCCTGCAGTTCCTGCGCAGTGTCCGCGATGAGCGCGGCGCCCGCACCCGCCTCGATGACATCATCGATTCGGTTGTTCGCGACATGGTCTCATCCACTGAACTGGAGGAAATCATTCGTTCCCGCGACTGGAGCGTGGATGTCGATGAACTCGAGGATCCGACCCTGGCCCAGCGCGACGATGTGGATCTGCAGATGCGGCCGAAACTGGGGCGCGAACTGCTGGAGCAGGAAATCCTGCAGCGCGCTCGTCGCCTGATGCCCGAGCTTGGGATCGAACTTCACGATGTGCGCGTCAAGCGGGTCAACTACATCGATTCGGTCCGCCGCCAGGTCGAAAGCCGCATGATTGCCGAACGCCAGTCGATTGCCGAACGTTTCCGCGCCGAAGGCCAGGGCCAGGCCCAGGAAATTCTTGGTGAAATGGCGCGTGAGCTGCAGACCATCCGCTCCGAGGCCGCCAAACAAGCCGAGGAAATCCGTGGCCAGGCCGATGCCGACGCCACCCGAATCTATGGCCAGGCCTTCGGGGCCGACCCGGAGTTCTACGCCTTCTTCAGAACCCTGGAGACCTATCGTGTGCTCGGCAAGAACAGCACGCTGATGCTGCGCGCTGACTCCGATTTCTTCCGGTATCTTGAGAAAGCGCAGGCCGATTGATTTTGGTAGGTCGGCCCTACGTGGCCGACGGTCCATGTCACCGACATCGACTCAAATTCGACACGGTGGATCCCTGGATTGAAGTCGCGACACGCGAACCATCCAATGGCGATGAATTCGAGTCATGACCGTCGGGGACGTAGCCCCGACCTACAACGACCGTCGGCCACGTAGGGCCGACCTACAGGCGAGCGGCGAGCCGGGTGCCTTGGTCAATGGCGCGTTTGGCATCGAGTTCGGCGGCGACATCGGCGCCGCCGATCCGATGGACACGCACGCCCTGCCCTTCCAGTGCCTCGGCCAGCACCCGGTTGGGTAGCTGGCCGGCGCAAATGACGATGTTGTCGACTTCGAGCAGTTGCGGTTGATCCTCCACACGGATATGCAGGCCTTGATCATCGATGCGCTCATAGCTGACTCCTGAGAGCATGTTGACGCCAAAACCTTTCAACGAGGTGCGATGGATCCAGCCGGTGGTCTTGCCCAGGCCTTTGCCCGGCTTGGAAGTCTTTCTTTGCAGCAGGTGAATTTCACGGGCCGGCGGCCCGAAATTCGGTTTCATCCCGTCAACCCCGCCGCGCCGGGACAGATCCATGTCCACACCCCACTGATCAAAGAAATCCTTCGGATCCGGTTGATCCGGATCAGGAGAGTCAGCCACATGGTCATGGACCAGGAATTCGCTGACATCGAAGCCAATGCCGCCGGCGCCGATCACAGCGACTCTTTTCCCGACCGGCTTGCCATGCAACAGCACATCGATGTAGCTGAGCACGGAGGGATGATCCTGTCCGGGAATCTGCGGATCACGGGGAGTCACACCCGTGGCGATGATGACTTCATCAAAGCCCTGCTCGCCCAGGGCCTCGGCAGTCGCTTCGGAGTTCAGGCGCAATTCCACGCCACTCAACTCGATGCGGCGCTGAAAGTAGCGCAGAGTCTCGACGAATTCCTCCTTGCCGGGGATGCGCTTGGCCATGTTGAACTGGCCGCCGATGCGGTCGGATTTTTCAAACAGCACCACCTGGTGACCGCGCTCAGCCGCCGTGGTCGCAGCCGCCAGTCCGGCCGGACCGGCGCCGATTACGGCAATTTTCTTGCCTGATTCGGCCGTTTCAATGCGCAGCTCGGTCTCGTGGCCGGCGCGCGGATTGACCAGGCACGAGGCCACCTTGTTCTGAAAGACATGATCCAGGCAGGCCTGATTGCAACCGATGCAGGTGTTGATTTCATCGACCCGCTGCTCGGCGCTCTTGATCACCCAGTCTGGATCCGCCAGCAATGGCCGCGCCATGGAAATCATGTCGGCATCGCCACGGGCCAGAATATCTTCGGCGGTGTGCGGCATGTTGATGCGGTTGGTGGTCACCAGCGGCACCGAAACCGAGCCCTTGAGCTTGCGGGTCACCCAGGTAAAGGCGGCCCGCGGCACGCTGGTGGCGATGGTTGGAATGCGGGTCTCGTGCCAACCGATGCCAGTGTTGATGATGGTGGCCCCGGCCTGTTCGATGGCCTGACCCAGAGCAACAACCTCCTCCCAGGTATTGCCATCGGCCAGCATGTCGAGCATGGACAGCCGATAGATGATGATGAAATGCTCGCCCACCGCTTCACGGATGCGCTTGACGATTTCCACCGGCAAGCGCATTCGGTTTTCGAAATCCCCGCCCCATTGGTCGCTGCGGTGATTGGTGCGCGGGACCAGAAACTGGTTGATGAAATAGCCTTCTGAGCCCATCACCTCGACGCCGTCATAGCCGGCTTTCCGGGCCAGGCTCGCACAGCGCACGAAATCACCGATCTGCTTCTCGACACCCCGACTGGAAAGCGCTTTGGGCTTGAACGGCGTGATCGGCGACTGAATCGCCGAGGGTGCGACCGAGAACGGGTGATAGGCGTAGCGCCCGGCATGCAGGATCTGCATGCAGATGCGCCCCCCGGCTTCGTGCACGGCCTCGGTCATGGCTCGGTGGCGACGCACTTCCCAGCGATTGGTCA
>PWWM01000148.1 GCA_003561495.1 Gammaproteobacteria bacterium
CCGAGAATGGGATCGCCATAAGTCCATACGCTGCCGTATGGGTCAGGTTAGCACAGTCTGACTCGAATCGGTCCAGCGCGTTTTGACCTGGGTCAATGGTATGCTGAGTCAGTTGTTGCTAAAGTGAATCATTGATCGTTGGGAGATGCCATGGAACCGTCAAGCATTCAGAAGTTTCTGGCCGGACACGCACTGTTTTCGGGTCTGGAGGAGGCGCACCTGGAGTTTCTGGCTGCGCACGCGGCCGAGCAATCGTATCCTCAGGATGAGGTGGTTGCCCGCCAGGGCGAGCATGCCGATTGCTTTCTGCTTCTGCTGGAGGGCGAGCTGGCTGTTGAGATCCCGGCCATTGTCGGGCCGAAGCTGGAAGTGGCGCGACTGGGCAAGGACAAGGTTTTTGGCTGGTCCTGGCTGATCGAACCCTACAAGTGGCATTTCAATGCACGCGCCGCAAAGTCGATCCGGGCTTTGCGCTTTGATGGCCAGGCCGTGCTGTCCCATTGCGAGGAGGATGCCGCATTCGGCTACGCCCTGTTCCGCCGTTTTTCTACCTTGATGGGGGAGCGGCTTGAGGCAGCCCAGCGGCAGATGATGGACCAGTGGTCCCCGGCAGGGTTTGCCTGAACCGGATGGTGCGATTGCACCGGTTCTTTTCCGCAATTTTCCCTCGTTGCGCGGCCTGATTCAGGCCGTCTCAGTCTATTTCCGGCGGTGATGATCGCCGGGTGGGATCCATATCGCAAAAAGTTCCCCGAAGGGTGTTGCTTGTCTGTCCGGAACAGGGTATCGTCGGCTCCGGGAAGATGAATTTTCTGTTAAACACCACATTTTCTTAATTGATTAGGGAGATCAACATGACCCAAGCGTTCAAGTCGAAACCCTTGTACCTGGCCATTTCGGCCGGGTTGCTGGCTGCAGGGTTCTGCACTAGCCAGGTATTTGCCCAGGCGGATCCACCCGGCCAGGCCGATGATGCCGATAGTGGGCAAACCGTATCCGGCGAAGCCGAGGATATGCTGGACCGGATCGTGGTCACCGGTTCTCGAATCGCTCGTGATTCAAACCTGGAATCACCGGCTCCCGTGCAGGCGATCGATGCGGAAGATGTCGCTCTGTCGGGCGAGATCAATATCATCGATGTCGTCAATGACCTGCCGGCTCTGATCGGGTCAAGCACTGCCGCGGAAAACCTCAACTCGCTGGGTGCAGCCGGTGCCGGAATCCTCAATCTGAGAAACCTGGGCTCGGCCCGAACGCTGACCCTGGTCAACGGACGTCGCCACGTGGCCGGTCTGGCCGGTAGTGCGGCGGTTGACGTCAACACCATTCCGGCGCCGCTGGTCGAGCGTGTCGAAGTGCTGACCGGGGGTGCTTCGGCGGTCTACGGCGCGGACGCGGTCACCGGAGTGGTCAACTTCGTCCTCAAGGATGACTTCGAGGGACTGGACGTGACCGCCCAGTACAACCTGTCCCATCGTGGTGATGCCGATCGCCGCTTTCTGTCGGCTACCTGGGGCCAGAACTACGCCAATGAACGCGGCAATATCACGGTTTCCCTGACCGCCGAGGATACCCTGGGTTTGGCTCAGGGTGATCGTTCGCATACCCGCGGCGATCGCCTGGGTGCGGTCTGGGACAACCCGCTCCGTTTCATTCAGGCTGACGACATTGCCCAGTTTGGCCTGGACCCGTTGCTGCTGGGCAGCTCGATCTCCGGGTTCTGTGACGATGGGGATATGACTCTGGGAGCGGGACGCGATGCGCTCTGCGGCCGAATCGACGGGATTCAGCCCCTGTCATTCCGGCCTTTTGGGCGCTTCAACTTGACAAGCTATGGTTCGCTGATCGGGGTGGACTGGCTGGGCCTGGGTTTCCTGGGCGCTTACCCAGGCAGTGAATTCGAAATCTTCGGTACCCCTTTCGATGTCAATCGCGGTCCGAACGGACTGATTTTCGATCTCAATAACAGCGGCATCGAGGACTGTCTGGAGACCGTCAATGGCGTCATTCTGCAACGCTTCTTTGGCTTTGCCGGCTGTCACGTGATTCGTGACCCGGCCGATGGCGTCGATGTCTTCCAGGATGGATTGCTGGCTGGTCCGTTCAATGCGTGGGGTGGTGACGGTACTCAGCTGGGCCGTGATGGTCAGGCGATATCACCGGATGATCGGCGTTTCGTGCTCAATGTCAACAACCGTTTTGACATCAACCCCAACACGCGCTGGTTCTTCGAGGGCAAATACGCGCGTTCGCGTACCGTCAACGATTCCAGTCAGTCGGTATCAGGTTTTTTTGATTCGCATATCATCAATTGGGACAACCCGTTCATTCCGCAGGAACTCCGGGATCCCATCACCGAGTTCGCCAACAACAATCCCGATCTGATCGAGCTCGAGAACGTCAATATCCTGATTGGTCGCGACATGACCGATCTTGGACAGCGGCGTGACATCAACCGTCGTGAAACCTATCGCTTCGTCACGGGCGTCGAGGGCGTCCTCGGGGATTCACCCTGGATGTATGAAGCCTCAATCAACTATGGTCGCACGACGGCGGACTCTCGTTTCACCGGCCTGGCGCTGGACCGCTACTACGCGGCTGTTGATGCCGTGGTCGATCCGGCCACCGGCGAGATTGTCTGTCGTTCGGAACTGGATCCGAGCGCCATTCCGCCGGATTCCTTCCTGCAAAGTGCCGGACCGTTCCGTGGTTTCCTGACATTCCAGCCGGGTACGGGCCAGTGCCAGCCGCTCAATCCGTTTGGCATCGGTGCGCCGAGTCTTGAGGCCACCGACTTTGTCATTGTGGACATGGAGCGCAAGCGCACCATTGAGCAAAGAGTGGTGTCCGGCTTCCTGGTCGGTGACAGCTCGGAGTGGTTCGAGCTGCCCGGTGGTCCGATAGGCATGGTGCTGGGGCTTGAATATCGCAAGGAAGAAAGTCGCTTCCGTGCCGATCCGCTGGAGTTGCCCAGGGAAGACCCGCTGGGAATCGTCGATTCCTTCCAGCCGGTGTTCCCGGTCGATGCGCCGACCAACGACACCATGGGTGATTTCAGCGTGCGGGAAATCTATGCAGAGGTCTCCCTGCCGTTGCTGCGTGATCGTCCCGGCGTCGAGGATCTGACGCTGGATGCTGCTTATCGCCTGTCTGATTACTCCACCCTGGGCAGTACCGATAGCTGGAACCTGCGCCTGATGTATGCGCCGATTCAGGACATCCGCTTCCGCTCGACGTTGTCCCAGACGGTGCGTGCACCCAATATCAACGAGCTGTTCTCGCCATTGCAGTCGGCTACAGCCCGTCCCCTGGATCCGTGTGATGTCGCCAACATCGATGACGGCACCGAGTTCCGTGCCGCCAACTGTGCTGCCGATGGTCTCCCGGCGGATTTCGCCGATCCATTGACGGCCCGGTTCTCCGGCTTCACCGGTGGAAATCCGGATCTTGATGTGGAAACGGCTGACACCTTTACCGCGGGCATCGTGCTCGAACCACGTTTTGCGCCGGGACTGGCCATTACCCTGGACTGGTACGATATCGAGATCAAGGATGCGATCGACACCATCGGGGTTCAGCAACTGGTCAATGCCTGCTATGACGCAGCCACCTTCCCGAACCAGTTCTGTCAGCAGTTCACTCGTGATCGGAACCCCAATTCACCGACCTTCCTGGGCTTCAATTCGTTCCTGAGTACCCAGCTCAACTTTGCCAAGATCCAGACTCAGGGTATTGATTACTCGGTTCGCTATACTTTCGAGCTGGGTCAGCTTGCCCAGGCCTTCGAGGAGTTCGGCTCACTGACGCTGGGCATCACCGGCAATCGGGTCGAGAAGCTCGAGCGCTTCGAGGATCCGATCGATGAATCCATCGTCAACAACCGCCTGTATGAGAGTGGACAGCCCCGGAACGCGTTCAGCACTTTCGCGCGCTGGCGCTGGGATCGTCTGGTCCTGAACTGGCAGGCTCGTTATTGGGGCGGCTTCCTTGAGTTTTCGCCGCGCCTGCAGAACGAGAATGCCGACAGAGTCGAAAACGCCTGGACCGGTCAGATGTGGCGTCATGACTTCTCCGGTTCATACGACTGGAATGATCAGATCCGCATCTACGGCGGGATCAACAACGTGTTCGACAAGAGCCCGGTTCTGAGCTCGCGGGTCTACCCGGTCGGCATCATCGGTCGTGAGTACTTCCTGGGTGTCAATGCTCGCTTCTGATTAAACACGCTTCAATACACCAAACACGGGCCAGGACTTCCTGGCCCGTTTTTTTCTGGGGAATTATTACGACCCTTTGACGTAGCGGCCCGGCGCCGGTTCGATGACCGGCAGGTCTCCATCACCCGGCTGGCGGGCCTTGATGCGACGACCGGAGTGTTGCCGTAGCCACTGATCCCAATGCGGCCACCAGGAACCCTGGTGAGCCTCGGCACCGGCAATCCATTGCTCGGGATCTTCCGGCAGTTCGTCATTGGTCCAGTAGCCATACTTGTTCGCGGCCGGCGGGTTGATCACGCCGGCGATATGGCCGGAGCCGGCAAGCATGAAAGTCGTGTCGCCGGAATAGATCTGGGTCGCCTTGTAGACCGAGGGGTAGGGCGCGATATGGTCTTCTCTGCTGGACTGGATGTAGACAGGCAGGTCAATGGTGGACAGATCAATGGGGGTGCCGTCCATTTCGATGCCGCCCGGCTCGACCAGGCGATTCTCCAGGTACAGCTTGCGCAGGTAGAAGATGTGCATCGTCTCGGGCAGGCGAGTGAAATCGGAGTTCCAGTACAGCAGGTCAAAATTGGGTGGCTTGCGCCCGAGCAGATAATTGTTGACCACGAAGGTCCAGATCAGATCGTTGGCGCGCAGCATGTTGAAGGTCATGGCCATGGATTCGCCATCCAGGTAGCCCTGGGCCTTCATTTTCTTTTCCAGGTTCTTGAGCTGCTTGTCATCGATGAACACGCGCAGTTCACCAGCTTCACTGAAGTCGACCTGGGCGGTGAAGAACGTGGCCGAGGTAATGCGGGCATCATCGCGGGCTTTCATCCATGCCAGGGCTGCGGCCAGCAGGGTGCCGCCGATGCAGTAGCCAATGGTATTGACCTCACGTTGCCCCGTGGCCTGCTCAATGGCGTCCAGTGCAGCCAGAATGCCTTCATGCATGTAGTCTTCGAAGCGCTTGTAGCGTAGTTTCTCATCGGGATTGACCCACGAGATCACGAACACGGTATAGCCGCGATCGACCGCATACCGGATGAACGAGTTTTCCGGCTGCAGATCGAGAATGTAGAACTTGTTGATCCACGGTGGCACGATCAGCAGAGGACGGGTATAGGCCGTTTTGGTCCGGGGTGCATACTGGATCAGCTGCATCATGTCGTTTTCGAACACGACCGAGCCCTCCGTGGTCGCGATGTTCCTGCCGACCTCGAAGGCGTCCTTGTCGGTCATGGAAATCAGCAACTGGCCATCTCCATTGTGCAGATCTTCCAGCAACATGCGCATGCCACGAAGCAGATTGACACCCTTCTCTTCACGCGTCGTCTTGAGCACTTCCGGATTGGTCAGGATGAAATTGGCCGGCGACAGGGCATCGGCAAACTGGCGTGTATAGAAGCGGATGCGCATGCGATCCTCGGCGCTGACTTCCTGCATGCGGGCGACATTGTCCAGCATCCAGTCGGCGGTCAGCAGGTAGGTCTGGCGCAACAGATCGAAAATCAGGCGTTCATTCCAGGCTTCGGATCGGAATCGTCGGTCACCTTTCGTCGGCGAAGCCACCGGATCGACAGGGCGGCCGATCGTTCGCAGTCCCAGGTATTTCATCAGCCCCAGATAGCGCCGGGTCAGATCCCATTGGGCGGCCAGGATGCGCTGTGGATGACGCACGGTGTTCCAGGTGGCGGCCAGCAGGGGGCGCTTGAGGTTGAGCGGATCGAGGTCAGGCAGCTCCCAGCGCTGGGCCAGCCGTATCAGCAGTTGGGCTGCCAGTTGCGAAATTCGGGCCGTTTCGCTACCAGCCTGAACCAGGCTTTCGGTCTTTGTGGGTTGCTTGGTTTCAGTCATTGTCGTGAGATTCCTTGATCCAGCTTTTCAGATTACAGCCTGAGACCGCCATCGACAGCGAAGTCGCGGCCATTGATGTAATCATTTTCAAGGATGAAACGTGCCGTGGCCGCCATTTCTTCCGGCTCGGCCAGGCGTTCGGCTGGAATCTGATCGGTGATTCGGTTGATCGCCTTTTCCGGCATGGCCGCGACCAGTTCAGTGCGCGTGAAACCGGGTGAGATCGTGGCGCAACGAATACCGTAACGGGCCAGTTCGGCAGCCCAGGTGACGGTCATGGCGACCACGCCGGCCTTGGCGGCAGAGTAATTGGACTGGCCGAAATTGCCGGCCCTGGATATGCTGGAGATGTTGATGATCACCCCGGGCCGTTTTCCCTTGATCATTAAAGTCGCGGCCTCGCGGCCGCACAGAAACACGCCGGTCAGGTTGACATCGATGACCTGCTGCCATTGTTTCAATGACATGCGACTTTCGATCTGGCCATCGCGTGCCTTGACCAGCAATCCATCCCGGGTGATTCCCGCATTGTTGATCAGTGCATCGATTCCGCCAAGGGCTTGATCCAGTTGCTCAAAGGCAGACTCCACCTCGCCTTCATCAGAAACATTGGCGGTCACGGCGTGATGTTGATGGCCGGGCAGGCTGTTGCGGGCATTCTCGAGGGCATCGGCATCGAGATCGATCAGACCGATGCGGGCGCCCTGGGCGGCCAGGTCCGAGGCCATGGCCAGACCAAGGCCACGAGCGGCCCCGGTGATTACGATATTGCTGCCTTCAAGCCTCATGTCATTATTCCTTGAGATTGCAGGTGGTCAGCAGCCACATGGTTACTGCCGGAGGCATGGTCATTCAGGTTGACCGCGTGTCGTCATCGGAATCATGCAGATTGGGTGAGAGCGACTCGGACCAGAGCGAGAACATTTTCTTCTGGAACTTGCGAAACGGCTCCAGGGACGAGGTCCCCAGGTCTTCCAATCCGGCACTTTTCAGGGTCGAGGTCCATGCATCGTCGACGGTCTGCTGCTGCGATTCCAGGTGCAGCATGACTTTTTCCAGGTAACTGCGGGTCAGGTCACGCATCGGATTGGAGTTGACCCGGATCATGGCTTCGAGAAACTCGTTGCTTAGTACCGGTTGCCCGAGCATTTCCTGGTCGGCCACGATCTGCAGCAACACTGTACGGGTGACATCGTTGCCGGTCTTGGCCTCGACGACTTGGACGGGTTCGCCGGCGCCGATCAGGTCACGGACATCGGCCAGAGTGATCGACTGGCTGGTTTCGGTGTCGTAAAGTCGGCGGTTCGCGTACTTCTTGATGATGCGCCGTTCTGTGGGCATGGCAAACGCTCGAGTTGGCTGCGACCAAAGAATACGCGATGGTCGTGTTCATGGGGTAGAAAAAGGGAACACCGGCACGAGCAATGCTTGCCGGTGTTCCGCTGGGCTGGTTCAGCTGGATCAGCTGGACTTGGACGACTTGCTCTTGCCCTTGGTGGTCGTTTCCTGGCCGAACGGGAAGAAACCGGAGAAGTCGATGCCCTTGGCGAACTCCTGGGACAGTTCGGTCAACTGCTCCCGGGATTCGGTGCCTATGGCATTCAGGGACTGAACATGGTCGCTGAGAAATTCGACATAATCCTTGAACGCGGAGGCCTGGCGCGATGCCACCTCGCTGGGATTGCCGGCTTCGCTGAAGTCGGTCAAACGCTGCTTGTTCATCTCGAACAGTTTCTCGACGGCTTCGAGGTTGGTTTTGGCTGACTTTTCAATGGCTTCGGCCAGAATGTCCTGAGCCTTCTTGAATTCGGTGAATGCGGTTTGGGTACTCATTTTGCTGCCTCGCTAGTGGTTGATGGCCGCTTGGATTGTGCGGTGCACAAATGCTAGCACAGGCGTTTGTGCAGTGCAACATAAACCTTAGAATCAGGCTCAAGGCTCCCTAATACATATGCTGGCCGCCGTTGATGGACAGGGTGGAGCCGGTGATGAAGCCGGCGTTCTTGTCGACCAGAAACGCCACGCCACGGGCGATTTCTTCCGGCTGACCCAATCGACCCACCGGGATCCTGGCAACAATCTTTTCGAGAACCCGCTCCGGTACCTGGGCCACCATACTGGTTTCGATATAGCCGGGTGCGATGGCATTGACGGTAATCCCGACCGCCGCACCTTCCTGGGCCAGCGCCTTGGTGAAACCATGTATGCCGGACTTGGCGGCGGCATAGTTGACCTGACCGTACTGGCCGGCCTGGCCGTTGATCGAACCGATATTGACAATGCGACCATACTGGCGCTCGCGCATGCCCTCGATCACCGCCCGGCACATGTTGAAGCAGGAGCTCAAGTTGGTCTGGATGACGTCCTGCCAGCGTTCGGGGGGCATCTTGTGCAGGGTGCCGTCCCGGGTGATGCCGGCATTGTTGACCAGCACGCTAACCGGACCGAGTTCGTCCTCGACCCTTCGCACACCGGCCTGGCAGGCGGCGAAATCACTGACATCCCACTGATAGGTCCGAGCGCCGGTTTCCTTTTCGAACTGTTCGGCCGCCTCGGTATTTCCGCCGTAGCTGGCGGCCACCGTGAATCCCTGGTTGATCAATTCCTGCGAGATGGCCGCACCAATTCCGCGCGTACCCCCGGTTACGATGGCGATCTGCTGCATGTTCTACTCCCGAATATTTGACTTGAAGCCCCATTTTGCCTGCTTGAACATCAAATGTAATGATGCAGCGCAGTAATTGTGAGTTTTGGCCGCTGTTGCGTTGAAAGTAGGATGGGAGTTTGGAGAAGCATCGGGTGGTATCCGACCGATCACGGCCTGACCGGGCAAGGCGACTCGTCGCCCAGCCCCACCCCAGGCAAGGCGACTCGGCGCCCAGCCCCCATAACTGCCAACACAGACCCGCCCACTTCAGATGAAGCCAGCGGGTCCGCGATGCATGTCAGATCAAGCCGCCTTGGCGGCCTCGCCCGGATCGCCGCCGGCCATCTGCCGCAGCACGTAATGCAGGATGCCCCCGTGGCGGTAGTATTCAACCTCCTTGGGGGTATCCAGGCGCACGCGCGCCTTGAACTCGATGGTATCGCCATCTTCGCGGGTGGCGGTGACATCGACTTCCTTCTCGGTGCCATCACCCAGACCCTTGATGTCATAGGTCTCGGTGCCGTCCAGGCCCAGGCTTTCCGGCGTGTCGCCGTCCATGAAATTGAGCGGCAGCACGCCCATGCCGACCAGGTTGGAGCGGTGAATACGCTCGAAGCTCTCGCAGATCACGGCCTTGATACCCAGCAGCCGGGTACCCTTGGCCGCCCAGTCGCGTGACGAACCGGAACCGTACTCCTTTCCGGCGATCACGATCAGGGGAGTGTCGTCGTCCTGATATTTCATGGCGGCATCGTAGATGGGCATGACCGCATCCTCGGGCAGATACTTGGTGAATCCGCCCTCGGTGTCCGGAGCAATCTGGTTGCGGATACGCACGTTGGCAAAAGTGCCGCGCATCATGACTTCGTGGTTGCCGCGGCGTGAACCGTAGGAGTTGAAATCCACTGGCTTGACCCCGTGCTCTTGCAGGTACTCCCCGGCCGGCGAGTCCGGCTTGATGGCGCCGGCTGGCGAAATGTGGTCGGTCGTCACCGAATCGCCAAGCTTGGCGAGTACCCGCGCATCCTCAATGTCACCGATCTTGGGCAGGTCCATACTCATATTCTCGAAGTAGGGCGGATTCTGCACGTAAGTGGAATCATCGTTCCAGGCGAACATTTCACCGGTCGGCGTATCCATGCTTTTCCAGCGATCATCGCCTTCGAATACGCTCTTGTAATTCTTGGCGAACATGTCCGAGGAGATGTTGTCGCGGATGAAGTCATGCAGCTCGTGTTCATCCGGCCAGATGTCCTTGAGATAGACGGGGTTACCGTCCGGATCTTCACCCAGCGGATCATTGACCAGGTCGGCATCCATGCGCCCGGCAATGGCGTAGGCCACCACCAGTGGCGGCGAGGCCAGGTAGTTCATCTTGACCTCGGGGTGGATACGACCCTCGAAGTTGCGGTTGCCCGACAGCACCGAACAGACCACCAGTTCGTGATGACGAACGGCTTCATCGATGGGCTCGGGCAAGGGGCCGGAGTTGCCGATACAGGTCGTGCAGCCATAGCCGACGGTATAAAAACCCAGCGCTTCCAGGTCATCGACCAGGCCGGCTGACTCCAGGTAATCGGTCACGACTTTCGAGCCCGGTGCCAGGGAGGTCTTGACCCAGGGCTTGACCGTCAGGCCCTTTTGACGGGCATTGCGCGCCAGCAGACCGGCGCCGAGCATGACCGCCGGGTTGGAGGTGTTGGTGCAGGAGGTGATCGCGGCAATGACGACAGCGCCGTCGTTCAAAATGAAGGTCTGGTCCTTGTACTCGACTTCGGCACAGCCTGGCGGCTCGACGGCCCCAACCGCGGTTCCGCCGCCTTCGCCCTTGAAGCGGGCTTCATCGGTGCCCTTGCCGGCGTCGCGGTCCTTGGTCATCTTGGTGCATTCGGCCAGGAATTTGTTCTTTGCTTCGCTCAGCAGAACCCGGTCCTGAGGACGCTTCGGTCCGGCCAGGCTGGGGACGACTTCGCCCAGATCAAGCTCCAGTACATCGGTGTAGACGGGATCGGCATCGCCGTCATTGCGCCACATGCCCTGGGCCTTGGCGTATTCCTCGACCAGGGCCAGGCGTTCCTCGGAACGGCCCGACAACGTGAGATAACGGATGGTCTCGGCGTCGATGGGGAAAATGGCGCAGGTCGAGCCGAATTCCGGCGACATGTTGCCGATCGTGGCCCGGTCGGCCAGCGGCAGGTGGCTTAGGCCATCGCCATAGAATTCCACGAACTTGCCGACCACCCCTTTCTTGCGCAGCATTTCGGTGATGGTCAACACCAGGTCGGTGGCGGTGGTGCCTTCGGGCAGCTTGCCGTTCAGCTTGAAGCCGATGACCTGCGGGATCAGCATGGAAATGGGCTGGCCCAGCATGGCGGCCTCGGCCTCGATGCCGCCCACGCCCCAGCCGAGAATGCCCAGGCCGTTGATCATGGTGGTGTGGGAATCGGTACCGACCACGGTGTCCGGCCAGGCCATCAGTTCACCGTCGACTTCCTCACCAAAAACCACCCGCGAGAGATGCTCGAGGTTGACCTGGTGGACGATGCCGGTATTGGGCGGAACCACCTTGAAATTGTCGAAGGCGCCCTGGCCCCAACGCAGAAAGGCATAGCGCTCCTTGTTGCGTTCAAACTCGATCTTGTTGTTGAGATCCAGCGCTTCGGCGCGACCGTAATTGTCAACCTGGACGGAGTGGTCGATGACCAGTTCGGCCGGCGAGAGCGGGTTGATCCGGCTGGCCTTGCCGCCCAGGCTTTTCATGGCATCGCGCATGGCAGCCAGATCGACGATCGCCGGAACACCGGTGAAATCCTGCAGCACCACACGGGCAGGGGTAAAAGAAATTTCCTTGTCCGGTTCGGCCTTCGGATCCCAGTTGGCCAGGCCGGCGATGTCGGACTCGGTAATGTTGGTGCCGTCTTCGTGGCGCAGCAGGTTTTCCAGCAGGATTTTCAGCGAGTAGGGCAGTTTTTCGACATGGCCATGGGTTGCGGCCAGTTTCTTCAGACTGTAAAAGCCAAATTGCTTGCCATTGGCCTCGAGCTGGTCGCGGCAACCGAGTTCATCACGCATGAAAATTCCTCCACTGATTCGGGTTCGGGCAGGAAGCTGGCGTTGTCATTACAGCTGCCCACGGACAGCTTTCCATTTTACCATGTCCGGCCTGGCCAAGGCCGGTAGTCGGTGGTCGGTGGTCAGGAGTCGGTGGTCAGGAGTCGGTGGTCAGGGTGGGCAGATGTCTGGTCGGGCCCGGATGGCGCCAGGCCAGTCCGGTTCGGGATCATCGATGACCACCAGCCGGCGCTGGCGGGCATCCCAGCAGGCCAGATGATCGATCGGGGTGGCGTCAGTGGGCTCGAACAGGGCTTGCATGATGTTCGGCTCCAGGGTCTGAGGCTGGATGTCTCTCAACCGGGTGGCCAGGCCATCGGACAATTGTTGCTCTCGCAATTCGATCTCACCAGGCAGGGTGGGCAGTATGCGATGCAGCATGGGGCGGTCCTGCAAGGGCGGCATGACCAGCCCGCCCTGGGCATTGCGGAAGGCGACCACGAAATCGACCCGGTCGGGAACCAGAAGCAGGGTCAGGCCGGGATGCTGGTCGGCATGTTCGGGCAGGATGTCCATGAGTTCGGCAATGCCATCCTGTACATGTCGATAGTGTCCAAGTTGCTGGCGGGTCAGTACCGCGCTGGTCAGCACACAAACAGCCAGCAGTGCCAGCGGCAGCGCACGCGGCATGGAGGCACTCAGTCCCAGACCGATACCGGCTACCAGCCAGGCGATCGGTCCATAGGCCAGTCGACCGCCTTCTCCGGCGGCCGCAAGCGCGCCCAGGTTGAGCAGGGTGGCCAGGGCCAGGCCGGCGCCTGCTGCCATCAGGGCGAGACTGAAACGCAGCGACTGACCGCGACACAAGGCCAGAACCAGGCCGATCAGAACCATCAGGCTGATCAGCCACAGCCAGGCCAGGGCCAGGCTGGTTGAAAACAGCGCCAGAAACCAGGCTGGAAGAGAGGCCAGCATGCCAGCGCCCGGCGTGGCGCCGACATAGACTTCGGTGGGATCGCCAAACAACCAGGTTCGCATGGCCAGAAAAAGCACGGCCAGCATACCGGCAGCCAGCAGTGCCGCCAGACGATGCGTTCCGATCTTTCCGGGCCAGACAACGGCCAGTAGCAGAACCTGCAGCGGCACAATCACGGCTGATTCCTTGAAACCGAGCGCCGGGATCATCAACAGCGGCAACGCCCAGGCGCCCAGGCGTGCATTGCTGCCCGGCCTGGCCATCCACAGCCAGGCGCCGACCAGGCTGAACAGGGTGACGGCGGCATCGGAGCGTGCCGAAACCCAGACCACGCCTTCCAGAAGCAGTGGACACAGCGCAAACAGCAGTCCGGCCAGGGCCGGGACCAGCATGGCGGGTTTGTCCGTTTGGCCGTGCGACCATTGTGCCCAGGCCAGCAGGCGTCTCACGATCAGCACCACCAGGCAGGTATTGAGCAGGTGCATGATCAGGCTGGCCGCCGCCCAACCGGGGTACCAGTCGCCGAACAGTCCGTACAAGCTGCTGATGCTGGCCATCATGGCCGGGCGGTAGAACGCGCCGATGGTATCGACCGGACTGGCCAGAAAGACCAGCGTGCCGCGGATCAGTCGTTGCTGCTGTTCCAGCTCCCAGGCGCGGTAAAGATTGGACAGGTCATCGCCCAGCCAGTAGCCGCCCAGGACCGGCCATAACATGGCGAAAGTCACCGCCAGTACCGGCAACAGGGTCAGGGCCAGGTTGATGCGATTGGGGCGGCGCTCATCGAGCAGCGCGGCATTCAGGGTGAAACTCAGCGGCACGATCACCAAAAGGGCCAGCGCCTGGCTGAGACGCGGGCCGATTTCGCGAATGCTGACCAGCCATTCGAGCAGGCCGGCATTGACCAGCCAGATGGTCAGGTAAATCAGCGGGTAGACGACCATTTGCATGCGCCCCGGGCGAGCCCGGAAAACCCAGCGACTGTTGCCCAGCCAGGCAATGACCACACCCAGGGCATAGGCCAGGATCAGCGCGACCTGGTGCCCCATCCAGGCCACCAGGATGGCGAAAAAGGCCCAGGTCAACAGGGTGTTGGCGCCGCCGACCAGCACAAAGCGGACCGGGGAGCGCGCCAGCCAGTCAGCCGGGTTCATCCGTCTGAACGCGCTTGCTTGAAGTGTTCGTAGTCGCGGATGTAGTCGTCCGGATCGTAGGGAAGCGAGGCCAGCACCAGCAGCACGGCATCAGCGCTGTACTGGTATTGGGACGCCCAGACCATGGGCGGAATATGCAATCCCAGCTCCGGCCGATCGAGGCGAAAGGCCTGCCTCTTCTGACCATCATCGACCATCACCGACACCGAGCCATGGACGCAACACAACAGTTGATGACACTCGTGGTGAGCGTGTTCGCCACGGATTTCGGTGCTGGGCACATCGAACACGATGAAGCTGCGACGGGGCTGAAACGGCAGATCCTCGAATTCGGTGGCGGACAGGTGACCGCGCATGTCGGCCACCCGGGTCATGCGCAGCATCTGCACGCCGTTGACCCGGCTGGGCTCGATGGTGGCTTCCGGAGCCGGTTCCGGCCGGTCGGCCGGCCCGGAGTCCACGTAGCCCGTGATGCGGGCCGGATTGCCGCGCACGATGGCATGCGGCGGCACCGACCGGGTGACGACCGCTCCGGCCCCGACCATGGCGCCGGCGCCGATGGTCAATCCGGCCAGAATGGTGGCATTGGCGCCGATCGAGGCTCCCTTTTGAACAAGGGTGGGTGGAAAGGTTTCGGGCGGTTGCTTGCTGCGCGGAAACGGATCATTGCAGAAGGTCGCGTTGGGCCCGATGAATACATCGTCCTCGATGTCGATGCCGTCCCATAACTGAACACCGCACTTGACCGTGACCCGATCACCGATGGACACCTGGTTTTCGATGAATACTCCGTCGCAGATGTTGCAATCGCGACCGATGCGGGCGCCGGGCAGGATATGGACAAATGCCCAGATTCGGGTGCCTTCACCCACCTGGTCGGATTCGCACAGGGCCTGGGGATGAATGCTCATGGTTCCTTTCCGCTGAATTGTTGCCGGTCCATGACCACGGCTTGTGGCCGTCGCTTGGTGTTTTCGTAGGCTCGCCATACATAGCTGCCGATCACGCCCAGTCCGAACAGGTTCAGACCGGAAAAGAACACGATGATGGTTGCGGTTGCGGCATATCCGGGCACATCGATGGCGCCGGTCAGGCGGGCGGTAACGATCACGGCCAGCAGGACCAGGCTGGTGAACAGCCCCAGCAGGCCCAGCAGGATGAAGGCGCGTATCGGCACGTCGGTAAAGGCGAACAGGCTGTCGAGGAAATACTTGAACTTGGCGCCCAGCGACCAACCGCTGTTCTGTGCCAGGCTGGCCTGGCGATCGTAAGGAATTTCCAGGCGTCGAAAGCCCAGCCAGAACAACTGGCCGATCAGCGAGCTGTGGGACTCGGAAAACCGCAATAACTGTTCTCGAAAGGCCCGATTGCATCCGAACACATCCACGCCGCCCGAAGGGATATCCCCCTCGACCAGGCGCCGGTTCAGGCTCCAGAAGATTCTTGCCGTTACTCGCGAACTGAGTGGATCTCGGCGCGAGGCGCGCGTCCCAACCACCACATCGGCGCGATCTTCGCGAAGCGCGCTCAGCATGTCGATGACCAGTTCGGCCGGCTCCTGCAGGTCGGCGGCCATGATGGCGAAATAGCGGCCACCGGCGGCTTCCAGCCCGGCCCGGATGGCGGCAAAGGATCCGAAGTTGCGTGACAGTTCGAGCAGTTGTGAGTCAAACGGCTGCGTCGGCAATGCAGTGCTCAACTGGGCATGGCTGTCGTCGGGGCTTCCATCGACCACCAGTACGGCCTCGATGCCGCCCGGGATGGCTTCGTTGAGCGCCGCCAGACGCTCCAGCAAGGCCGGCACATGACCGGCATTGCGGTAGACCGGAACAATGACCGTGCAATCAGGGCCGGAATCGGTTGCAGGTGTCGATGACATGGTCGATTTCCTGGTCGGTCAGGGCGCCGTGACAAGGCAGACTGAGGATCTCTTCGGCGCGTTTTTCCGTATTCGGCAGCGAGGGTGATCCGACCTGGCTTTTCCAGGCCGGTTGCAGGTGGTCGGGCAATGGATAGTGGATCGCGGTCTGGATTCCCTCGGCGCGCAGATGCGCCATCAGTGCTGAACGTTGCTCGCAGCGCACCGGGTACAGATGCACCACGTCACTGGAATCGGTGCGGCGTCGCGGAACCCGGATCAGCGGGTGGGCGATGCCTTCCTGGTAGCGTTGGCCAATCGCCCGGCGTCTGAGGTTTGCGGATTCGAGGGTCGGCAGTCGGGTCCGCAGGCAGGCGGCATGGATTTCATCGAGACGGCTGTTGCGTCCGCCGCGTAGTTCATGCACATACTTGTCGCGCCAGCCGTACTGGCGCAGGTGGCGAACCTTTTCGATGTATGGCTTCTTGGTGGAGAACACTGCACCGGCATCGCCCAGGGCGCCCAGGTTCTTGGTCGGATAGAAACTGAAACAGGCGATATCGCCCCAGCAACCCGCCGCTCGACCGTCCAGCCTGGCGCCATGGGCCTGGGCGCAATCCTCGACAAGAAACGTATTGGCGGTGCGGGCGCGCTGGGCCAGGATCGTCATGTCCGCCATTTGACCATACAAGTGCGTAATGATGATGGCCTTTGCCGATACCAGCAGGTCATCTCCAAGATGTTGCGGGCTGATCAGGCCGGTTTCGGGATCGACATCGACATAGACCGGGTGCGCACCACAGGCCAGGATGGCGGTGCTGGCATACCCTCCGGCATTGGCCGCGGTAATCACCTTGTCACCGGGCTCCACATCCAGTGCGCGCAGCGCCAGCTCCAGGGCATCGGTGCCGTTGGCCACGCCGGCCACTTCGCCGCCGCCCAGATATTCAGCGAACTCGCATTCGAAACCTTTCAGTTCCTCGCCCAGGGCAAACCAGCCCGAGTCCAGCACCCGGGCCAGGGCCGCATCGAGGTCGGAGCGCAACGGCGCCAGCTCACGCTTGAGATCATTGAATGCAATCACCAGCGGTATGCTACCCGAAAGCCCGCCGACCATCCATGCGACCCGTGCCGGAAATCAGGCGGTCAGCAGGTTCTCGGCCTGAGTGAGCATCTTGCGGCGCTGGAAGACCAGCCGCCACTGACGTCCACCCATCTGGCGCCACAGGAACGCCGATCGGATGCCGGCCAGCAACAGGGCACGGATGAAGGCGACCTTGTCATCCTGCTTGAGGTATTCCGGCTTGCCGTTGACCGACAGGCGAAAATCCATGGTCGAAATGTGGCGTTGGTAGGCTTCGGCCAGTTGCGCCAGGATGCTGGGGTCGAGGTCTTCCTCGCTGTTCTTCCAGGCCGGTTCGATCAATTCGATTTCCCGCCCGAGATCGGCCTGGCGTTGACGGTCACGCTGAATCTGCACACCCAGCTTGGCCAGGCCCAGGGCATAGTTGAGGCTTTGCAGGTTTTCCTGGCTGTTGCGCGCCGAAAACATTTCCACCATGACCCGCAGCCCCATGCGAACCCCGCCCAGACCTCCGTAGACCGCCTCGGTGGAATCCGGACTGGTGCTGAAAATGCTGGCGATACTGGCCGCAGCAGCCTGTTGACTACAATTGCCCGAGGTGGCGATCTGCCGGACCAGTTCACTGGCCTGCAGCATTCCGGCAAAGGCAATGGTGGCATCTCTCATGATGTCGCGACGGCTCCCTGGCGTTTTTTGACGGATTCGGGCAGGGGCGCATTACACCAGGCAATCACACCCCCGCCCAGACACTCGTCGCCATCGTACAACACAACCGATTGACCCGGGGTGACCGCGCGCTGCGGCTGGTCGAAGGTCAGGTGCAGGCGATCGTCCAAGCATCGAGTCAGTGTGCACGCCTGGTCGGCCTGGCGATAGCGAACCTTGGCGGCCAGCGCACGACCGGGCTCCGGCGCCTGGCCGCGAATCCAGTTGACCTGGACCGCCTCGAGCTCGGTCGACATCAACAGCGGATGCAGGCTGTCCTGGACCGCGTACAGGGCATTGGTTTCCAGATCCTTGAAGGCCACGTACCAAGGCGCCTCGGGAAAGTCTCTCAGGCCACCGATCTCCAGCCCCTTGCGCTGGCCCAGGGTGTAATGAATCAGGCCGCGGTGAGTGCCGATGACCTGATCGTCGGGGGTGCGGATCGGGCCGGGTTCGGCATCCAGGTAGCGGGCAATGAAAGCGTCGAAGTTACGCTCCCCGATAAAACAGATGCCGGTCGAGTCCTTCTTGTCGGCCACCGGCAGGCCGGCCTCGGTGGCCAGTTGCCGGACTTCGTGCTTTTCCAGCTCACCGAGCGGAAAGCGCGCCACAGCGAGCTGGTCCTGGGTCAGGGCATGCAGGAAATAACTCTGATCCTTGCCCGGATCACGGCCCTTGAGCAGCGAGACCGTGCCGTCGGGGTTGTCGCGCCGACGGGCATAGTGGCCGGTGGCGACCCGGCTCGCACCCAGATCACGGGCATGATCGACCAGCGCCTTGAACTTGATCTAGCGGTTGCACAGGATGTCAGGGTTGGGAGTGCGCCCGGCCTTCAGTTCGGCCAGAAAATGCTCGAACACGTTTTCCCAGTACTCGGCGGCAAAATTGCGACCATGAAATTTGATCCCCAGCAACTCGGCAACCCGCCGGGCATCGGCGGCGTCCTCCTCGGCGGTACAGCCTGAGGCGGCATCCTCCTCTTCCCAGTTCTTCATGAACATGGCGGCAATCGACTCGCCGCGCTGCTTGAGCAGCCAGGCGGTGGTCGCGGAATCCACCCCGCCGGACAGGGCGATGATGGTGTCGGGCTTCGTTGCGGTCATGCGGTGGATATGGGGTTTAGGGGCTTATTCTCCAAAGAGATCCGGACTCATCAAATCAATAAATCGCTCCGCCTGCGGCGACAGATACGCACCACGGCGCATGACCACGCCGTAGGATCTTTGCGGAAAGTACTCGCTCATGTCTTTCACCAGCAGTCGTTCCCGGTCGGCCTCGGTGATGCAGATGCTGGTGACGATAGAAATGCCCATGCCCAGGCTGACGTAGCGCTTGATGACTTCCCAGCCGCCGACTTCGAGCGTGACCCGGAAGGGCAGGCCGTGTTTCTGAAACACCAGGTCGACCAGTTGGTAGGTGGTCAGTCGGCTCGGTGGCAGGATCAATCCGTGCGGGCTGATGTCGGCCAGGGTGACCTTGCGCTTGCGGCTCAAGGGGTGCTCCGGGCTCATGATCAGCACCGGGTTGAAGCGATAAATGGGCTGATAGTCGATGTCGGCCGGCACATCGAGCATGGAGCCGACCGCAAAATCGACTTCATCGGCCCGAATCATGCCCAATCCGTCCGCGCCTGTGACATTGTGCAGGTGGACGAAAATGCCGGGATGCTTGCGCCGAAAGCGCATCATCAGCGCCGGCAACAGGTGCATGATGGTCGACTCACCGGCGGCAATGCGCACCTCGCCTGAATCCAGCGACCCGTAACGACGGGCAAAGTCATCGGGCAGGGCATC
>PWWM01000050.1 GCA_003561495.1 Gammaproteobacteria bacterium
CCAGTGCCTGGTTGGCGAGCACCAGCGGCATTGCGCGTTCCTGCGCACCGGAGCCTGTTATGGTGACGAACAGACGCTGTTCTTCGGGTTCGTCGGCCGCGGCTGGCAAGGCAACCATTGAGACGAACAAGGCGATCAAGGTGAAAGCGAGTAGTCTTTGCATGTCGGTTGTCTCCGTTTCTAGGTGAGTAAGGTCTGGGTCATCGGTTTGTTGGGCGGAGAGAATGTCAGCTGAATGCAGCGCCTGGTCGTTTTCCGATTCTGGCCAGAATCTTTGCCAGTGGGCAGAAACCGGTAAAGGCGGCCTGAAACATGTTGAGCCCGATGAAGCCGGTCAGAATAAGCCAGTACACGCTGTGCAGTTGGGACAAGGCCACGCTGATCAGGATCATCAGGCCTGCGAATGCGAAGACGATGCGGTCGATGTTCATGGGGAAGTCCTGTTGGTTGAGGTATAACTAATATAAGGGAGAGCTAATGTAAAGTCAAGAGGGGAAGGGTGGTGAAAGGTGAAAGGGCGAACGGGCGAACGGGCAAACGGGCAAACGGGCGAACGGGCGAACAGGGTTCGGTTTTCCTTGCGCCTTGTGCCTTGAACCTTGAGCCTTTTCCGGAAACCGGAAACCGGAAACCGGAAACCGGAAACCGGAAACCTTTACCCGGTCTTACAAAACCTCTCATGCAACCTGGCAATGATGTCGTAAACCGCCGGCTCGCTGATGCGGTAGTAGATCGTCTGCGACTCTCGGCGGGTGGTGACCAAGTCTTCACTGCGCAGTCGTGCCAGATGCTGGGACAGGGCGGACTGGCTCAATGGGATGCGTTCGTTGAGCTCACCGACCGATTTTTCGCCTTCGACCAGGCTGCATAGAATCATCAGGCGGCGCCGGCTGGCCAGGGCGGCGAGCATGCCGGCGGCGGCTTCGGCCTGGTTTTCGTCGATGTTGGATAACTGGGTGAGATCCATGGCGCGTGATTCTCAGAAGCTGTACTTCAGTCGCGCCCAGGCATTGCTGTTGTCTTCAAACTGGCCATAAAAGCTGTGCCCGTCGCGGCCGCCGAACAGGTGGATGCCGGCGTTGAGTTGCAATTGGTCGTCGAAGCGGTACTGAACGGTCGGGCGCAGAAAGTAGTCGCGTGCCGAGGGTGAATAGAAGTTCATGGCGCTGATGATCAGGTTGTCGCGCATCAGTCGCCAGGTCAATCGGGCGGTGATCATGTGACGGCGTTCGTCGGGCATCACGGCCGGGTCGAACGGCCAGGAATCCTGCATGGAGCCGTAATCCTGCAGCCACTCGAGGTAGTACTGGGCGCCGACGGTGAAATTGGTGGCCATTTCCTTCTCGTAGCCGACCAGAAAACGCATTTCGGAATTGGGCGTGAAAGGATCGTCGCCGGAACGATCATCGGCTGAGTCGTAGTAAACCGTCTCGAGGTTGTACAGTCCACCGGCCAGCGGCCCGCGCAGGCTCGCGCCCAGGGCATTGAGCGGGGCAAAGGTGAAATCGCCGCGTTCGGAATCGAAAGCCGTGGGTTGTCCGAAGAAACCTCGATAACCGTAAACCGCCCACTCATTCGCGCCGGTCATGCCATAGACACGCATAGCCAGCTCGGCGTTGCCTACCGAGGTCGAGGGCCGTCGTCCCCACAGGCGAGGCGGCGCGCCGACGATCTCGTTTCTGGCCGGATCGAAAAACGACAGGCGCTCACCAGTAATGTAAGTGTCACTGGCAAAGCGCGGGGTCACAACGGTATCGATGTTGATTCGATCTCCGAACCAGCTCACCCGTATGGCGTCACTGGTGCCCTTGAGGTACTCATCATCCCGACCGATCAGGAACGAAACCCAGTCCTTGGGAAACAGGTCGTTGAGAAAGACCAGGTCGCCGGTACCCCAGGTCAGGATCTGGCGTCCAATGCGCACATCGGTTCGATCCCCGACTGGAAAACTGACCCGCGCCTCGCGCAGATCAACATCGAACTCGCTCATTACCGCATCGCCGATGCCTTCGAGCTTGATGCGCCACTCGGCAACATCGCCCTGGTAGATGCCTTCCAGCTGAGCACGAACTTCACCCAGGGTCCAGTCATCGTCGATAGCCGGATTCGATTGCAGTCGATGCCCGGCAGCGCCTTCGACGAAGCCGTGGAAGCTCAGCGCCGAGGGCTCGTCATCCCAGTCGTCATCGTCCCAGTCAGCCTGGCCCGGGGATGTCAGGGTCAGGAGTAGGGTTGCGATCAGTGCTGTTTTCAGAGTTCTGTTCATGGTTCATCCTTGGGCCAGGAGGTTTCAGGTTTCCGGAAAAGGCTCAAGGAGCAAGGAAAACCGAAGCCCATTAGCCCGTTTGCCCATTAGCCCGTTCACCCTTTCACCTTTCATCTTTCACCTTTCACCTTTTACCTTTGAAGCCACTGCCGCGGCGGATTCCTCAACGAGCGCTCGGTAAACACTGACTCGGGAATCCCCAGGTCATAGCTGGCGAAGCGGAATTCCACGATGGTGTGGCCGCCTTCGTCCAGGTCATCCATACGCATGCGCGTGCCGGTGGGGTAGCCGTCGATGTCCTCGACCTCCAGCACCTGCATGCGGCGGTAGACTTCGCCATCGGACTTTTCGTACTCGCTTTTCATCGGCAGGAAGGTTTCCCGGTCGATCCAGGTTTTGAATGCGGCAAACTCTACGCTGCCCGGATCCTTAGGCGTTGACCGAATCACGTAGTGCTCGTCGGTGACTTCTACCAGTTCATGGGCATCCTCTTCGATATGCCGCCCGGAGACATCCTCGTAGTAGACGTGGCTGCCGACGAAGCTGGTGCGCACATCTCCCGGGGCGATCCGACGGACCAGGTCGAGTCCGGGCAGGTACAGCCAGCGATGGTCGTCGTCACCGGGATTCTTGTGCACCAGGAACACCGTGTCGCGGACATCAGCCGGGCGGCTGAACACCACCAGGTATTCCTGTTTGCCGTCCTCGCCATTTCGCCTGAGCAGGGTGAACTGGCGAACCTGCTCACGCCCGCGCCCGTCGGTAATGCGCATGCGTGCTTCCGAGCGCCCGTCGGTACCGGCGTAATAAGCGGCCTGATTGGCCCGCTCGATGATCTCGCCCACATCCGGTGTTTCGGCCAAAGCCACCGAAACGCCCAGCAGCAGGGCAACGCTGATCAAGTTCATTGCATGTTTCATGGTTTTGTACCTCCAATTCGTCGTTTCGTGGGTCGGGGTTACATCCCCGACGGCTGACGTTGAAACCTTCTCCATCACCTCTTTCCTCATGTGCTTCGCCCAAAGAACAGCCGTGGCACTGCCGAAAGAATGGCTGGCAGCATCAGCAGGGTGACAATGGCCGACAGCGCCATGATGCTGGCCAGGAAGATGCCCACGGTGATGTAGGGCACCAGCGCAGCCGCCAGCAACGGCAGGAAGCCGAACGAGATCACCACCGCGTTGCGGGTGATCGCCCGTGCCGGCTCTTCGAATACATAGTCAAGGGCTTCCTTCCAACTCGCACCTTCGCCCATACGGGCGCGCAGGCGCTGGATGAAATGGATCGCGAAGTCCACGCTCAAGCCCAGGCTCAGACTGGACAGCACGGCCACCGGCATGTCGTAATCCTTGCCGACCAGGCCCATGACGCCGTAGATCACCGTGATGGTCAGGGTCAGAGGCAATACCGCGAGGATGCCGAATACGAACGACCTGAACAGCACGATCATCATCAGCAACACGATGGCGAAGGCCGACAGCAGGGCATACAGCATGCCGGCGACCATCTCGGCCTGCCAGACCAGGTTGATGTAGGTCGAACCGCCCCAGGTCAGTTCCACGCCCTCGGGCAGCGGATTCGTCTTGACAAAGTCATCGACCGCCTGCACCACGCGCTGCATGTCCTGGTTATCACCCGAAGGCAGTTGCAGCCAGATCGAAGCCGAACGGTAATCCGGCGAGACGAAATGGAACAGATCCGAGGGCCGGTGCGAGGACTGGAAACTCAGGATGGCCTGGGCCACACCGGCGCTGGTGGCCGGAATACGGTAATCCTCAGGCTCGCCCGAGACCAGTTCACGGTTGATGGTGCGGACCAGGTCGGCCAGTGAGTTGGATTTTCCGACATGACCACCGGCTTCCAGATGGTCCTGCAAATCAACCAGGTACTGCAAGGCGTCCGGACGCTGGAAGTACAGCGCTTCGGACTGGATACGTTCGGCCATCGCCATCAGCTCTTCCCAGTACTCGGCCTGTTCGATTGGTGCATCAAAGAGCTGGTCATCCAGTGAGAAAACCAGGTTGTCGAGCAGGGTGGTAGCATCCTCGGCTTGGGCCTCCTCCAAAAGTTCGCTCCACTGTTCGGCCAGGTCGTGACCGGCTTCCCGGGCCTGTTCGAGGATTGGAGCCGCACCGTCTTCGAGCATCTGCACCGGGTCGCGTTGTTCGGCCTGCTCGAGCACGACGTAGGCTTCGTAGGTGCCTGCAAAGTGCTCGTTGAGCACCGAGTCGGCAATGCGGATGCGATGGCTTTCCTTGAACCACCGGGTCGGGTTGTCGTTGATCTGGATCTGGGTGATGCCGAATACGGCTACCGCCAGGGCGCCGACAAACAGCAGCAGCAATGGACCTGAACGCTGCACGGCGAAGCGGCCGGTGGCCGACATGAATTGGCAGATCCTGCAGTCTGCACCCTTGTCTTCCGCCTGGTGCTTCTGGACTCGACTGACCATTTTGTCGATGGTCTTCTGCTTCAGCGCGGCCACATAAGCCGGAATGAAGGTCAGCGTCAGGACCATGGCCAGCAGCACGCCGACGGCCACGAAGGCGCCGAAGACCTGTACCGGTGGAATCGGGGTGAGCGTCAATGAGGCGAATCCAACCGTGGTGGTCAGCGCGGTGAAGATCACCGGCTTGTACAGACTCTGCATGACATTGGCCATGACCTGCCGTGGATCGTCTCCGACCTGGCAGCGATCGGTGAATCCGGACAGCACATGCACCGAGGCGACCACGGCGATGGGCATGAGAAAGATCGGAATCATCGAGCTCATGATGTGCACGGTGAATCCGAAGCCGATCAGCAGACCCATGGTGGCGATCACCGTGACCATGGCCAGGATCATCGGCGCGATAACCAGTGGTACCGAGCGGAAGAAATACAGCATGATCAGAAAGATCAGCAGCCCGGCCAGCGGGGCCGAAACGGCCATCTGCTGGAACATCTCGACACCGAATGTGTCCTGGGCGACCGGCTGGCCGGTGATGTGGAACTCGTCGTCTGAATCCAAGGTATCGATCAGCGCCTGGATCTCGGTGGAGATCCGATAGCTCTCGTTCTTGTCAACGATCGGCACGTAGATGCCGGCGGCACGACCGTCCTCGGACACCAGCGTGCCGTGAAACATCGGCAGTCGTTCAACCGCATCACGAATCGCCAGGGCCTCGGCCTCGCTTTCCGGCGGCGCCGGCAACAGCCAGTCGAAACTGAGCATGCCGGGCTCGACTTGCTCGACGTTATCGACCGTGGCCAGGGACATCAATTCCCG
>PWWM01000063.1 GCA_003561495.1 Gammaproteobacteria bacterium
GGGCGGACAGCGCTGGGCGGTCGGTTTGGCCAGGGTGTCCGAAGTGGTCAGTCGTGGCAGCCGCACCCGCCAGGCACGCTTCGAGTTTGATGATGACGGCGCTCCACCGGGACGCGAAGGGCGGGTGGTATGGTCGGATCCGCGCCCGGCACTGCCGGCTGAATTCGTTGTCCAGCGCGATGGACAACTCGGGGTGATGGTGCTGGCCGACGATGGCCGGAGCGTGGACTTTATCGAATTGCCGGGCGCTGATGCCGGACGCCCGTTCTCCATCGACCTGCCTGGTGACACCTTGTTGATCGATTCCGGTCGTCAACGTGTTCGGCCGGGTGATTCGGTGCGCCTCGACTAGTCTGCCCAGGTTTCCCTCTCGCCATGCTCGAGCGTCTTTACAGCAACCATCCGCTGGCCAACATCTTCATGGCCGTGGTGCTGGTCATGGGCATTGCGGCCTTTCTGTTGATGCCGCGCGAGCGCGACCCCGAGGTCAACTTCAACTGGATCAACATGACCACGGTACTGCCGGGCGCCTCGGCCGAGGATGTCGAGCGGCTGGTCACCGACCCCCTCGAAGAAGCGATTGCGCGATTGCAGGATGTGCGCTTCGTGGTCTCGACCAGCCGCGAAAATGTCTCCAACATCCTGGTTCGCTTCGAGGAGATTTCCCAGCGCGAGTTCGAGCGACGGGTCTCCGATCTGCGCCGTGAAGTCCAGGCCATGGTCAACGAGGAGCTGCCGCCCGAGGCGCGCGATCCGACCATCCTGGAAGTCACCACGTCCAGTGGTTTTCCAACTGCCATCGTGATGGTCACCGGCCAGGCCGATGACGAGCGATTGCGCGCCGTTGCCCGGCGCACCAAGGAAGATATCGAAAGATTCTCGGCGGTTGACCAGGTGCTTTCGCAGGGACTGCGTGATCCGGAGTTGCAGGTCCTGTTCGATCCTTCCGCGCTGGCAGCCAGGGGTTTGTCGGCCCTGGACCTGGCCAATGCGGCAGCCGGCTGGTATCAGGATGTCTTTGCCGGGCGCTTGCGCACAGAAACCGGTCAATGGCTGATCCGCGCCGAGGGTCGTACCATCGACCCGCGTGCTCTGGCGGATATGACCCTGCAACCCCCTGGTGCTGACGAACCGGTGCATTTCGATGAAATCGCCCGTCTGCGCATGGGCTCGAGCATCCCGGAGCAATTGATCAGTCACGATGATCGACCGGCCGTGATGCTTTCGGTCAACAAGCGCCCGGGTAGCAACACGCTGGAGCTGATTGCCGAGCTCAATGAGTACATCGATCGGCAGAATCCGGTCTTGCGTGATCAAGGCATGGCGCTGGTGCTGGCCGATGATCAGACCGTGGCCACCCGGGAAGCCATCAGCATCATGCGCAACAATGCCGTGGTCGGTCTGTTGCTAGTGCTATTGGTGTGCTGGCTGTTTCTGGCCACGCGCATCGCCGTGCTGGTCGCGACCGGATTGATCCTGTGTATCTCCGGGACCTTCGCCGTGCTGGCTGCGGTCGGGTTCACACTCAATATCACCGTATTGCTGGGTGTGGTCATCGTGCTGGGCATGCTGGTCGATGTCTCGGTGGTCATGGTCGAGGCGATCTATTACCGGTTGCGGCGTGGGCAACCGGCGATGGAGTCCGCCATCGCGGCCTTGCGTGAAGTCGGTATTCCATTGACCGCTTCGGTGATGACCACCATCGCCGCCTTCCTGCCCCTGATGTTGCTGCCGGGCATCGTCGGCGCGTTCATGTTCGTCGTGCCGTTCGTGGTCACCGTCGGACTATTGATCTCGCTGCTCCAGGCGTTCTGGATCCTGCCCACCCAGGTCGTGCATTCGCGCTACCAGATCGAGCCATCCAACGCAGGTCGACGTACGCGCATGACGCGCAAGCTTCGGACCCGTTACGTGCGTGCCCTGGTCCATGTCATGCGCAAGCCCGGGCGCTACCTGGGGATTGCCGGCCTCGCCTTCGGCCTGGCGCTGGTCGCCGCCCTCAGCGGTCTGGTAAGGCTGGAGTTCTTCGCCTTCGACCCGATTCGCCTGTTTTACGTCCAGGTGGACATGCCCGGTGATGTGGCCCTGGAAGATACGCTCAGGCAGGTCCAGCAGGTCGAGCAGCGGGTCCGTGAGGGCTTGCGCTCCGGCGAAGCGCGCAGCGTCACCAGCCTGGCCGGGGTTCAGTTTACCGATGTGGAACCCTTGTTCGGAGACCAGTACGGTCAGGTGCTGGTCTCGCTCAATCCGGCCAATGGCGGGCGGGATGTTCAGGCCATCATCGACGGCATGCGCGATTCGGTACTGGCCACGCCGGGTGATGCCGAACTTGCTTTTCTCCAGATTGCCGGCGGGCCGCCGACCCAGCAGCCGATCAACGTCAAGGTCAGAAGCGATGATTTCGATGAACTCCGGCGGGCCACTGAACGCCTGCGTGAACGCATCGCTGATATTCCAGGCACCCGGGACATTACCGATGACCGTGTACCGGGACGTTCCGAATTGGTCCTTGGTCTGGATCGCGAGGCGCTATCGCAGGCAGGTTTGACCCCAGCCATGGTCAACCGTCTACTGCGCCTGCATGTCGATGGAGAGATCGTGGCCTTTACCCGCGAGGCCGGCGATCGTTATGAGCTGCGCGTCCAGGCCGAGCGGGATCGACCGGTGGATCCGGGCGCCGTTCTCGATGACCCGATATTGCTGCCGGATGGCCAGTTGGGCTATCTGGGCGGACTGGTCACGGCTCGAACCGGCGAAGCGCCCGGGGTGATTCGTCATTACAACCTGCGCCGCACCATCACCGTGGAGGGTGATATCGATCGCTCGGTGACCAACACCGTTGAGGTCAATCGGCGCATTCGCGATGCCTGGGACGAGATCCGTGCTGAGTTTCCAGGCACGGACCTGGATTTCACCGGTGAACTCGATGACATCGAGGAATCGCTGGAGTCGATGTTCGTGCTGTTCCTGCTGGGTATCGGGTTGATCTATCTGATCCTGGCCACTCAGTTCAAGAGTTACTTTCAGCCATTTTTGATCCTGATCACCGTGCCGATGGCCTTCACCGGGGTGATTTTCGGTCTGCTGATTTCCAACAACCCTTTGAGTCTGTACACCATGTACGGCATCATCGCCCTGGCCGGTATCGCGGTCAATGCCGCCATCGTGCTCATCGATGCCGCCAATCAGCGCCTGGCCGCCGGCATGCGCCCACTCTATGCCACCATTTATGCCGCACGCCGGCGGGTCGTTCCCATCCTGATGACCACCGCCACCACCATCGCCGGATTGCTGTCTCTGGCTCTGGGCCTGGGCGGTCGTTCCCTGCTTTGGGGTCCGGTGGCCGTGACTCTGGTCTGGGGACTGACGGTGTCGGCCTTGCTGACCTTGTTCGTGATTCCGTTGCTCTATCGACTTTTTATGCGCGAGACTCCAACGAAGCGGCAGTAAGGAGGAAAGGCCCGGACACCATGAACCGAAGTACAGGTGACGTGCGTGCAGGCAATTGGTTACCCTTGGGTGCTGGATCAGTCAGGTCGAAATAAAGGCAGAACATGAACAAACCCCTTTGGCAGCCGTCGCCGGAGCGCGTGGCCGGCACACACATGAATCATTTCATTGGCCACGTGGTCGAAAAGCACGATTCGGAGGTGCGTGACTGGGAGACGTTGTATCAATTCTCGATCAACGAACCCGAGACATTCTGGAATGCGGTATGGGATTACTGTCAGGTGGTCGGCGACAAGAATGGCGAGCGAGTCACCGAGAACTGGCCGGCCATGCCCGGTACCCGCTGGTTTCCGGATGCAAGGTTGAACTTTGCCGAGAACCTGCTGAAATTCAGGGACGATCGCACCGCCCTGATCTTTGCCGGCGAGGATGGGTCGCTGCGCCATATCAGTCATGCCGAGTTGTATGAGCAGGTTGCTCGCATGGCCCGGGCATTGCGCGAGGCCGGAGTGGAGCAGGGCGACCGGGTGGCCGGCTACCTGCCCAATGTTCCGGAAACCGTGATCGCCATGCTGGCCGCGGCTTCCATCGGCGCGGTGTGGTCGTCGTGTTCACCGGATTTCGGCGTGCAAGGTGTGCTCGATCGTTTTGGACAGATCGAGCCCAAGGTGCTGATTGCTGCGGCGGCCTATCGCTACAACGGCAAGACCTTCGACTGCCTGGAACGGCTGGCCAAACTCGTGGAAAAAATGCCCTCGATCGAGCAAGCCGTGGTCGTGCCCTTCGTGGCCGAAGACATGGACTTGTCGGCGATTGACAAGGCGATTGGCTGGGATGAGTTCACGGCCAATCACGGGGGCGAGATCGAGTTTGCCGCGCTGCCGTTCGATCATCCGCTCTACATCCTCTATTCATCCGGCACCACCGGTGTGCCCAAGTGCATTGTGCACGGTGCCGGCGGGACCCTGTTGCAGCATCTGAAGGAGTTGATGCTGCACACCGATCTCCATCGTGACGACACGCTGTTCTACTTCACCACCTGCGGCTGGATGATGTGGAACTGGCTGGTTTCGGGTCTGGCGGTGGGCTCGACCGTGGTGCTTTACGATGGCTCACCGTTTCATCCCGATGGCAACGTGCTTTGGGACCTGGCCGAGGAAGTCGGCATCAGCGTGTTCGGAACCAGCGCCAAGTGGATCGCCGCCTGCGACAAGGCCGGCATCAAACCGGCTGAGACCCATCAGCTTGATGATCTCAAGGCCATCCTGTCGACCGGTTCGCCGCTGTTGCCGGAGTCGTTCGATTATGTCTACCGCGACATCAAGGCCGATGTCCAGTTGAGCTCGATTTCCGGCGGCACCGATATCGTGTCGTGCTTTGCCCTCGGCAACCCCCTGCTGCCGGTCTACAAGGGCGAGTTGCAATGTCGCGGCCTGGGCATGAAGGTCGAGATTCGCAATGACGACGGTGAAGTACTGGCCACCGAAACCGGTGAGTTGACCTGCTCGCAGCCGTTTCCTTGTATGCCCATCGGGTTCTGGAACGACCCGGACGGCGCCAAGTACAAGGCCGCTTACTTCGAGACCCACCCGGGAATCTGGAGCCACGGCGACTATGCCCGCATGACCGAGCGGGGCGGGGTGATCATCTATGGGCGCTCGGATGCCACGCTCAATCCGGGCGGCGTGCGCATCGGCACCGCCGAGATCTACCGTCAGGTCGAGAAGCTCGACGAGGTGATCGAGTCGATCTGTGTCGGCCAGGACTTTGAGGACGATGTCCGCGTGGTGCTGTTCGTGCGCCTGCGCGAAGGAATCGAGCTGGACGATGAACTACGCGATCGCATCCGCAAGACCATCCGCGCCAACACCACCCCGCGTCACGTGCCGGCAAAAATCATCGCCGTGCCCGACATTCCACGCACGGTTTCGGGCAAGATAACCGAACTGGCCGTCCGCGACGTGATTCACGGACGAGCGGTCAAGAACACCTCGGCCCTGGCCAATCCGGAGGCGTTGGAGCATTATCGGGACTTGCCGGAGTTGCAGGGATAGAAGGTGAAAGGTGAAAGGTGAGAGGTAAAAGGGGCTAATGGGCTAATGGGCTAATGGGCCAAAGGTTTTTCCTGAACCCTGAACCCTTAAACCTTAAACCTTAAACCTTAAACCTGAAACCTGGAACCTGAAACCGAATCCAGTCATAGCCACGGAGATCGTAATGTTCAAGGCACTTGCAAAGTCGCTGCCGTTTGCAGCCCTCCTCCTCACCGCCTGCAGTCCCGCGCCCGAGGAGGCCGAATTGGTAGAAGAGGTCGAACCGGTTGAAGAACAAGCCGCGCCGGTGCAGATCGCCGGCGAAGCCTTTTACCAGGAGCGCATCATTTTGCCGGAAGGCTCCTGGCTGGAGATCGAAGTCATCGACGAAGACCGTGAGCAGGTAATCGCCGCTGAAGTTCTCGAGGATCTGGGGGCGCAGCCCTATCAGTTTGAACTTGAGGTCGAACCCAGGCATTGGCGGGCTGACAGTCAGCATCTGCTCAGTCTGACGCTGTACACGGCAGACGGCAGTCCCCGTTTTTCAGCCGATGTCGGTCTTGTCGCGCCTGTGGGTGAGTTGGAGCCCATTCGTTTGACAGCCGTAGAAGGCAGCGAGGACATTCTGATCGATCCGGAGCGCTGGTTCAGTTATCGTTGTGGCGATGTGGCTGTCGATGCTCGATTCCCTGACCCGGATAGGGTGATCCTGTCCTTGCCATGGGATGTGCGGACACTGGATGCTGTCGAGGCCGCTTCCGGCGTCCGCTACCTGGATGTGGATCATGAATTCTGGGCCAAGACGACCCGTCAGGCCACGCTGACCTTGCCGGATGCCGATACCGTGGAGTGCCGGGCGAGCCGCCATCTTTCGCCGTGGACACGGGCCATGGAGCGCGGGGTGCGCTTTCGCGCCTTCGGCAACGAGCCCGGCTGGGTGCTGGAACTGATCGGCGATACCGATCCCGTGGTCTACCTGACCCTGGATTACGGCTCGCTGGAACTTGAGCTTGCAGAAGTCGAAATTCTGCCTGACCAGGCCGGATTGATCGCGAAAGCACCCGGCAATGAAGCGCGTGTTGATTTCATCGATGAACCTTGCCGGGACACCATGATCGGCTGGGTCTTGCCGGTCACCGTCAGCATGCAGCTCAATGATCAGACCTTCCAGGCCTGCGGACGTTTTTTGGTTCCTTAGTCGACTGTTCAAGCTCATGACATGTGAACCGGGGCGTTTAAAAGGATTTGGCGTTGTCCTGGGTGGGAGTTTGGAGAAGCATCGGGTGGCATCCGACGGCCCACGGCCTGACCGGGCAAGGCCGCTCGTCGTCCCGCCCCAATCCCGGGCAAAGCGACTCGTCGCCCCGCCCCCAAAGCCTCAGACGCCGTAGGCCTCCAGCAAGGGTTCAAGCCTGGCCTCGCGCCCGCGGAAGGCCTGCCAGGATTCGGCCATTGGGCGGCTGGAGCCGACTTCGAGGATTTCGTGGGCCAGGCGTTCGCCGGCATTGCGGTCGAACAGGCCCTGGTCGAGAAACAGTTCGAAGGCATCGCGGGCCAGGCGTTCGGCCCATAGGTAACTGTAATAGCCGGCCGCGTAGCCGCCATCGAACAGGTGAGAAAAGCTCATCAGGTAGCGGTTGTAATCCGGCATGGGCACGACGGCGACCTGGTCGTGGATCTCGCGCATGACTTGAATCGGGTCGGCGCCGGGCTGGCTGTGCAGGACAAGATCAGTCAGGGCGAATTCCGCCTGGCGGAGCAGGGCCATGGCCCCCTGGAAACGCCGATCGGCGCGCAAGCCTTCCAGCAAGTCATCCGGCAGCGGTTCGCCGGTGTCCACATGACGGGCGAAGCGATCCAGCGAGACGCGTTCCCAGGCCCAGCCTTCGAGCAACTGGCTGGGCAGTTCCACCGCATCCCATTCCACGCCGCTGATGCCGCCGACATTGGGTAGATCGACCCGGGTCACCAAGTGATGCAGGCAGTGACCGAATTCGTGGAACAGGGTCACCAGGTCATCATGCGTGAGCAGGCTTGGGCGACCTTCGGCGGGTGGCGCGAAGTTGCAGGTCAGGTAGGCGACAGGTGGTTGCTCGGTTTCGGCAATGCGCATGCGTGACCGGCAGACATCCATCCAGGCGCCACCAGACTTGCGCGCGCGGGCATACAGGTCCAGGTACATGCCGGCCACGGCCCGTCCATGCTGATCGGTGACGTGAAAGTAGCGCACGTCGGGATGCCAGGTCTCGACCGAATCGTCGCGTTCGAATCCCAGTCCGAACAGTTCACCGGCAACCGTGAACAGACCTTGGAAACAGCGTTCCAGCTCGAACCAGGGTTTCAACCTTTCCTGGTTGATGCCCAGGGTTTTCTCGCGCAACTTCTCGGCGTAGTAGGCGATATCCCAGGGTTCAAGTGGCGCCGGCGCGCCCAGGTCGGCGGCGAATGCTTCCAGTTCGACCATCTGCTGCTGACCGGTGGGCCGGGCCCGTCGGACCAGGTCGCGAAGAAATCCCTCTACTTGTTCGACCGAGTCGGCCATGCGCGTAACCAGTCGGACCGCTGCATGGTGGTCAAGACCGAGCAGGCGAGCCTGCTCGTGGCGAAGCGAGAGCATTTCGTTGACCAGCGGCAGATTGTCGAATTGCCCGCCCTGGGGTCCGGTCTCCGAGGCCCGGGTGACATAGGCGACATAGAAGCGCTCACGCAACTGGCGGTCATCGGCATAGGTGATGATGGCGCGATAGGCCGGGTAGGAGAGGTTGGCCAGCCAACCTTGTTTTCCGGCCTGGCGGGCCAGTCCGGCCAGTTGTTCGAGTTCGCTGTCGGGCAGGCCGGCCAGTTGTTCGGCCTGGTCGAACGATTCACTGTAGGCTTCGGTGGCGTCGATGACCTGGTTGCCGAAACGGTTACCCAGTTCGGAAAGCCTGAGGCTGATCTCGGCAAAGCGTTGGCGCTTGCCCTTGGGAAGGTCCACGCCCGAGAGGTGGAAATCGCGCAGTTCGTGCTCGATCGTGGCCTGGACTGCTGCTGGTTGCTTATTCAGGTCCGCGCGACTCGACAGCGTTTTGTAAGCCCCGCACAGTGCGACGTTCTGACCTCGTTCGGTGTGAAAACGGGTCAGTCGCTCCAGGCAGGTTTGGTAGGCGCTTCGCCAGTCATCGGTGTTGTTGACGGCATGCAAATGGCCAACGGTTGACCAGGCCCGCGACAAGGCGTTGTCAGCCAGGGTTTCGGCCTCGACCACATCGGCATAACCGACACCGTCGCCCAGCGCTTCGATGTGCTTGATGACGGCGCGATACTCGGCCAGTCGGGTCTCGATGGCTTCGACGGCATGATTGGGCTCAATCGCGCCAAAGCGGGGCAGGCCGTCGGCCAGCAACGGGTTTTCGTTCATGGATTCTGTGCTCATTGCGCCAGGCGGACGCGTTCAGGTTCCTCGGCCAGTTCCTCGAGCAGGTCGTCGATACGCCGAAAGGCGCGTTCCAGGTCCTCGGCTTCCGGCAGCAGGGTGATGCGGAAGTGGTTGCGAGCCTCGATATTGAAGCTCGATCCGGGAACGATCAGGATATGTTTCTGTTCGAGCAGTTCGGCGGCAAAGCGGTGGTCGTCGAAGTCGGGCATCACATCGGCGCGCACCGAGGGGAAGGCATACATTGCACCCATGGGTCGGACCATCTCCAGGAACCGACTGCGCTCGATGGCATCGATGACCGCCTGGCGTGATTCATGCAGGCGTCCGCCGCGGGCGACCAGGTCGGCAATCGACTGGTATCCGCCCAACGCGGTCTGTACCGCCCATTGACCGGGTACATTGGCCGACAGTCGCAAGGCGGCCAGCTTCTCGACGGCCAGCATGTAGTCCTGTGCGCGATCCAGTGCACCGGTAAAGACCATCCAGCCGACCCGCCAACCACAGGCGCGGTAAACCTTGGACAGGCCACCGAAGGTCACGCACAAAGTGTCCTCGGCCAACGGCGCCATCGGTACGAAACGCGCCTCGTCGAAGCAAATGGCATCGTAGATCTCGTCGGAAAACAGGATCAGGTCATGCTCGGCAGCCAGATCAGCCAGCTCCTGAAGCACCGATTCCGGGTAGACCGCGCCGGTCGGGTTGTTGGGGTTGATGACCACCAGAGCGCGGGTTTTCGAGGTGATCAGTCGGCGAACCTGCTCAGGGTCGGGAATGAAATCATTTTCGGCAGGGCAGGGGTAATGAACTGCCTTGCCACCGTTGAGCACCACGGCCGCCGTCCACAGCGGATAGTCGGGCGCCGGCACCAGCACCTGATCGCCGGGCTCGAGCAGCGAGCGCAGCACCAGGTCCACCAGTTCGGACACGCCGTTGCCGATCATGACCTGATCGAAACGGGTCTCGGTCATGCCGCGGGCCTGGAACTGCATGGCCACGGCTTCGCGGGCCGGGAAGATGCCCGTCTGTGGGCCATAGGCCTCGCTGTGCTTGAGATTGCGCACCACGGCTCGTCGCATGGTTTCGGGCGTGCGCAGGCCAAAGGCGCCGGGATTGCCGATATTGAGCTGCAGGACATCATTGCCTTGCTGCTCCAGCTCCCGTGCCCGCCGCGCCAGCGCACCACGGATCTCGTAGCGAACGTCATGGACGCGGGTTGCGGTTTGGAAGGGTGGTTTCATAACGGAGATGATAACGGTTTCCGGTTTCCGGTTTCCGGTTTCCGGGTCAGGGTTCAGGGTTCAGGGTTCAGGGTTCAGGGTTCAGGGAAAGCCTCAAGGTTTAAGGTTTAAGGAAAACCCCTAACCTCTTAACCTCTTAACCTCTTAACCCTTCGCCCGTTTGCCCATTAACCCATTAACCCATTAACCCTTTCGCCCTTTCACCTTTCACCTTTTACCTTCCTTTCCTTGAACCTCCGGTTCAACACCCCCACCATGTAGAATCAGGACCAACTTACTCCGGATTAAATGCCATGACTCTTGACCCTGCAGTGCGCGAGCGAATTGAAACCCAAGTGGCTTCCCACGATATCGTGTTGTACATGAAAGGCACGCCGAAGATGCCCCAGTGCGGGTTTTCGGCCAAGACGGCTGGCATGCTGGATAGCCTGCTGGATGGTGATTACGCATCCTTCAACGTGCTCGAGGACGAGTCGATTCGCGAGGGTATCAAGGTCTTCGGTAATTGGCCGACCATTCCGCAGCTCTACATCAAGGGCGAGCTGGTCGGTGGCTGTGACATTGTCACTGAAATGTTCAATGCCGGCGAATTGCATGAAATGCTGGGGCTTCAAAAGCCTGATCGTACGCCGCCCGAGATCGAGATTTCGGACAAGGCCGCCGACAAGATCCGTGAGTTCATGGATGCTTATCCGGACCAGTACCTGCATTTTTCCATTGGTCCGAACTGGGAGGCGCAGTTCAACATCGGTCCGCGCCAGGGCCATGAAATCGAGAGTGAAAGTGCCGGCATCCGGGTGTTGTTCGATCTGGCCTCGGCTCAGCGTGCCCGCGGTGCGCGTATCGACTGGACCGAGACGGTTCAGGGCGAAGGGTTGACCCTGGATCTGCCCGGTGCCCCGGCGCCGGTTCAGTCCATGACGCCGGCGACCTTGCAGGAGCGTCTCAACTCGGGAGAACGTCTGCTGGTGGTCGACACCCGCAATGAAACCGACCGCCAGTCTCAGCCACTGGAATTCGCCCGGCCGCTGGATGCCGAACTGATGGCCGAGCTCAAGGACGCCGACCGGAATCTGCCTCTGGTCTTCGTCTGCGCCATGGGGGTTTCCAGTCAGGCGGTGGCCGAGCATTACCGCAAGCAGGGCTTTGCCCAGGTCTACAACCTCGAGGGCGGTGTGCAGGGGTTGATGAGCGCCTGATTTCAGGCCAGATCGAATTCCGCCACCACCGGCGCATGGTCGGAAGGGCGCTCGAGCCTGCGCGGTTCCTTGTCGACATAGCTGGTCGTGCAGGATTCGCGCAAGGCCTCCGAGCACAGCACCAGGTCGATGCGCAGCCCCATGCCGCGGCGGAAGGCGGCGGCGCGGTAGTCCCACCAGGAATAGGTCTTCTCGGGCTGGTCGAACAGCCGAAACGTGTCGTGCAGACCCAGATCGAGCATGCGCTGGTAGGCCTCGCGTTCCGGGGTCGAGCACAGGATCTTCTCGTGCCAGGCTTCGGGGTCGTGCACGTCGCGATCATCCGGGGCGATGTTGAAATCACCCATCACCACCAGTTTCTCGTGTTCGCGTAACTCGGCCTCGACCCACGCGGTCACGGCCTGAAGCCAGTCGAGCTTGTATTGGTACTTGTCGGTGCCGACCGCCTTGCCGTTGACTACGTACAGGTTGATCACCCGAACACCGTCGACCGTCGCCGCGATGACCCGCTTTTGCTCATCCGGGTAATCAGGGATCTCGGTGACCGGGTCGCCGAGCGCCGAGGATGCGATCAGGGCCACGCCGTTGTAAGTCGGCTGGCCGGCAAAACCGACGTGATAACCCAGCTCGGCAAACGCGTCGGAAGGGAAGCGATCGTCGGTCAGTTTGGTTTCCTGCAGTCCGAGCGCATCCGGGCGCTGATGATCCAGCCACTCCAGCACCTGCTCCAGGCGGACCTTGAGCGAATTGACATTCCAGCTTGCGATTTTCATGGCAGGCAGTGTACCCAAATTCAATGGTCGGCTCCCGTACAATGCCGCGATGGATTGGATCGAAGCCGTCATTCTGGCCCTCATTCAGGGCCTGACCGAATTTCTCCCCGTCTCCAGCCAGGCCCACCTGGTGCTGTACTCGGTGTTTGCCGGACGCGAGTACCAGGGACTGGATTTCGACATCATTCTGCATGCCGGCTCCCTGATGGCGGTGGTGTTCTACTTTCGTCATGAACTGATCACCATGACGCGCGACTGGCTGGCCAGCCTGCGGGGCGCCCAGGCCAGCGGTGATTCCCGGCTGGCCTGGTGGATCATCATCGGCACCATTCCGGCCGGGTTCTTCGGCTTGTTGCTCAAGGACTACGCCGAGGAAGCCTTGCGCAGTCCGCTGATCATGGGCAGCGCCCTGATCGGTTTCGGCATTCTGCTGGGCCTGGCCGACTGGCGCGGACGTGGCCAGCGTGACGAATACTCGCTGGGCCTGAAGGATGTGCTGGTGATCGGCTTCGCCCAGGTGCTGGCCCTGATTCCGGGGACCTCGCGATCGGGTATTACCATCACCGCGGGCCTGTTTCTCGGCATGAGTCGTGAGGCTGCGGCGCGTTTTTCGTTTCTGCTGTCGATCCCCATCATCGCCGCGGCCGCTGTGCTGGGCACCCGCGACCTGCTTGCTGAGGGTGTCACGGCTGACTGGCCGGTGCTGCTGATCGGCCTGGTCGTCTCGGCCATCAGCACCTATGCCTGCATCCACTACTTCCTGGCCTTTATCCGACGCATCGGCATGCAACCCTTTGTGGCCTACCGAATCATTCTCGGAGTGGTGTTGCTGGCATTTTTCCTGTAGGCGGCGGTTGCATCTCCGACGTTCAACATTGAACCTTCCCCCACCGGCTCGTTCGTGTGCCCCAACCCAAATCAAGACACCGATGGGGTTTGATGGAATCTTTGGGGTCTGTCCGGTTCAGGCTGGAGTTTATGGGTCGGGGCGCCGAGTCGCCTTGCCCGGTGCCGCGCTCGAGGTGAACGGCCTGGTCGATTCTTTGAGTTCAGGGGCGTTCTGGTGCCGACCGAATTGCGTTTGATCGAATGGATACGGGATTGCCTTTAGTGGGGCTCTCGGGTGGTCGAAGAACGGAAAGTCCCTGCCCACTTCCGTCACCTCGAGCCCGGCCCCGGTCAAGCCCACTCGTCGCTTGACGGTTGGGAGTTGGTTGATGATGGAGCTTGAACGAAGCCACCATCAGACTTTCAATCTTCTCCAACCCCCCATCCTGTTTGCACCGCGACAGCGGGCCCGGCAACGGGACTGAAGACTTTGTGGTGAACTTTTCGGACGGCGCCATCAAGGTTGGTCAGTGGATCCCTGGAATTCCTGCAACCATTCGACGATGATGTCAATGGCTGGCGGTTCGGTTTCGGTCAGGGGCAGGGTGACCAGCAGGCCGCGGTGGGAGGCGGGGACGATGACCGGCTCGGGGGCTTCGGGCAGGTGCAGGGATTCGACCGGGACCACGCCGTCGCCCAGATCCTCGCCCAGTTGCGACCACATCTGTTCGAGCTCGTCGGCCAGTTCGGGAGCGTCCAGGTCACCCGCCAGCGCGTCGACGCCGGCAATCATGCCGGCGGTGGGTTCACTGAGCTGACCGCCGATGATGCGGATCGGAATGTCTTCGGGCCAGTCTCGCTGATTGAGTTCGGCCAGGAACTGGCTGTCGGGGCGAAGATCGATCTTGGCGGCCCCGGTGCCATCGCGAAGCCCGGCAAACAACGAGAAGCGTTCAGCCCGGATGTCGGCGATCCACTCACGCACCTCCAGCCAGGCGCGCAAGCGCGCCCAGTCCGAACCCTGATTAGGCGTGGCAACCAGGATGACAGCGTGCACTGATGGGGTCGGGAAGTCGACGTCTTTGTCATTAGACAGGTGACGAGTGATGAAATCCCGGATGACCAGCCCGCCCATGCTGTGTCCGATCAGGACCGGGGGATGATTGAAATCCAGTTCAGTCCAGTATTCGGCCAGCAGATCGGCGCTGCGGTCGATGGCCTGGTCATTGGGATAGCGAAATTCCCAGGCATTGAAGCCGACCTCATCCAGGGCCGGCACCAGTTCATCCCAGATGCCGCCGGGTTCATCCAGGCCATGCAGGAGAATTACATCGGGTGGGCGCTCCTCGGGAAACCGATCCGAGCGCGGAATCCAGCCCAGCAATTCGTCGGGCAGGGTCATCTGTTCGGGAAAGTGCGCGAGCAGGAAATCGTGGACCTGCTCGCGCAATTGGCGTTCATGTTCCGGGTGGCGGTCGGTCCATTTCACCCACCCGATGCTGACCAGAAGCATGGTCAGCATGGCGCCGAGCACCACCATCCATCCTCGCGGACGACGGGAGTTTTCGGGGCGAGGGGCGTTCACCGCCGGGGCTTATTCACGAACATGAACCACCTGGCCACCGAGAAGGGTCATGTCCACCTCGGTGGCGGCCAGTTCATCGTCATCAATGGTGAGAATGTTTCGATCGAGCACGACCAGGTCAGCAAGCTTGCCGGGCGTGATGCTACCGAGCAGGTCTTCGTCGAACACCGCGCGGGCGCAGTCGATGGTGTAGGACTTCAGTGCCTCCATGCGATTCATGGATTGTTCCGGGAAGAAATACTCACCGTGATCCATCAGCCGGGTGACCGAGGCGTGGTAGGACGCGATCGGCGAGATCGGCTCGACCGGCACATCGGTGCCGTTGCAAATGGTGGCGCCGGCATCGAGCAGTGAGCGCCACACGTAGGCCCGTTCGCGGGCGCGTTCAGTGCCCAGGCGCTGCGGCACCCAGGGACCATCGGAAGTGGCGTGAATGCCTTGCATGGAAGCGATCACGCCCAGTTCGGCAAAGCGTGGCACCTCGTCGGGGTGCAGGTTTTGGGCATGCTCGATGCGCCAGCGCAAGTCGGTTTCATCATGTTCAGCGAACAATGCCTCGTACAAATCCAGCGTTTCGCGGTTGCCGCGATCTCCGATGGCGTGGGTGTTGAGCTGGAAACCGTGGCGCAGGGCAATTTCGGCAGTTTCGCGCAAATCATCGACAGGCGTTTGCGGCAGACCGGCAGTGTCGGGCTTGTCGCTGTAGGGCTCCAGCAACCAGGCGCCGTGGGTGCCCAGGGCACCGTCGATCTGGCGCTTGATGGCGCGCACGGTCAGGAAATGCCCGCCATGGCCGACCATGCGGTAGTCGGGCAGCTTGCGGTCCATATCGGCATTGGACTCGCCGCGCACGGCTACGTGCAGGCGAACCGGCAGATTTCCTTGTTCGGCAAGTCGTCTGAATCCGTCGATGTCGGAAAAGCTCGAACCCTGGTCATGGAAAGAGGTGACCCCGTGGGCCAATGCCTCGGTGCCGGCCAGTTCGACCTGGCGTTCGAACAGCGCCTGGCGTTCCTCGTCGCTCATGGCCTGCTCGGCCTCGCCGTGGGCCCGGCGAACCGCGAGCTGGGCGGCCTGGCGCAGAAATCCGGTGGGCTGGCCTTCATCGTCGCGCACGATGACGCCACCTTCGGGGTCTTCAGTGTCGGCATCGATGCCGGCTGCGGCCAGGGCGGCGGCATTGGCAAACGAGGCATGGCCACTGGCATGGGTCAGCAGTACCGGGTTGTCTGGACTGACTTCGCTTAATGCGTGATGGGGCGGTACACCGTCGAATGCGACTTCGGGGGCCGGATCCCAGCGTTCCTGGTGCCAGCCGCGTCCAAGAATCCAGGTCCCGGGCTCGGCGTCAGCCACGGCTTCGGCGACCTGCTCGACGATCTCATCGAAAGAGGTGGCCGGGCGCAGATCCAGGATCATGCGTGCATTGCCCAGGCCGAGAAAATGACCGTGACCCTCGATGAATCCGGGAATGAGGGTTCGCCCGGCCAGGTCGATGACTTCGGTGTCATTGCCGATCATCAGCTCGATCTCCGCGGCGCTGCCCACGGCCAGAATGCGACCATCCCGAATGGCCACCGCCTCGGCCTGGCCTATTTCGTCATCGACGCTGATCACCGTGCCGCCGGTCAGCACCAGGTCGGCCTGGGCTTGTGGCTCGGTCACCGGCTGTTCGGTGTCGTCAGGCGCCGGTGAGCAGCCGGTCAGCATTAGAACCAGGGATACAAAAAATGTCGTCAGCAGTATCGGGGTCTGTGTCTTCATCGGAAGTCCTCTCATTCTTCTTCGTCCCAACCGTAGTCGAAGGTGATTTCCTCACCGCGGGCAATGGGTCGGATGGCGTACAAGTCATTACCCCACCAGTCGGCGTTGGGGTCAGCGTCGTGATTGAGAAAGCGCATCTCGTTGTCGCCGTCGATGCCTTCCCAGCGCTCGTGCTCCTCGTTCCACAACCACAGTACGTGCATGCCGTCGGTCTGGGTCGATGGACCTTCATAGCTGCCGATGTACTCATCGGGCTCGATGTCGCAACGGGCGAACAGGCCACGACCGTGAATCGGTGAGCGATCCACGTAGGCCATGGGGTTGTTGTCGTATTTTTTCGGGCTCATGGGGCAGGGCGCAGGGTACCAGTGTCAGTATCGTAGTGCATCTTGCCGCGTCGTTCCGGCGTGCAGCGCGGATCCTTGCGAAAGGCCTGGCTCAGCAGGCTGAAGCCACGCCCGGACAGGGGATAGATGTTTTGCTGCCGACCCTTTTCAACCACGGTCCAGGCAATCAGGCCGCAATCGGGTTGAACCTGTTCGGTCACGCCCTCGGCGGCATCATTGGCGCCTGCATCTTCGATCAGGCAGTCACGCTGGTCGTCATGCTGCAGTTCGGAGTTGGCGCGCCAGACAATGCCGTGATTGTCCAAAAGTGCACCCACGGAGCGATAGGCGCGAACCCACAGCGCGTAGTCCGAGGGGGAGCGTGCCGCCTGGTCAAAGGTGACAAAATCCAGGTTCATCACTTTGTCCTCCGGTGTCCAGGTCACATTCAGGGGACCGGGTAATTCGAATGTCGCTTCCTCATCGTCTGCCAGTAACGCATGCTCGACCGGTGGCCAGAAGGCGCCAAAACCGGCGGTATCAAGCTGAATCTGGTGCAAGGCCATTTGGTCAGCCAGGGTCAAAAACTGTCCGTGGGCGGTGTCCAGGCCGGTTCGTTCGGCGAGAATGGCGCGTGCCGGCGGCTGAATGCCGCCGCGCTCCATCAACTCTGATTCCAGTCTGGTCGTGAGCGAATCAGCACCCGATGGTTCGACGATCAGCAACATCGGCAGGGCAAGCATGGATCCCTGCGGCATGTGTGCGGGCGGATGCAGGCGGGCATCAGGCATACGCCCCTGGTGGGCGCCGATGGCCAGCACCTGGCCCAGGCCATCTTGCTCGCGGATGACGGGATCGGCCAGATCCTCAAGCGCCTGCCAGGCGCCAAATCCGGGCCTGAGCAGCTCACCCGGCTCCAGTAGTCCGCCGCCAACCACCAGCAGTCCATCGGCCGCCTCCGGCGCAATCCGTGCCAGGTCATCTGCCAGAGCGCCGGCCAGCGTTTGGCAGTCTGCCCGGTTCAAGGTTCTGCGTTCTGGATCCGGAAACGCAGCCGATCGGATTTCGAATCCGGCGACAAGGCGGATATGATGCAGTCTGGAGTTCATCGAAAAAGGTTGGTAACCGGTTTGAATCAGCAAAAGGTCAATTGGCAGGCTTTGCCGTACCAGGCGCTTTCGCGCGACCAACTATATGCGATTCTTCAGGCCCGCGTGGCGGTGTTCGTGGTCGAGCAGGATTGTCCTTACCAGGATGTTGATGGTCTGGATGACGAAGGCATTCACGTCACGGGCTCAACCGACAGCGGTGAAGTGCTTGCTTACGCGCGCGTTCTGGCGCCGGGTCAGCGGTTTGCTGAACCCTCCATCGGCCGGGTGCTGACCACCGCGACCGGCAGGGGCAAGGGCCTGGGGCGGGCGCTGATGGAGCAGAGCCTGCGCGTGACCGAACAGCATTTTCCAGGCCAGGCCATACGAATTTCCGCGCAACAACATCTGGAGCGGTTCTATGCCAGCCTGGGTTTTGAAACGGTGCGGGGGCCATACCCGGAGGACGGCATCCCGCACCTGGAAATGCTCAGGCCAGTGAGCCTCTGTTCATAGGATTCCTAGAACAGCGAGAACGGTGACTTGGACCGTCGGCCGCCGCCGCCACCACGACGTCGCCGGCGCATGCGCGCCAGCAGGGCGTGTTCCCGATTCTTCAGGAAGTCGCTTCGATTGAGTTCAGAGGGTTCGACGCCCATTCGCTTGGCGGTGGCCTTGCGATATTCGACGAAATCACGGTAGGCATCAATCTCCGGCTTGAGTTCACGGCACAGCAGCTCGACCATGATGGCATCGTCCAGAAAGCCGATTCCGGGAATGTCATCGGGAATGAGGTCATCGGGATTGTTGAAATAGGCCAGGGCGGAAAGCACCCTTCTCTGGCCGACCTCCTGCATTCCCCAGCCCTCGTCCTCGAGCATGTCGATGAGGATCTGGAGCTGACCGAGCCGGGAGCGAATGTAGTCGGACTCGACCCTTTCATTGACCTGGTCGAGCAGCTCACGGGCTGCCTTGATGATGGTCTCACGGGATTGTTCCTCGGCACTTTCCATGGCCATCTTGGCCCGCTTGCGGAAGTGTTCGAGGTCGTTTTCGGTAAATTCCAGGGTGACGCGCAAGCTCATTGGAGCATTCCTTATGTCTGAGAACGACGTGGGTTCAGAATGAAAATCGAGTGCACTATAGACTAGATGGCCCCGCGGCTGGGGTCAATGTCCCTGAAGTCATGCCTGCCTGATTTTCGGTTTAGAATCCTTTTTTTTCTGAAGCAGAGCCGTCATGCCCGATCCCGTTGCCGCCATCGATTCGCGCCTGGAACCATTCATCCTGATTACCGAGGTGCACAGGGGCCATCGGCTGGCCGATCGGATCTTCAAGCGCAAGTTTGGTCAGCCGACACCTGATTTTGGCCA
>PWWM01000184.1 GCA_003561495.1 Gammaproteobacteria bacterium
CACCCGCCGTGAGGCCGACGCGGAAAGCTTTCGCAAGTTGTTGCTGGCCATGAGCCGGGACTTGCGGGTGATTTTCATCAAGCTGGCGGACCGCTTGCACAACATGCGTACCATCGCCCACATGTCGAACGATGCCCGGCGGCGCATCTCGTCTGAAACCCTCGACATCTACGCGCCGATCGCCGAGCGTCTGGGCATGAACGCACTCAAGGAAGAGCTCGAGGAGCTCGGTTTCGCCAATCTTTACCCCAACCGCCACCAGGTGATCAGCCGGCGGGTGGCCAAGCTCGGCGGCAATCGCCAGGAAATCATCGACGGTATCAGCGCTGAACTGAAGAAACGGCTCAGCGAGTCGGGCATTCCATGTCGGGTGGAGGGGCGGACCAAGACCCCCTACAGCATCTACTGCAAGATGCGTGACAAGAGTCTGTCATACAAGGAAGTCACAGACCTGTTCGCCTTCCGCATCATCACTCACTCCGAACCGCATTGCTACCAGGCACTGGGCGTGGCTCACAGTCTCTACCAGCCCAAGCCGGGCAGTTTCAAGGATTACATCGCCTTGCCCAAACCCAATGGTTACCAGTCCCTGCATACGGTGCTCAACTCCAGTTTCCAGGTGCCGGTCGAGTTGCAGATCCGCACTGAGGAGATGGATCTGGTGGCTGAGAAAGGGGCGGCGGCGCATTGGCTGTACAAGGCGGCCCCGGACCGCTCGACCGCGGTGCGGGCGCGCGAATGGCTGCTCAAGCTGGTCGATACCCAGTATCGTTCGCCGGATGCCTCGGAGTTCATGGACACGGCCAAGTCCGAACTGTTTCCCGACGAAATCTTCGTATTCACACCGCGCGGCAAGATCATCGACCTCAAGGCCGAGTCGACGGCACTGGATTTCGCCTATGCCATTCACACCGATGTCGGCAACCAGGCCGTCGGCGCACGCATCGACAAGCGCCGAATGCCATTGAGTACCCGCCTGGAGAACGGTCAGATGGTCGAGATCCTGACCGAGGACGGCGCCACGCCGCAATCGGAGTGGTTGGAGTTCGTGGTCACCTCCAAGGCGCGCACGGCCATCCGTTCGCATCTGAAAAATCTCGAGCAGGCCGATTCGGTCGCCATCGGCGATCGTCTGCTCGATCAGGCATTGCAACGACGCGGTTCATCACTGGAGAAGATCTCGCAGCGGCGTGTGGAGCGCTACTTGTCCAAGCTTGGCCTGGAACGGCTCGAGGATCTGCTGATCCGTATTGCACGCGGTGACATGCTGGCCAAGGTGGCGGCGCACAAGTTGCTGCCGCTGACCCAGCGCCATCGCAGTGAGGATGATGCGGTCACATCACTGACCATTGGCGGCACCGAAGGCAGCGCCATCACCTACGCCGCCTGCTGTCATCCCATCCCCGGGGACCCCATCATGGGATACCTGTCACCCGGCAAGGGAATTGTCATTCATCGCCAGCGCTGCCCCAACGTGCCGGGGTTGCACAAGAATCACGCTGATCGCTGTCTGGAAGTCACCTGGGAACCGTTGATCAAGGGCCAGTTCCAGGTGTTGCTGAAACTGTTGACCATTAACGGCCCCGGAGTGCTCGCCTCGGTCTCCACCACACTGGGTCAAGTCGGGGCCAATATCGATCGGGTCGAGCAGAAGGAGTCGACCCGCGAAACCGCGACCCTGATGTTTGTCATCAGTGTCACGGACCGTACCCAACTGGCCCGGGTCATGCGTCGCCTGCGGCGCAATCCGAATGTGATGCGGGTGAGTCGGGAGATGACTTAGTCGGCCCTGCGGGCCGACGGTGAAAGGTGAAAGGTGAAAGGTGAAAGGTGAAAGGTGAAAGGAAAGACGGGAGACGGGAGACGGGAGACGGAAGATGGCTTCACGGTTTTCCTTGCGCTTTGAGCCTTGGTCCTTGATCCTTTCCCGTAAACCGTAAACCGTAAACCGTAAACCGGAACCCTGACCCCTGAATCCTGAACCCTGACCTAAGGTGCCAAGATGACCAAACACCCCATCCAGACCTCCGAAGCCCCCGCCGCGATCGGCCCCTATTCCCAAGCCGTTCGAGCCGGCGATACGGTGTATTTCTCCGGCCAGATCCCGCTGGACCCGGTCAGTGGCGAAGTGATCGAGGGCGATTTCGAGGCCCGTGTGCGTCGGGTGTTCGACAACCTGGCGGCCGTGGCGCGAGTGGCCGGTGGCGGGCTGGATGATATCGTCAAGCTCAACGTGTTCCTGACTGACCTGGGACGGTTCGGACAGGTCAACGAGATCATGGCCGAGGTATTCAACGAGCCTTTTCCGGCCCGCGCTGCCGTGGAAGTCGCTGGGTTGCCGAAGGGCGTGGATGTGGAAATGGACGCCATCATGGTGTTGACCGGGGACGGTGGCGGCGTCTGAATCCGGATTGTCGGCGGGGCTCGGACCGGTCACCGATCTGGCCGGTGTTGGGGAGCGGGTTGCCCAGCGGTTGAAGGCGCTGGGGATCGAGCGTGAGCTGGATCTGTTGCTGCACCGGCCGCTGCGCTACGAGGATCGCACCCGCATCACGGCCCTGAATCGGGTGCGACCCGGGGTCACGGTACAGGTGGAAGGGCGGGTCGTGCATCGCGAAATCCGCCAGACCCGGCGACGCATGCTGTTGGCCACGCTGGCGGATGACAGCGGCCAGATCACATTGCGTTTCTTTCGCTTCTATCCCAACCAGTTGCGTCTTCTCAACGAAGGCACCCGCTTGCGTTGTTTCGGCGAAGCACGCTTCGGTCCCGAAGGCTTTGAGCTCGTTCATCCCCAGATGACGCGCCTGGGACCAGATGGGGGCCCGCCGCTGCCGTCCAGCCTGACGCCGATCTATCCCAATACCCAGGGCTTGGCCGCAGCCACGTTGAGCCGGCTGATCGCCGACGCCCTGCAACGGCTGGAGAGCGATCAACTGCAGATCGCCGATCCGCTGATCCAGCATGGCGCCCAATGGCCCTGGGCCCGGGCCGTGCAAGTCATTCATACGCCGGAACCGTCGGAGGATCTGGCGGCACTGATGGATGGCCATCACCCTGCGGTGCAGCGTCTGGCTGCCGAGGAATTGCTGGCCCATCACCTGGCCCTGTCGCGGCTTCACCGGGCTCGTGAGCGTCAACGCTCGGTCGCCCTGATTGATGACCGGGGGTTGGTGAAACAAATGGTAGCCAGCCTGCCGTTTCAACCGACCGGTGCACAGAACCGGGTGATGACCGAAATCTCTGCCGACCTGGATCGCGAAAAGCCCATGCGTCGCCTGGTTCAGGGCGATGTCGGCTCCGGCAAGACCCTGGTGGCTGCGGCTGCCCTGGTGACCGCGGCTTCCAGCGGCCGCCAGGCCGCCTTGATCGCACCCACCGAGATTCTGGCCGAACAGCATTATCGGACCCTGTCGGGCTGGTTGGGTGAGTTGGGTCTCCGTACGGTCTGGCTGGCCGGCAAGGTCAAGGGCCGAGCCCGGGCCGAGGCGCTGGAGTGTCTGGTGGGTGATGCCGACATTGCCATCGGCACCCATGCCTTGTTCCAGGCCGGGGTCAATTTCCGTGATCTGGGCCTGGTGGTCGTGGATGAACAGCATCGCTTCGGGGTCCACCAGCGCCTGGCGCTGGCCGCCAAGGGTCAGCGCGGCCGGGAACTGCCGCATCAACTGGTCATGACCGCCACGCCCATCCCACGCACCCTGGCGATGACCGCCTATGCCGGTCTGGATGTTTCGGTGATCGATGAGCTGCCGCCCGGCCGCAAACCGGTGACCACGGTGGCGGCCAGTCAGCAGCGTCGAGACCAGGTCATTGAGCGCTTGCGCGGCGCACTGGCCGAGGGCCGCCAGGCCTATTGGGTCTGTCCCCTGATCGAGGAGTCGGAAGTCCTCGAGGCCGAGGCGGCCGAGAGTCGCGCGGCCGAATTGGCCAAGGCGTTGCCACAATTCAGGGTCGGGCTGATCCACGGGCGCATGAAGCCCGCCGACAAGCAGCAATTGATGAGCGAGTTTTCGTCCGGTGGCATTCAGCTACTGGTGGCGACCACGGTGATTGAGGTCGGCGTGGATGTGCCCAACGCCAGCCTGATGATGATCGAGAATGCCGAGCGTCTGGGTCTGTCTCAGCTCCACCAGTTGCGTGGGCGGGTCGGGCGTGGCAGCGAACAGGCCGCCTGTGTGCTGCTTTACAAACCGCCGTTGGGCGATATGGCTCGGGCCCGTCTGGAAGTCATGCGCGAGACCACCGATGGTTTCGTGATTGCCGAAAAGGATCTGGAGCTGCGTGGCCCGGGGGAGGTGCTGGGAACCCGCCAGACCGGCATGCTGCGCTTTCGCATCGCCGACCTGGCGCGTGATGCCGACCTGCTGGATCCGGTCAAGACCCTGGCCGGGCGATTGAGCCGTGCCGAAGCCGACATCATCATCGAACGCTGGATCGGCCGCGCCGATCAATTCGGCGACGTGTAGTCAGAGGCTCCCCAAGTGCCCGTCGGGCAAATATGAGATAATGATCAATCCCATACGGGGTCGTATCGTCATCGTGCCTGGCTTTTGCGCGAGGTCTGCGGCCCTGCTACCAGATAATCTAGTATTAAGGAGAAGCCCGGTGGCCGAACGCAAACTGACCCTGACTGATCCCGAATCCGGGAAGACGCTGGACTTGCCCGTCGTTTCCGGTAGTGAAGGTGATCCGACCGTGGACATCAGCCGGCTGCACAAGGAGCTGGGTCATTTCACCTTCGATCCTGGTTATGGCGCCACGGCAAGCTGCAAGAGCGACATCACCTTCATTGATGGTGACCAGGGGATTCTGCGCTATCGCGGCTACCCGATCGAGCAACTGGCCGAACACTCCAATTTTGTCGAAGTCGCTTACCTGCTGCTTTACGGGGACTTGCCCGATGCCGACCAGTATGCGAAGTTCGAGCGCGACATCACCTACCACACCATGGTGCATGAGCGGATCCACAGTTTCATGGACGGCTTTCACTACGATGCCCACCCCATGGCCATCCTGTCGGGCGTGGTGGCCTCGATGTCGGGCTTTTATCATGACAAGCTCGATGTCAACGATCCCGAGCAGCGTGAACTCGCCGCCAAGCGCCTGATCGCCAAGATGCCGACCATCGCTGCGGCTGCCTACCGGCACTCGCAGGGCTGGCCGAATACCTATCCGCGCAACTCGCTGAATTATTCCGAGCGTTTCCTGCACATGATGTTCTCGGTTCCGGCCGAGTCCTACCAGGTCAATCCGGTCGCCGCCAAAGCGCTGGATCTGCTGTTCATCCTGCACGCCGACCATGAGCAGAACGCTTCGACGTCAACGGTCCGTCTGGTTGGCTCGACCGGCGCCAACCCCTACGCCTGCACCGCCGCCGGGATTGCCGCATTGTGGGGGCCGGCTCATGGCGGCGCCAACGAGGCCGTGCTCAACATGCTCAACCAGATCGGCGATGTCAGCCGGGTCGGTGAGTTCGTCAAGCGCGCCAAGGACAAGAACGATCCTTTCCGCCTGATGGGTTTCGGACATCGTGTCTACAAGAACTTCGATCCGCGTGCGACCATCATCCGCAAGGCCTGTCACGAAGTACTCCAGGAGCTGGGTCAGACCGACCCGCTATTGGATCTGGCCATGGAACTGGAAAAGATTGCCCTGGAAGATGACTACTTCGTCGAACGCAAGCTCTACCCCAATGTCGATTTCTACTCGGGCATCATCTACAAGGCCCTGGGCATTCCAACCAGCATGTTCACCGCCATGTTCGCCATCGGCCGCACCGTTGGCTGGGTCAGCCAGTGGCTGGAACAGTCCGCCACACCCCACAGAATCGGCCGTCCGAGACAGGTTTATACCGGGGCGGGTGAGCGGGAGTATGTGGAGATCGACCAGCGCTGAGGCGCTGGTCGATGGGTAGACGGGAGACGGGAGACGGGAGACGGGAGAGGAAAAAACGGCTCGTCTTCCGTCTACCGTCTTCCGTCTCCCCTTACAAGAACAAATCCGGCAACAACTCCTCGCCTTCCTTGACCGCATAGCGATCCAGGTCGGTCACGCCCGCCCTTTCCAGCACTTCATCGTCGATGAAGAAATTCCCGGTCACTTCCCCCGCCTTTTGACACAGGATCCAATGAGCGGCGTCGGCCATGATGTCGGGTTTGCGGCAGTTGTCCGGATTGACCGCGCCGCCGAGCATGGCCAGGGCGGCCGTGGCAATCACGGTTCGCGGCCACAGCGCATTGACCGCGATGGGAATGTTCCTGAACTCCTCGGCCATGCCGAGCACACACATGCTCATGCCGTACTTGGACATGGTGTAGGCCACATGCGGCGCAAACCATTTCTTGTCCATGTTCAACGGCGGGGAGAGGTTGAGGATGTGCGGATTGTTCGATTGCTGGAGAAACGGCAGGGCGGCCTGGGAACAGGCGAACGTGCCGCGAACATTGACCCCGAACATCAGGTCAAAGCGTTTCATGGGGACATCCGGAGTGCCGGCCAGGTAAATGGCCGAGGCATTGTTGACCAGGATGTCGATTCCGCCAAAGGTTTCGGCCGCCTTTTGCATGGCCTCAGCCACCGCTGCTTCATCGCGGATGTCGAGCCGCATCGCCAGTGCCTTGCCGCCGGCAGCCTCGATTTCCTCGGCGGCACTGTGAATCGTGCCGGGCAGCTTCGGGTGTTTGCGGTCGGTCTTGGCCGCAATGATGATGTTGGCCCCGTCAGCGGCGGCCCTCAGTGCAATGGCCTTGCCGATGCCGCGCGAGGCGCCGGTGATGAACAAGGTCTTTCCTTGGAGTGAATCGGACATGCGGGCTCCGGTGATTGGTCTGATGGGTCGAAAACGCATTATGCTACCAATTGGCACTCAAGCTGTCCCTGAGTCGGGGCATTGATGGACGAAGGCTTTTTCGCAACGTTGATGAGCATCATCCAGTCCCATCCGGGCTGGTTGATTGCCATGGCGTTTGTGTTTGCTCTGCTTGAGTCACTGGCCATCGTTGGTATCTTCGTGCCGGGCATCGTGTTGCTGTTCATCGTCGGCGCGGTGGTCGGGCTGGATGGCGGGTTGTTTCTGGCCTGCTGGGCCGCGGCAGCTTTCGGAGCGCTGCTGGGCGATGGCATCAGCTACTGGCTGGGTTATCGCTACAGTGAACGCATACCACGCATCTGGCCACTGAGTCGGCGACCCGACATGCTGGCCGCCGGTCAGACCCTGTTTGCCCGACATGGCGGCAAAGGTGTCTTCATGGGTCGCTTCCTCGGTCCCATCCGACCGGTCGTACCCTTGTTGTCGGGCATGATGGCGCTCAAGCCTTCGGTTTTTCTGTTCTTCGCCATTCCGGCCTGCGTGCTCTGGGCGCCCCTGTACCTGTTGCCCGGCATGCTGTTCGGCGCCTCGCTGGAACTGGCTGCCGAGTTTGCCGGCCGCCTGGCGATGGTGTTGCTGGTGCTGGTGCTGGGGATCTGGTTCATCGTCTGGCTGACCCGGGTAATCTACGAGTTCACCGCTCGACGCAGCGGCTGGTGGCTGAAGGGGCTGATTCGCTGGGGCAGTGACCATCCATTGTTCGGTCGCCTGGTCGGACCGTTGTTCGAGCCCGGTGGACGTGAAGTCATCTCGGTAGCCTTGCTGGGCATGTTGCTGCTGATCAGTCTTGCAGCGCTGTTGATCCTGCTGATCATGGCCCCGTTTGCCGAACCCACCCTGGATCTGGAACGTCATCTGGCCGGTTGGGCAATGAGCCTGCGTAACCACTATGCCGATCCATTCTTCGTGGCCATGGCGCTGGCCGGCGGCGTGCCGGTCACGACGCTGCTGGCCGGTGTCATGACCCTGATGCTGGTCGCGGTCGGTCGCAACAACGCCGCCTGGCACTGGCTGGTGGCCATCGCCGGGGGGTGGCTGCTCGCTGAAGTCCTTGATGCTCTGACCGCAGTGATGGTGACCCGGCCCGAATTCATGCCGTCGCTGGGCGAGGCGCCGCATCGCGGCTTTACCCTGGTCGTGGTCGTGTTCGGCTTCTTCGCCGTGATGCTGGCCAAGGATCTCAATGCCCGACGACGCAAGTGGGCTTACCTGGCGACTTCGGCACTCCTGGGTCTGATCGGGTTTTCCCACTATTACCTCAGCCTGGCTTCTCCCCTGGGCTTGTTGACCGCATTGGCGTTGGGGCTGGGCTGGACGGCGCTGGTTGGCATCGGTTATCGCCAGCGCGCCGCCCCCGGAAGGTACCCGTTGCGCATGGCGGTGCTCTTCTATGCTTTGGCGATTGCGGTGGCGGTGGTCAACGTGCGTGCCGGTCATGATGAGCTGACCGATGCCACTCGTCTGGCTCAACCGGAGCGTGAATTGAGCCTGGCCGATTGGCAAGACACGAAGTGGCGCGATCTGCCGGAGCGCGTCACCCGTTTCGGCAGTCTGGAGCGGGCGCGTTTCGATTTCCAGCTCGCGGCGGATCTGAATCGGGTCGAGGAGATCCTGGTCGAGGCCGGCTGGACGCGGGTTGAACAGGTCGGGCTGCGTGCCATTCGAGCGATGTTGCTGTCCCCGACCGATGTCGAACGACTGCCGCATCTGCGGCGGGATTTCGTTGGCCGCCCCGACCAGCTCATCATGCGCCGGATCAGCGACGATGAAGACGTGGTCGTAGTCCGGTTCTGGTCGTCCGGTGCAAGGATTGATGCGCCAATGGCGCCTATCTGGGTCGGCCAGGTCCGCCAGGTCAAGCCGGTCTCGATCATGGGGATGGGTCGCTGGCAGGAAATCGACGAACGCAGGGATCGGGCGCTTGAGTTGCTTGACATCGCCCTGGGCGAGAACTGGAAGATCAAAAAGCGCGAGGATTTTCGGCTCTACGTCGACGATGCCTTGCTCAGCTCTGATTCGATCAGGTCAAGCAGCATATCCAGACGTTGATGGGCGTCGGTCATTTCGAGAAGATTCTGAGCGCGTGGCGAGTCGATGGGCAATACCGCAGCCAGGCCAAATCCCAGGCTGATGGCATCCTCTGCATCGGCCTGGACTTCGGCGCCGAGTTCGCGGTGACTCTGGATTTCACGCATCAGCGCCTGCAATGCGCCATGGTGGGGGGCAATTGCGCTGGCCGGCCGGTCCTTGAGCCAGTCGACCTGGCCGATCAGCAAGCCGTTGTCGCGTGCGGTGGTCGATCGCACCACGAAGCGTCGCCGGCCCCGGCATTCAATGCCGAGCAAGCCGTCCTCCAGGGTCGAGAAATCCTGGATGACGGCCTCCGTGCCGATGCGGGCATGCCCGCCGAGATCAGCCGGGTCGGTATCCATGCGCCAGACCACACCGAAGCCGCTTTCGTTGCGCAGGCATTCGCGCACCATGTCCAGGTAGCGCGACTCGAAGATACGTAACGGCAATCGCCCGCCGGGAAACAGCACGGTCGACAGTGGAAACAGTGGCAATGTCGCGGTCATTGCTGTTGCGGCGCTTGTTCCTGCAAGGCGGCGATCAGCCTGCGCGAGGCATTGCCAAAGCCGCGATTGCTCATGAACACGACATGATCACCCGGACGGGCGGCACTGACCAGATCGGCTACCAGGTTGCTGACCTGGCGGCGCGGTCGCCCACTGCCATCCAGCCGAGCCAGGACCTCCAGGGGGTCCCAATCCATGGATTCGGTGGTCTTGAACCAGACATGATCGGCCGCCGTCAGCGCCGGGGCCAGATCATTGAAATGATGGCCGGCTCGCATGGTGTTGCTGGCCGGTTCCAGGGCCACCAGGATGCGTGCATTGCCGACGCTGCGGCGCAGGCCTTCCAGGGTCAGGCGAATGGCCGTCGGATGGTGGGCGAAATCATCGTAGATGCGGATGCCGCCGACTTCGTCGAGTAACTCCAGGCGGCGTCGCACCCCCCGAAACTCGTCCAATGCCGCGACGGCCTTGTCAGGCTCCACTCCCGCGGACACGGCTGTGGCCACGGCTGCCAGTGCGTTGAGCGCATTGTGCCGGCCGCTCAAGTCCCAACTCAGTTCACCGATCGTCTCGCCATCATGCAGGAAGGCCAGCCGCCGTGCCGAAGGCTCCAGGAGTTTGACCTGCCATGGCGCCTGATCATGCTCGGCCAGCGCAAAGTCCTCAGTCGGTGTCCAGCAACCCCAGCTCAGGGCCTCGCGCAGGTTCTGGTCAGCCACGTTGGTCACGATGCGACCGTTGCCCGGAATGGTGCGGACCAGGTGGTGAAACTGGGTCTGGATGGCTTTGAGATCGGGGAAGATATCGGCGTGGTCGTACTCCAGATTGTTGAGGATGGCAATCTCGGGTCGGTAGTGGACGAACTTCGATCGCTTGTCGAAAAAGGCCGTGTCGTACTCGTCGGCCTCGACCACGAACCATTCATCGCCGGTTCGGGCCGACAGACCGAAGTTGATCGGCACGCCGCCGATCAGAAAGCCCGGCTTGTGCCCGGCATGTTCGAGAATCCAGGCCAGCATGCTGGCCGTGGTGGTCTTGCCGTGGGTACCGGCCACGGCCATCACCCGGCGACCGGACAGGTAATTTTCTCCCAGCCAGCGGGGTCCCGAGGTGTAGGGCAGGCGTTCATTGAGGACGTGCTCGACCGCCGGATTGCCCCGGCTCAAGGCATTGCCGATCAGAATCAGGTCTTCATCGCCATCAAATTGGTCCGGGTCGTAACCCTCGTAGACCGAAATACCCAGCTCATCGAGCTGGGTGCTCATGGGCGGATAAACATTTTCATCGGAGCCGATCACGGTGTGACCATCGGCACGAGCCAGTGCCGCCAGCCCACCCATGAAGGTGCCGCAAATCCCGAGGATATGAATCTTCACAGTGGTCCCGCCAACGTGTTGATCAAGAATAAAGACAGGGCAAACAGTATCACGGTCAAGGCGAGTGCGGATGAAAAGACAATATCCAGAGCATGTCGCCAGATGTGGGCATCGACCGCGAATGACCAGAAAAAGATCAGTAGCAACGCAAGAGCAACGGGCACGGATGGTTCCGTGCCCGCAGCCTGGGACAGGGGCATGGTGATGGCCGAGAGCAGGGCGCTGGTGCCGAACAGGGCACTGAGCGTTTGCTCGTAGCGAGTCGGGCGCCGGCGCCATGCCAGCAGCAACCGGGCGGCGATCAGCGGCACGGCCACCGCGACCAGCAACACCAGCACCGGGTTGCTGTCGGTTTCTCGCAAGCCAAGGCTCAAGGCGGTGACCATGACATACAATGCGATGCAGATCAGCAGCGTCGCGCGCCCGGCCGGTAAATCCTGCGGTCCCAGGCGCAGCATCACGATGGCGCCCAGCCGGGTCAGTAGATTGAGCATGAGAGACCTTCCATGAGTCGTCAACCGCCAAAAAACGGCACTGCACCGGCCGAACCGGATCGTCGCCTGGACGTTACCGACACATTGTGCCCGATTCCGGCCATTCGCACGGCCCGGACCCTGTCTGAAATGAACTCAGGGCAGATTCTGGAGGTCGTGGCCACCGATCCGATGGCCGAGGTGGATCTGGCCGTGGTCTGCCAGCGCGGCGGTCATGAGCTGGTGGCCACCGAACATCTTGGCGAGACCATTCGTGTTCTGATTCGGGCGCGATCACTGCTGGCCGATTAAGGCCGGAGAATCATCGCGTCCTGTCTTCAATGGCATCGACCAGGCGCTGGTTGATCTCCTCAATCGTGCCCATGCCATCGACTTCGACCAGCAATCCGTCGGACCGGTAATGGCTGGCCACCGGGGCGGTCTGCTCCCGGTAGACCCGGAGACGATTGCGGATGACCTCCTCGGTGTCGTCGGAGCGGCCTTCCTCTGCAGCACGGCCCGCCAGGCGCTGAATGATCTGTTCTTCGTCGACGCTCAGCGACAACGCCATCTGGACCGGCAGTTCGAGGCGCTCCAGCAAGGCGTCCAGGGCGCCTGCCTGCGACAGATTGCGCGGGTAACCATCGAGAATATAGCCGGCACGAACATCGCTCTTGCCCAGTCGCTCCTCGATCAGGCCCAGCATCAGCTCATCAGACACCAGCTCACCGGCATCCATGGCCGCCTTGGCCTTGAGTCCGAGCGGTGTGCCTTCAGCCACGGCAGCGCGCAGCAGATCACCGGTGGAAATGTGCGGCACGCCCAGCCGCTCCTTGAGTAATGCCGCCTGGGTGCCTTTGCCGGAGCCCGGCGGTCCTAACAGTACGATTCGCATGGTGTGGGTATGGGGCTTCGAGTCAAACGGATAAAGCTACTCGGGTTGGGGTGGGGTGTCAATGGGATAGGGGTGGTGAAAGGTGAAAGGTGAAAGGATGGGCGGGAGACGGGAGACGGGAGACGGGAGACGGGAGGCGGGGGGATTGCTCAAATGTCGTGGTGGATGGCTTAAGCTAGTGGCTGGCCAATGTTGAATGAGTGACTCGAGTGAAGATGGGGAGGAATTTTCTTTATGCCCAGTCGGGTGGGGTGACACCGGTCATCAATGCCTCTGCGGCGTCGGTTATCGAGGCCGCCCGCGGGCAGGGCGGCAAGGTCGGCAGGTTGCTGGCGGCAAGCGATGGTATTGTCGGTGTGCTCGAGGAGCGCCTGTTCGATACCGGCAAGCTGAAAAAGTCCGTCATTGAGGCGATGAACCAGACCCCCGGTGGTTTTTTTGGGTCGTGCCGGTATAAGTTGCCCGACCCGGAGGCGAATCGGACCCTGTACGAGCGCCTGTTCGAGGTGTTCCAGGCCCATGACATCGGCTGTTTTTTCTACAACGGTGGCAACGATTCAGCCGATACCGCACTGAAACTGGCGCGGGTGGCGCGCACGCTGGATTTTCCGCTTCAGTGCATCGCCATCCCCAAGACCATCGACAACGATCTGGTCATGACCGACAACTGCCCGGGTTTCGGTTCGGTGGCCAAGTATGTGGCCGTCTCGACCCTGGAAGCCGGGCTGGATGTGCGCTCGATGGCGAAAACCTCCACGAAAGTCTTCATTCTCGAGGTCATGGGTCGTCATGCCGGCTGGATTGCCGCGGCCAGTGGCCTGGTGGGTGGCGACCGCAGCGAGCCGCCGCATCTGATCCTGATGCCGGAAGTGCCCTTCGACGAGTCCGCCTTCTGCAAGGCCGTCGATCAGTCGGTCAAGCGCAATGGCTATTGCGTGGTGGTGGTCTCGGAAGGCGTTCGCGATTCACAGGGACGATTTCTGGGCGAAGCAGGTTCGACCGATGCGTTCGGTCATAAGCAATTGGGTGGCGTGGCGCCGACCATTGCCGACCTGATCGGACAGCGCCTGGACCACAAGTGCCACTGGGCCGTCAGTGATTACCTGCAACGGTCGGCGCGCCACATCGCTTCGAAAACCGATCTGGAGCAGGCGCGCGCGGTGGGAAAGGCGGCCGTCGAGCTGGCCATTCGGGGCGAGAGCGGCGTGATGCCGGTGATCCGGCGATTGTCCGATCAGCCTTATCGCTGGACCATTGAGTCTGCGCCACTGGCGCGCATTGCCAATCGTGAAAAGAAAGTGCCGAAGAAGTTCATCCGTAGCGATGGTTTCGGCATCACCCCGTCAGCGCGTACTTACCTGGAGCCGTTGATCCGGGGTGAAGCCTATCCGCCCTTCGATCGAAATGGCCTGCCGGCTTACTTGCGAAGCGAGCTGGTGCCCATGGAGCGCAAGCTGCCGGATTTCAGCATTTGATTGGGATTGGCGGATGCGGGATGCCGATGAAGACATCGGCCGGCCGGGGCGGCGTCCGCATCCGTTGAGGCGAAAAGATGGCAGCTATCTCGGCCGAAACTTCAGCGCCACGGAGTTGATGCAGTAGCGCTTGCCGGTCGGTGGCGGGCCGTCGTCGAAGATGTGACCGAGGTGGGCGTTGCAACTTGAGCACACCAGCTCGACCCGGCGCATGCCGTGGGAATCATCGAAGCGTTGTTCGATGCCGGCCTGTTCAAGCTCCGAGTCAAAGCTGGGCCAGCCGCAGCCGGAGTGAAACTTGGAATCCGAGTCGAAAAGCGGATGATCACAGCACACGCAGTGATACACCCCGTCTTCAAAATGTTCGTTGTATTCGCCGGTGAAAGGCCGCTCGGTGCCGGCCCGGCGGGTGACGCGGTATTGCTCATCGGTCAGACGTTCGCGCCATTGGCTGTCGGTGAGGTTGGTTCGTTTCATGTCTTTGGACGGGAGACGGGAGACGGAAGACGGAAGACGGTGGTCTGTTGGGTTTTCCTTAAACCTTGAACCTTAAACCTTAAACCTTCCGGTGTCACCCCTCTTTCCCCGCCACGACAATCAACCGCTCGGAGTCCAGATCATACTCATCCCCTGCATAACTGCCGTAAAGGGTGATCGGTGCGAAGCCGCAGCGACCCAGCAGGGCGCGGATTTCGCCGGCTGACCAGACCCGGTGAGAAAAATGGGCGCGATGGACCCGGTCGCCTTCGATCAAATACCAGTCGTTCTCCAGCCGAGTCAGGTCATCGGTCAGGTCGGGGCGTTCGACCAGTATGCGGCCATCGTCGTATTCGGTCAGGTGGACGGGTTGGAGATTGCGACACAGGTATTCCAGGCCGACCAGGTCCAGTACCAGGCGCCCGCCGGGTTTCAGACTGGCGCAGATGTTGTCCAGTACCCGGGCATGATCGGCTTCTTCGGAAAAATAGCCGAAGCTCGTCCACATCACCATGATCAGGTCGAAGGCCTGTTCACGCACGAATTCGCGCATGTCAGCCTGTACGATCTCGATGGGTAACTGGCCACGCCGTTGCCTGAGTTCGCGCAGCAGTTCGGCACTGGTGTCGACGGCCGTGACCGGATACCCTTGGGCAGCCAGGGATAGCGCGTGCCGGCCCGGCCCGCTGCCCAGGTCCAGGATGTGGTCGGGTTCCCGATCCAGCAGCTCGAGCAGGGCAAGCGCCTGATCGTTGCCCTGGGCAAAGGTTTCTTCGTTGAACATCAGCGAGCCGAAGGTGGCCCAGAAGTCCTCATCCAGATACCAGTTTGTGTTCAAGACTTTCTTCCTTGTTGCGTTGACCCTGCTGGGAAGCGGTTGCGCGACCTTGTCCTGGTATGGTCAGGCAGCCCATGGTCAGCTTGATCTTTTGTGCCGGCGCGAACCGATCGTCGAGTTGATTGATGATCCCTCGACCGATCCCGAATTGCGCCGGCGCCTGGTCACCGTACTGGATATTCGCGAGTTTGCCAGCCAGCAGCTGGGTTTGCCGGACTCTCGATCCTACGCCCATTATGCCGACCTGGAGCGCAACGCGGCGGTCTGGAACGTGATTGCCGCCGAGCGCTTCGCGATGGCGCCACGGAGCTGGTGCTATCCCATTGTCGGCTGCCTGGCCTATCGCGGTTATTTCAATCGCGAGCGTGCACAGTCCCATGCCGGGCGCCTTGAACGGCAGGGCTACGATGTCGCCGTGTCGCCGGCCGTGGCCTATTCGACCCTGGGCTGGTTCGCCGACCCGGTGCTCAATACCATGCTGGCCTGGGACGATGCCCGGTTGGCCGGTTTCATCTTTCACGAACTCACCCATGAGAAGCTGTTTGTGGCCGGTGATACCGAGTTCAACGAAGCCTATGCCACGGTCGTCGAGCGAGAAGGCGTCCGCCGCTGGCTGCGAGCCCGGCATGAGACGCAATGGCTGGAACGGTGGGAGCGGGAGCAGAGGCTGTCGGCTGAATTTGTCGAACTTCTTCTTGAAACACGCCAGGCACTGATCGAACTCTATCGCCGCGATCTGACGGAGTCGAACATGGAGCGCGAGAAGACCGCGATTTTTCATCATCTGCGCATCGCCATTGAAGCTTTCGGCGAGCGACACGGAACGGAACGGTTCACCGGATGGCTGGCGCGCGACATCAACAATGCCCACCTGGTGCTGACCGCGACTTACGAAGCCGGTGTGGCGGCATTCGAGCAGGTTCTGGCCGCCTGCGATGGAGACCTGGACTGTTTTCACGTTCGGGTAGCCGAACTGGCCGTTGCCTCGGCCGAAACCCGACGGGAATTTTTGCGTCAGCGGTCAATTAGTCATTGATCATTTGGCCAGACTATGCGATTTTAGCGGGCTGTCATTGTCGATAGCTGGTTCGATTTGCACCGTTTCCTTGCTTTAGCACTGATTCCCGGCCTGGTCTTGCACGCGCTGGGTCAGACCCGCGATACCACTGGTGTCAGCGAGCCGCTGGCCTGCGTGCCGGATGAGCTCGACTCTCCCCGGCGACAGATCGAACGGGGTGCGGTGCCGCTGCGGATCGATTCAGAGCAGTTCGAAGCCCTGGCCGAGCAACCGGTGCGTTTTCATGACGATGTCCGCCTCGAACGGGGTGATCAACGTCTGGAAACCGATGAACTGATTTACGATCGCCAGACCGGCCGCATCGAGCTGCCTGTCTGGTTGCATTACAGTGATGCCCTGATTGATCTCAGCGCCGATTCCGGGTGGGTGGAAACGCAGATTTCCCAGGCCCGTTTCGACCAGGTGGAATACCGCTTTGTCCACGGGCACGGCAGTGGTTCGGCCGGGTTGGTGATGCTGCTCAGCCCGACCCAGGCGCGGGTCGAGGATTTCGACTTCACCACTTGCCCGCCCGAGCAACTCGACTGGCAATTGAAGTCCCGCCAGGTCGAGCTGGACATGGAGCGCGGGCAGGGTGTGGCCCGGCACGCCCGGCTGGAGTTCAAGGGAGTACCGATTCTGTACTCGCCGTGGCTGAGCTTTCCCCTGGATGACCAGCGCAAGAGCGGTTTTCTGTATCCGCGCCTGGGGTTTTCAAGCACCGACGGTTTTGACATCACCGCACCGTGGTACTGGAACATTGCGCCGAACCAGGATGCCACTTTCGAGCCGCGCTGGATCCAGAAGCGCGGCTTCATGCTGGGCAGCGAGTACCGATTTCTGACCCGTGCTCAGCATGGACGAATCAATCTGGATGTATTGCCCGGTGATGACCTGGCCGGACGCGACCGCTACTTCGGTCAATTTGAATACCGCGCCCGACTGGCGCCACGCTGGTGGGCACGCGCTGATCTGCGCCGCGCCAGCGATGATCGCTATTTCATCGATCTGGGCAGCGAGCTGACGGATTCGGCCCAGCGCTTTCTGCGCTCCAGTGTCGGAGTTCGCGGCAACGGACGGACTTGGTCTCTGGATATACTGGCCGATGCGTTTCAGGTGCTCGATGACACCGTCGCTCCGGGCAACGAGCCGTATCGGCGCCTGCCGAGGGTGACGTTGCAGGTCGATCAGCCGCTGGCGACGAATATCGACCTGACCATGAACAGCGAACTGGTTTACTTCGATCGCGACCAGGGTGTTACCGGCGCCCGAGTGGACCTGTTTCCCCGGCTTCGCTACAGCCTGATGCGTCCCGGCTGGTTTGTTCGCCCCTCGCTGGGTCTGCGTGCCACGGCGTATGATCTCAGCGGCGCCCCGGAGAGCAATCCCAGCCGCATTCTGCCGATTGCCAGTATCGATGCCGGAATGATTTTCGAGCGTCGCCTCGGCCAGGCGCGCATCCAGACCCTGGAACCGCGCCTGTTCTACCTGTATGTCCCCTTCGAGGACCAGACCGACATCCCCAGCTTCGATACCCGCGAGCTGACCTTCGGGTTCAGTCAATTGTTTCATCACAACCGCTTCAGTGGCCCGGACCGCCAGGGTGATGCCAACCAGCTCACCGCGGCCCTGACCTCGCGCCTGCTGGACAGCACTGATGGTCGCAGTCGTCTTGATGTCAGCCTGGGCCAGATCTTCTACTTTCGCGATCTCGACGTGCAGTTGCCGAACCAGGCGCCGCAGTCGCGCCAGCGCTCGGAAACAGTGGCGGAATTGAACTGGCGGCCGGCCCGCCAGTGGATTGTCTCGGCCGGTCTGCAATGGGATAGCGAAGAGAATGAAACCCGCGTGGCCCAGTTTGGTCTCAGTTACCGAGGCCAGCAGGGTCGCCAGGCGGCGCTTGGGTATCGATTCCGCCGAGACCGTGTCGACCAGGCCGATTTCCGCGTGCGCTATCCGCTGCGTGACAATCTCAACCTGATCGGGCGAGTCAACTATTCGTTCGAGGAAAACGAGGCGCTCGAGTTGCTGGCCGGTATCGAATATGAAAGCTGCTGCTGGGCGCTGCGCCTGACCGGCCGGGAATATATCCTGGACCGGGATTCCGAAACCCGGACCTCGGTGTTTCTCGAACTGCACCTGAAAGGACTGGGTAGCCTGGGGCGGCGCCCCTACGCACTGTTTACTCATCACCACTTCTGAACAAGAACTTATGACAGGACACCGCAACAACATGAATATCAAGATCTTTCCAGGGCACTGCTGGCTGGCGGTGCTGCTACTCATTCCGATGGTCCTCCAGGCCCAGGAAATCGATCGAATCGTTGCCCTGGTCGAGGAGGATGTGATCCTGAAAAGCGAGCTCGATCAGGCCATCGAAATGGTGGAGATGCAAGCCCAGATGCGGGGCGAGCGCATGCCGCCGCGCAGCGTCATGGAAGAACAGATGCTGGAACGTTTGATCCTGACCCGACTCGAGGTTCAGCGCGCCGAGGAAACCGGGATTCGCGTGTCCGATTCGGATATTGACCAGGCGCTGGAGCAGGTGGCCCGTCAGAATCAACTGACCGTGGGTCAGTTGCGCACTGCGCTGGAGCATGATGGCATTGATTTTCGCGAGTTTCGCGATGATGTCCGCAATGAGCTGCTGACCACGCGACTGCGTCAGCGGGTGGCCCAGGGCATGGATGAAATCACCGAGACCGAAATCGACATTCTGCTGGAATCGGATCGTTTCGGTGGCGAGGAATACCTGTTGTCGCAGATCCTGATCGGAGTGCCCGAGGGGGTGGATTCGAGCGAAGCCGATCGGCTTCGCCGGCGGGCCGAGGATGTGGTCGAACAGGTCCGCGATGGGCTGGAATTCGGCACGGCCGCACTGACCTATTCCGAAGCGCCCGAGGCCATGGATGGCGGTGATGTGGGCTGGCGCAATCTCAACGCCATGCCGCCATTGTTTGCCGATGCCATTGCCGATACCGAGCCCGGCCATGTCACTGACCCGATTCGCACGCCATCAGGATTCG
>PWWM01000043.1 GCA_003561495.1 Gammaproteobacteria bacterium
GCCGTCGGTTCAGGATATTGTCAATTGCTCGGACGAGCCACCGGGTCTGGCCGGCCGGCTGGGTCCGGCCAAGCCGCTCGACCCACTGGTCGGGCAGGCGATTGCCGGCGACTGGCAATTGACCATTGAGGATGTGGAGGGCCTGGAGGATGATGGGCAGTTACTGCAGTGGTGCCTGCAGCTTTCCATCGACGAGGTCAGCCGGATTCTGTTCAGGGATCGGTTCGAGTAAAGCGAGGAGATCAAGGCCCATCGCATGAAAGCTGCCACTCAAGGAATTGTCGGTGCACTCATGGTGTGCGGGTTGCTGGCGGGGCTGAATCTGCCGGGCATGGCCGATGATGGTGTCTGGGTACGCATTCATCAACCGATGCAGACGATCGAGCGGATGGTCGGTTCCGAAGATCTCGAATTGCGCGATTATGGCGGCTTTTCATGGGGCCGCATGAGTGCTGCGGATGTGGCTCGCCTGCGTGATCAGGGACAACGGATCAGCGTGATCGAACGGCCTTTCGATCTGATTCTCGGTGGTGAAACCATCGACTTGCTGGATCTGCGGCAGTCGCAACACGGCGAGTCTTTACAGGCAGACCGGGGATCACCCGGCTGGCACATTGTGCAGTTCGAGGGCCCGGTGCGGACACAGTGGCTGGATCAACTGCGCGCCCATGGCATGGAAGTCGCTCAGCCCGTTCATCCGTTTGCCTATTACGTCTGGGCCGACAGCAATATGGTGCAGGCGGCCCGTTCCAGTCCACCCGTGCGCGCCAGTGCACCGGTACGGGCCGACTGGAAGGTTCAGCCGCACCAGCGCGGTTTCGATGCGCGGATCCTCCCGACCATGGCGATGATCAGCCGTCACGCTTTACAGTCGACGCTGGCGGCCCTGACTCAGACCGGTGCGGACGTGATCGAGCACGGCAGGTTGTCGCGGCATTTTGAACTGGTCTATCTTCATGTTCCGGGTGATCGTTACCTGGATCTGGGCGCAATCCCCGGGGTGTATACCATCCAGCACATTGTTCCCGAGCTGGGTCCGCGCGGCGAAATGAGCAACCAACTCATTGTCGGGGCTTTCGATGATGATGGACGGATACTGCCCGGCTTTCCCGACTGGCTCAATGCGATCGGACGAGACGGGACCGGCGTGATCGTCGGCGTGGTCGATGGTGGCATCGACGAGGGCCATGTCGACCTGGCCGGACGTCTGCAACCCTGTCTGGGTAGCGAGGGCAGTTGCACCGGCTCAGTCAGTGCCCATGGCACCCATGTGGCCGGGGCGGTGGCCGGCACCGGCTTGTCGGGCGTGATCGGTTCGGAAGGATTTCTGCGCGGCCTTGGTGTGGCCCCGGGCGCCGGCCTGGTCAATCAGGCTTACGGTCCCTTCAGCGACTTCAGCGCCGACGGGATGACACCACAAGGCATGTTACGTATCTTCGCCGATTCTGCAGCCAGCGGTGCGCTGTTGACCAACAACTCCTGGGGGCCGACCGGCACGCCGCAAGGCTACGATATTCCGACCATGGAGGTGGACTACATCAGCCGCGACGCGTTGCCCGACGAACCCGGCCAGAGCCCGGTGCTGGCGGTATGGTCAATCATGAACGGCGGCGGTGACTCGCAGGGAGATTGCGCTCCCAGTTCGCTGGGATCACCCGATGAAGCCAAGAACCTGCTGGCGGTCGGCGCGACCAATCTGCAGACCACTTCGGGTCAGCAGGCGGCCGATGTATTCAGTATTGGCGCCAACTCGGCCCATGGACCGGCTTGTGATGGGCGACGGGTTCCGCATGTCGTGGCCCCGGGATGGTGGACAGACAGCACGGTGCCCGGTGGTGGCCATGGCTTCAGCGGAGGAACCTCCATGGCCTCGCCGGTGGTCAGTGGCGCCATCGCCCTGTGGGCCGAAGAATACATTGATCGTTACCAGCGTCTACCCAGCCCGGCCCTGATGAAGGCGGTGTTTATTGCCGCTGCTCGAGACCTGGTTGGCGGTACCGATGCCGATGGTCGCCCATTGGGGCATCGTCCCGACCGCTTCCAGGGATTCGGACTGATCGATCTGCAACAAGTCATGTATCCAGCCGGTGAACGGGTCTATCTATTCGACCAGGACGAAGTTTTTACCGAACCCGGTCAAATCTGGACCGAGTCGTTTGCCGTCGCCGACCCCGACCAGCCGGTCAGAATGGTTCTGACATGGACCGACGCACCGGGCCACGGCAAGGGGGGTTCCGCGCCCGCCTGGGTCAATCTGCTTGATCTCGAGGTCGAGACAGCCGATGAGCAGATCTACCTGGGCAATGTCATTGGGGAAGACGGCTGGTCGGCTACCGGCGGACAGCCTGATGATCGCAACAACATCGAGGCGGTATTCCTGCATCCGGACCAGCACCAGGGCAGCCTGGACATTCGCGTGATCGCCAGCCTGCTGGCCGGGGATGCGCTCAACCCCCATGATCCCGGTGATCCCGCCCAGGACTTTGCCCTGGCTTGCTATAACTGCCTGGCTGGCGGTCCAGCGTTCGAGGTGAAGCTGGATCGTGACCAACTCAAGGCATGCATCCCGAATGACGGCGCCGAATTCGAACAGGTCGCCGTGAATGTGGCAGGTCTTGGCGCGTACCAAGGCAATGTGACGCTCTCGGCCAGCGGCATGCCGCCCGGCACAGACAGTGTGCTGGAACCAATCATCTTGGAGGCTCCAGGCATCGCCCAGTGGACAATTGAAATTACCGACTCCGCCTTGTCCGAGACCACTGATGTCGTGGTTGCCGGTGACGATGGCGATCAATTGAGAGAGGCATCAATGGTGCTGACACTTGAACAGGCCGTGGATGACAGTCCACAGCAGCAAAGTCCGTCTGATCAGTCCACCGACTTGTCGCTCAGACCGGTTTTTGAGTGGCAGGACATGGCTGAAATCGAACAGTACCGACTCCAGATTGCCAAGGACTCTGATTTTGTGGAAATCAGACTGGATGAGTTGGTGTCGGCAACAAAGTTTTCTCCGGCCATCGAGCTTGAGATGGACCAGGGCTACTTCTGGCGTGTTCAAGCGATCAATGCGTGCGGCGGTGGCCCATTCAGTGAAACCAGAACCTTCTCCACTCGCCTGGACCCGGTGGCCGAGTTGTCGGCCGACCACTTCGAATTTCTTCTGGCCGACACCGAGACCGCCGCTGACGAACTGATCATCGCCAATGTCGGCACCGGCAATCTCGTTTTCGAAATCGCCAGTGCCGAGCTGAGTTCGCATGGACGGAATATCGACATTATGGACCATGAGCATTGGGAACTGATTAATCAGCCGGATAATGTGGGAGGCTTTATTGAAATCGGGCCCGGGCCGGCCTTGTTACTGACCGGTGGTGATGAGGGCGTGTCGGGTCACACTGAGTTCGGGATCGTAGTCCCGTTTGATGGCACGCTGTATTTCGATTGGGGTTACCAGAGCATTGACAGCGACTGCTGGGACCTGGGCGCGTACGTGGTCAACGGTCTTCAAACGGTTCTGGCCTGCAACAGTCAACCGGTGGAGTTCTTCAAGGAGTCCGCCTCCGTGGCACTCGAATCCAAAGATGAGTTTGCTTTTCGTGTTTTCACGCAGGATGGCCTTCATGGCCCGGGCACACTGGGCGTAAGCAACCTGCGGTTCGAGTTCGACGCCTGCAATCAACCAGCCATGCCCCCCTGGTTGCATGTCGAGCCATTGGAGGGCGTCATCAAGGAGGACCAGGCCCAGATCGTCAGTTTAAGCGTCGATGCTCAAGGGTTGGAACTCGGGAATTATCTGGCTGCACTTTGCATGCAGACCAACGATTCCGATGCCGAGCAGGTCCAGGTCCTGGTGGACCTGAGCGTCGAGCCGTTCGAAGTGCTATACCCGGTAATTTTCAGGGATGTCTTCGAGGCTGAGCCGGAGCCCTAAAGTTTCAGCCCACCTGGACCGCCCGGACCCATGCCGCCTGCTCCGCCCATGCCGCCCCCGCCCTGATTCTGGCCGGGCACCATAATCGACGATTGCTGATCGCGCTGCAGCTTTTTGAGTTCTTCAACGGCTTCCTCGATGGCCTTCGAGGCCGCCTCGGGAAATTGTGCGATGGCGCTCTTGAGGTCATCGGCCGGCAACTCGAAACTGATCGGTAGCGGACCGGCCGGGGTCATGATCTGGGATTGACCGAAATACTGAACCTGACGAGAAGCGTCAGGCTGACCGTCTTCGGTGACCGGGCTCAAGCGGCGGATGCTGCCGACTCTCCGGTCGGTGAAGGTTTCTTCCAGCACCAGCTCGCTGGCATCCAGGCGGAGCTGATCGAGCATTTCCTTGTCTGACATGAATCGGGACTCGCAGTTGAATGGGCTTTCCGACCAACTTTGGGGCGATGACGGCCGAATCCAATCGCAGCGTTTGGGCGGCATTGATTGCGCGTCGACTCGATCCCATTTAAGGTGCTGATGATGAAGATGCAGAATTCAACGGTGAATCCGCTCGTTCGTGCTGCTCGCTGGGCCTTGTTGCTGGGGCTGTTGTTGCTGTGGGCGGGCCTTGTTCTCACCCCCGGCGGCGAGCCGCGAGCCGGTGATCGGGTCGCATTTGTCCTCGATATCGAAGGCCCGATTGGTCCGGCCACCCGCGATTACATGATCCGCGGCATCGAGCGGGCCGAGCAGGAAAATGCTGAACTGGTGATTCTGCGCATGGACACTCCGGGCGGGCTGGATGCATCCATGCGCGACATGATCAAGAAAATTCTCAACGCCGATGTGCCGGTCGCCACCTGGGTGGGACCGCCTGGCGCGCGCGCGGCCAGCGCCGGGACTTACATGCTCTACGCCAGTCATATTGCCGCCATGGCGCCATCGACCAATCTGGGGGCGGCCACCCCGGTCCAGATCGGGGGTGATCAGCCCGAGCGGCCGCGCACCCCGGCCGAACGCGCCCGGGATGCCCTCAGCGATGATGATGAAGACGAGAGCGCCGAGAACGACGACGATAACGGTGACGATAACGGCGAACCGACCGAGGAAGAAGCAGAACGGGCGCCGACCGGCACGGCCACCGAGCGCAAGGTCATCGAGGATGCCGTAGCCTATATCCGCGGCTTGGCCGAGCGTCATGGTCGCAATGCCGACTGGGCCGAGAAGGCCGTGCGTGAAGCGGTCAGCCTGACCTCCTCCGATGCACTGGAGAAAAACGTCATCGACGTGCGTGTGGAGAACATTCCCGAACTGCTCGAAATGATTCACGGGCGCGAGATTCAACTGGCCACCCGCAGTGTCACCCTGAACACCGAAAACATTCGTGTCGAAACACTGGAGCCGGACTGGCGCAGTCAACTGCTGAGCGTGATCACCAATCCCACCCTGGCCTACATCCTGCTGATGGTCGGCATCTATGGTCTGATCCTGGAAGGCTACAACCCGGGCGCTTTGGTGCCCGGCGTGATCGGCGGCATCTGTCTGCTGCTGGCTTTGTACGCCTTTCAGATTCTGCCGGTCAACTATGCCGGACTGGCC
>PWWM01000121.1 GCA_003561495.1 Gammaproteobacteria bacterium
ACTGGGAACTGAACCAGCCTCTGGCCATCCAGGTCAGTGCGGAACAGATTCAGGCCGAAGGCGCCTGCCTGGTGGAATCCGCCACTCGCCAGGGCCGACTCTGCCTGCGTACATTGACCATTGATGGCGACAGTCGCGCCGAAGTGGGGATCGAGAACGTCCCCATGGATCTGCTGCTGGTGCCCATCGATCCGACCTTTCACCTGACGACGCCGCTTTCCGGTGAGTTGAGCGTGGCCTGGTCACCCCAGGGCCTCGAGGACCTGGCCGGATTCCTTCAGCTCGATGCCGGCGCCATTACGCCACTCGATAACGACCGGGAGTTGCTGCGCATCGAATCGGTGCGGCTGGATCTGAACCCGGCAACCAACCGCCTGGTACTGGACTTCGAAGCGTTGCTGGAAGGCGACAGTCAACTGACCGGGCAAGCCCGATTCGTGGACCTCAAGGATCCGGGTTCAGCCGAGATCGATGCCTTGGCGCGTCTGAATCTGCCCGACATCGGCGTCTTCAACCGCCTGGTACCGGAACTCGATCAGCTCGGTGGTCGCCTGGAAGGGGATCTACTCATTCGCGGGCCGCTGCTTGGGCCCAGCTTTCAGGGTCAGGCGCGGCTGCAAGAGGGCTTGATCGTGCACGCGCCGCTGGGATTGAAAATTTCCGATATCGACATTGCCCTGGACGGTGAGAACGACGAAGGCCGCCTCACCGGCCGGATGCTGTCCGGGGATGGTCATCTCAACATCAATGGTCGCATCGATCAGCGTGAGGACGAAACCTGGCGATTCGAAATCAGCGCCGATGGAGAGCGATTCGCCTTTGCCGATATCGACTGGTTGCGACTGTACGCCAGTCCGCAGGTCCGCTTGACCGGCAGCGGCGAAGCCGTGGAAATCGACGGCGACATCCGAATTGACCACCTCCGTGGCGGCATGCCTCCCGGAGTCGAGGAACGCGTCAATGTCTCCGAGGATGTCCGCGTGCTCGGAGAAACCGAAGAGGAAGAGGAACTCATCGACCAGCGCCTGACCGGCCGGCTCGGCATTCACGTGGGCGATGACGCCAGGCTGGCGGCCATGGGCATGCAGACTCAACTGGCCGGCGAACTGGAACTGATCTGGGAGCCTCAAAGCCCGATTCCACGCGGCCGGGGGCTGATTCGTCTGCCGCAGGGCTCGTATCGGGCATACGGACAGAATCTGGAGATTCGTGATGGGGAGATTTTGTTCACCGGCCACTCACTGGACAATCCACGCCTGGACATTCGCGCCATTCGTGACATCTTCGGCGACCCCCAGGTTGAAGAAGCCGGGGTTCACATTCGCGGCAATGCACAAAACCCCGTCATCGAGCTGTTCACCAGTCCACCGACCAGTGAGGAAAAGGCACTGGCCTACGTGATCACCGGCGCCGATTTCGATCATGCCGGGGGCCAGGGCGCGATCAATGTTGGTTTCTACCTGCTGCCGCGTTTGTTCGTCAGTTACGGCATCGGCCTGTTCGAAGCCGGCAACGTGTTATCCGGCCGCTACGAACTCTCGCAGCGCTGGGGCGTACGGGTGGTTTCAGGCGAGCGCGACACCGGTGTCGATCTGAGTTTTGCCATTGACCGATAAGAATTTCGTGAATCAAGCTCAGGGAACGACCGCCAGGATTCACCACGGAGGCACAGAGGACACAGAGAAAAGAAAAAGAAAACGCCCACCGAAAGGTGGGCGTTTGGGCTGTCTGAGCCCGGAGCAGCCAAGGCTTCCAGGGCGGGTGAATTGCGCAGACCTTTCACCCTAGGTGGGTTCCCCTTCCCAAAAAATCTCTTCTCAGGTGCAACTCGGGAGTTGGCCGATGTCGATGTCTATGAGCAAGCGTACAGAGCCCGTGAATCGTCACTGTCGCTTTCCAGGCTCTGCAGCCAATCCATGACCATCTCGTCAGACATCAGGCTTTCAAGCTTCTGGTCTTCGGATGCAACGATCAGTTCGGCGTCGGCGTTGTCATTAACGATGAGTGTGAATTCGGCCATTGTTCTGTTCCATGACTTGAGTTGATTCTGGTAATGAATATGCAATATCCATACCAACTGCTCTGGTGCGCCTTTTTGCGAGAAATGCGTCACAACCTGGAGCCCTGTGCCGACAAAAAATGGCAATTTCCGACAGCCAACGGACCTTTCACGTCCATTCGGAAAAGCTGCTGGACCGGATCAAGGTATCCTTGAGCGTCAACACAGATCGATCAGCCAGGAACTCGTCATGAGTAAAGCAAAGTGTCTGCAGGAAACCTATGCCCCAGGCAACGCCTGCTTTGGTTGCGGGCCGGCCAACGAAAACGGACTTCGGATTCGCTCATTCGTGGACGGTGACAAGGTCGTGGCCGACTGGACACCTGAAAAACATCACGAGGCCTTTCCCGGCGTGCTCAATGGCGGCATCATCGGTTCCCTGCTGGATTGCCATTGCAACTGGACGGCCGCCTGGCACTTGATGGAATCTGGCGGCCTGGATCATCCACCCTGTACCGTGACCATGGAATACGCCATCAAGCTGCGCCGCCCCACTCCCACCGACGGCCCGCTACACCTGGAAGCCCGGGTGGTCGAGTCCGACGGCAAGGTGGTCACGGTCGAGGGCGAGTTGTACGCCGGTGACAAGCTGTGCGATCAGTGTGTCGGGAAGTTCGTGGCGGTCGAGCCGGGACATCCGGCTTATCACAGGTGGTAGGGCCGGGAGACGGGAGACGGGAGACGAGATGATCCCGCTTCAGCGCCCTCCGTCTCCCGTCTTACGTCTCCCGTCTTCCGTAACCAACTCCTTCCACCGAAAACACTCCACCAGATGATCATTGACCATCCCCGTGGCCTGCATGTGTGCATACACAATGGTCGGGCCGACGAACTTGAATCCTCGCTGCTTGAGGTCGCGGCTGATCCGCTCCGACAAGGGGGTGCTGGCCGGTACCTCACTCATTGACTGGAACTGGTTGATGATGGGACGGCCATCGACAAAATCCCAGATGTAGTGATCGAAACTCCCGAACTCATCCTGAATGTCGAGAAAGGCGCGCGCATTGGTCAGCGCACTTTCGATCTTGAGGCGATTGCGCACGATGCCGCGATCAGCGAGCAGTCGATCGACATCGGACTGATCGAACCGCGCAACCTGCTCGGGGTCAAAGCCGGCGAAGGCCCGGCGATAGGCCGGTCGTTTCTTCAGGATGGTGATCCAGGACAGCCCGGCCTGGGCGCCTTCCAGGATGATGAACTCGAACAATTTGTGATCATCGTGGACCGGCACACCCCACTCTTCGTCATGATAGAGACGGTAGTCGGGGTCGGCGCCGCACCAGGGACAGCGGTACTTTTCCATCACAGGAACTTGAATGGCAGACTGTATGAATCAGCACACTAACACGAGGACACCATGTACAAATTGTTGACCAGCCTGGCGCTGGCTGTAGCCCTGATCACACTCAGCGCCTGTGATCGCGGCTCGCCACCCGACCAGCCCGAGCCTGACCCACCTGATGTCACAGAGGATGTCATGAGCAGCGACGAACCCACCACCCTGCAGGCCGCAATCGCCTCGGCACGCGCCGACCTGGCCGGACGCCTGGACATTGACGAAGGCGACATCGAAGTCAGCGACGCCCGTGAAGTCACCTGGCGTGATGGTGCAATGGGATGTCCGGAGCCGGACATGATGTATACCCAGGCGCTGGTTTCCGGCTACTACATCAAACTGCGCGTTGGTGATGACGCCTATGCCTACCATTCCGGACGCGACGGCCAGCCCTTTCTGTGTCCGGCCGAGCGCAGCCAGCCTCCCGTTGATGACCAGAAACCATTGATGTGATGGTTGCGTGGTTCCGGCTTGAACGAGTTCGTCACCTGGCTGATCTAGACTCGACGGCATGAAGTCATTCTTTCGGATGCTGGCTCTGGTCTCGCTGGCCGTCGTGGTGGCGGGTTGCGGAGTCCGGCTGGCCTACAACAACATCGATTGGCTGATCATGCGCTGGGTTGACCGCCAGGTCACCCTGGAGCCTGAACAGGATCGGGCATTCCGCCAAATGCTTGACCAACGGATGGAATGGCATTGCGCCAGTGAATTACCCGACTATGTAGAGTTTCTGCGCGCTGTCGAGTCCGACATTCGACAAAACGACATTTCCGTCGAACGCCTGATGGTCCATGGCGAAGAGCTCAGGGTCCTGGGTGAGCGCCTGATGGAAGGCTTGCAGCCGGCGGTCATTGACTTGCTGGCCAGCCTGAACGACGACCAGGTCGCCGAGATTCTCGAAGGCATTGACGAACGCAACGAGGAACTGCGTGAACAAGCATTCGAGACCAGTGAGGAGCAGCTCAGACAGGACCGGGTCGAAAGCATGAATCGCGTACTGAGAAGAATTTTCGGCCAGGTCACTGATCGACAGAATCAGCGACTCATCCAGTGGGCGGCTGAACTCGAACCCACGGAAGAACTGGCGTTGAGCCAACGGCTGGCCTGGCGCGATCGCTTTGCCCGTGCGCTAGACCATCGGGATGACCCGGAAGTGTTCGCCGAACTGATGAGCCCCCTGCTTGAGCCGACCAACGACTGGTCCGATGAATACCAGGCAATCATGGAATTCAATCGTGAGCGCACGCTGGAGGCCATGGTTGACATTCACCACATGGCCAACAATCGACAACTGGGCAGGGTTCGATCACGCCTGAACTCCCTGGCCAGAAGTTTCAATCGCTTGAGCTGTGTCTGATCAGGGATCGGCTCCCTCATCCTTGTTCAGCAAGGCTTCCAGGCGTTCCACTCGAGACTCCAGTTCCGCAATTCGCTCTTCCAGCGCTGGGTCGTTTCCCGACTGGACGGCAGCCCCGGACTCATCGCCGGAGTCGGCCGGCGCCTGGGCCTTGATGTCGCCGGCCAGGCGATGCATGTAGCGATCCTCACGCTGTCCCGGAGCACGTCCCACACAAACCACCATGGGTGGATCCCGGTGCGATAAACGTTCCAGGTTGTAGCGCACGTCATCAAGATCGTCAAAGCGATGCATTCGCTCGCTGCGTGTATACAGCTCGGCCACGGTTTGCGGGCCGCGCAGCAGCAGCAATCCGACCAGGGCGCGCTGACCCGGCGTCAACTCCAGCCCACTATCGGCCCGATGCGCGTAGCGGGTGGCGCGTGCGCCGAAATCACTCTTGACCAGGCCGCGCTGCTCAAGTTGGCGCAAGGTCTGGCCCACGCGGCCCGGGTCCAGCTTCATGACCGGATGGCGGCTGGTCTTCTGATTGCAGGCCGTGGTGGTGGCATTCTGAGTCAGCGGATAGCTTTCCGGTGTGGTTGACTCCTTTTCAATCAGCACGCCAAAAACACGCGCTTCCTCGGCGCTCAGCGGCGGGTCCAGCGGCAGTTCATGGTCAGGCTTTTCGTTTTCAGTCATGGGGTCGGGTTTTAATGTCATTGCGAAGTGACATTTTTACCATGAGCACAGGCTGCATGGCGTGTTTTCCGGTCAAGCCCACTCGTCGCTTGACGGTTGAGAGTTGGTTGATGGCGGAGCCAGATCGAAGCCTCCATTGGACTTTCAAGCTTCTCTTACCTGTCGCATTGGGTGGTATTTGATCGGTCAGGGCTCCAAATTCGGATGTGCCAAAGAGATATCGCTATCCAAAAAACAAAAAAGCCCCGCAAGAGCGAGGCTTTTCCGGTTTCTTTGAAACCTCGGTCTTCAGACAGCCTGCACGTTGGCAGCCTGCGGGCCCTTGGGACCATCCTGAATATCGAAGGACACCTTCTGTCCTTCGGCCAGGGTCTTGAAACCACTGCCCTGAATGGCGCTGAAGTGGACGAATACGTCCTTGCCGCCATCATCCTGACTGATGAAACCGAACCCCTTCGCCTCGTTAAACCACTTGACGGAACCTGTTGCCATGTTACTTACTACCTTTACTGAAAAAAAAGAAAAAAGCGCTTGCAGCTTTTGAAAGTTGGGGTTTTCGGAGGTCTTTCTATGGAGGGATCAACTACCTAAACTCACACTGCCATCCACTACAGGCTAGAGTAGTGTAACGTGACCGGGACCACATTTCCATAACAATTAGATTTCATTTCCGCGCCCCAGCGCTTCGACAAGCTCCTGAACAGCCGATTCGCGTCCAGGATCAGCAGCATTCTCGCGATTGAGGGTCGACCATTCCGGATGATGACGCGCCCGGCGCAGGGGCGCCGGCAGACGCTTGTGCTTCCAGGCCTCCTCGACAGCCGGCCGTAGCGGGTCCATGCTGGCATGTCCCCGCCGGACCAGTTCAGCCAGCAGGCACAATTGTCGCCAGGCCAGCAGACGCAAAGCCGGGTCATCGACGCCCAGCCGTCCGGTGCCGCGCATTTTCTCCACCAGTCGTTTTCCGGCCGTTCCGGCCAGGCCGGCCCCGGCGCCGGCCAGGGTACCCACCAGTGTTCCAGCCCCCAGTGACAGACCGGCGGTGGAAATATCGAAGATCAGGCCGGCCCCGGCGCCGGCTCCAGCATACTTGCCGGCACGAATACCGAAATGGGCCAGGGTCTGCGGATCGAACAAGTCATCGGGCCAGCGCCCGTCGGTCAGGGGGAGATCCTGGTCCTGGTAATCCTCGCTTCCGAATCGATACAGATCCAGCAGAATATCGACGCACACCTGTTCGCGCCGGCGAACCACCCGTCGAATCTCCTCGAGTCTGGCCTGGCGCTCCTGCTCGATTTCGAGCGAATAATGCCGGCGACAGGCGGCCACATCGATCAATAGATCGGCAATGGCCGCCAGCGCCGCACGCTGACGCCGATGATCCTCGCGCTCACGTTCGGCCATCCACGCCTCCAGAGACGGGGCGAAGTCATCGAGCAAACCCTTGAGCTTCTCGAACAGGCGATGTTCGGTGGCCGGGTCGCGGATCACGGCATCGAAGGCCAGTACGCTGTGCAGGCTCAGCCTGGCCAGCGCCTGGCGCCATTCATCTTCGCGACTGTCATCGGCTGCCGTGAAGTTGAGCACCATCACCAGAGGCCGGGCGCATCGGCCCAGCACGGCCAGTTCGTCAAGGTACTTCTCAAGAACCGGTTCACGCGCATCAATCACGTACAGACCCACATCGACCTCGCCCATCAGTTCCAGCACCCGGCATTCCTGATCAAACCGGCGACGCGCCTGGCCATCGCGCAACAATCGTTCGATACGATCCGGACCGTCATGGCGCTCACCCGGGAGTTCATCGAGCCACTCAATCAATTCGGGCGCATTCTCCAGCCCCGGGGTGTCGTTGAGCTCGATCAGCGCCTGACCCTCCACCTCAAGCAATACCGAAGTGATCTGTCGGGTCGTTCCCCCGCGATCCCGAACCTCGCCGAACTGGCGATCATGGGTCAGAGTGCGCACCAGCGAGGTCTTGCCGGTGTTGGTGTGCCCGACCACGGCGATCTTCAGCACAGGCAAATCCATCAATGCTTCTCCATGCCGCCGACCCGTTGATGCAACTCAGCGATTCCGGCCGCCGAGGGTTGCTCGGCATCCAGTTCCACCGCCACGCCTCCGGCCTGCTTGGCCAATGCTCGCCAGTCAGCCAGGCGTGCAGCCCGATCCCCGCCGCGCGAGCGCAATCGAGTGCTGTCTTCGACAACCACGATCAGCTCGGTATTGGCAGCATCGGCCAGTGATTCCAGCAGCCGCCGGGTACCGGCATCCGGCGTGCGCAGCATCGAACACAAGGCGATCAGCGCGGGCGGGGGCGATTTCAAGGCCTTGAGCGCATCAATCAGCGGCTGGCGCTGGGATCGGGTCTCGATTCGGCCCAGCACTGTGACCTCCAGGCCCGGAAAAGCCGGCGGCCACTGCTCGCTGGCGCGCTCCAGCTCGATGCCCACCACGACCGGTAACCCGGATGCATTCCTCGGTCGCTTGCGTTTCGGAACTGCCGAAATTTCCGGCGGGCTTCCATGAACCACGGGCTCTGCCGGTGACTCGCTCAACAACGGCAACAAGCGTTGATAGCCGGGCTTGTCGAGATCCAAACGCAATCTTCGGGTTGCACGCCAGGTCAGCACGTAACAAAGTAATCCCAGCAATAATCGGGGCCCGGCGCCATAGGCGCACACCATGGCCAGCAGAAAATGTGCCCAGACGGCTCGCTCCAGTCCGGCAAGCTCTCCGGCCCGACCGGCGGCGATCCACGACGGATCCGGCGGGGCCATCAGCCCCAGCCAGACCGGCACGACCGCCAGCCAGCCGACCAGTGTCACGATGGTCTGCTCGGAAAGAATCGTGGTTCCCCAGCTCAGGTCGTATTGCGCCACGCTGAACAGCAATGTCAGAGTTAGCAGTGCACCGGTCACGTAGGCCAGCCAGAACAAGTGCGACATCATGCTCAGATACCAGCGCCCGACCGGACCACGCAGCAATCCGACCATGGCCTCGGCCAGTTCACGGGCCAGGTCGCTCTGGAGCACCTTCGGGGCCATCCGGGCCAAACTGCTCAACAACAGCTTGCCGATCAGGCTTCCGGAACCTCCGCTACGCCGTGTGACAATCAATAGCACCACCCACAGCGCCAGCATCAGGGTCGGCAGGCCCAGCAGGGTGACCAGACTGAGCAGAATGTCGATTTCACGGGCGCTGGTGCTGGCTCGCGCCGCCAGCCATCCAGCCGCCAGGCCAATCACGATCAACCCCACTAAAAGCTTGCGCAACAGCCCTCGCGCCCGTTCGACATCGGTGCGAACCTTGTCGCTCCCTGGCAGGGCACGGGCGCGCGCCGCCAGTCGCTCGTCGGCGTCACCACCTGCCAGACGGGCCACCGTCATGGCCGCTTCGTCGTCATCCCGACGGCCGTGGTGCTCCTCTTGGATACGCACCGCCTCGGTCACCAGCCAGTCACTCGTCGATATCAATGCTGCTCGCTTGTGGTTTCAAGAGTGATCCAAACGTCATGATAGCCGCTCACTCGGTTTGGTCGTGAGTAGTCGAATTCCTGTGGAATCTTTACGGATTAGGCTGGAGTTTATGGTGGCAGGGCGCCGAGTCGCCTTGCCCGGGGTTTTGGGGGCTGGGCGCCGAGTCGCCTTGCCCGGGTGCGATGGCGGGCACCAGGCTTATCCCAGACCATCCATGCCACCTATCGTTGGGTAAAAGTCACTCCCCTGGCAGTCGGCAACTCGCAGACCTTACCGACCCCAAGGCCACCAGACAGGAAAACATCGACTCAGGCGTTCACCTGGTCAGTCCGTGATCGGTCGGATACCACCCGATGCTTCTCCACCCCCTCCCTGTTTGCGGCGCGACAGCAGGCCCGACATTAAGACAACCACCAAAACCCGGCTCCGGGCAAAAAGATTGATCTCGATCAATTTGAAGGGTAGGCTCGAACGCGGATAATTGCGCCCGGAACCCTCCGGCCTCCTGACAGGAATTCTTTTTCATGAGTGAAGCCACAACCTATAACGACAAGGTCATCCGGCAGTTTGCCCTGATGACCGCGGTCTGGGGACTGATCGGCATGCTGGTCGGCGTGCTGATCGCCGCCCAGCTGATCTGGCCCGGGATGACCCTGGACATTTCATGGCTCAGCTACGGTCGCCTGCGGCCGCTGCATACCAATGCCGTGATCTTCGCCTTCGGCGGCTCGGCGCTGTTCGCCACCAGTTACTACTGCGTGCAACGGACCTGCCATGCCCGTCTGTTCTCCGACAAGCTGGCCGCGTTTACCTTCTGGGGCTGGCAGGCGGTGATCGTCGGCGCGGTGATCACCCTGCCCATGGGACTGACCATGGGCAAGGAATACGCCGAGCTGATCTGGCCGCTGGCCATTCTGGTTGCTCTGGTCTGGGTCGCCTATGCGGTCGTGTTCTTCGGCACTATCGTCAAGCGCAAGGTCAAGCACATCTACGTGGCCAACTGGTTTTTGGGCGCCTTCATCCTGACCGTGGCGGTATTGCACATCGTCAACAACCTGGCCATTCCGACCAGCCTGACGCATTCCTACCCGATTTACGCCGGCACCGTCGATGCCATGGTGCAATGGTGGTACGGCCACAACGCGGTCGGCTTTTTCCTGACCGCCGGGTTCCTGGGCATGATGTATTACTTCGTGCCCAAGCAGGCCGGGCGACCGATTTATTCCTACCGGCTGTCCATCGTTCACTTCTGGTCGCTGATCGCCATTTACATGTGGGCCGGGCCGCATCACCTGCAATACACCGCCCTGCCCGACTGGGTTCAGACGCTGGGCATGATCTTCTCAATCATGCTGCTGGCGCCGAGCTGGGGCGGCATGATCAACGGGGTCATGACGCTGTCGGGCGCCTGGCACAAGCTGCGCACCGACCCCATTCTGCGCTTCATGATCGTCGCCCTGTCCTTTTACGGCATCGCCACATTCGAAGGGCCGATGATGTCGATTCGCACCGTCAACGCACTGTCCCACTACACCGACTGGACCATCGGCCACGTGCACGCCGGCGCGCTGGGCTGGGTGGCGATGATTTCCATTGGCGCCATCTACAGCCTGTGGCCGCGCCTTTTTGGGCTGGACAAGATGTACTCAACCCGCCTGATCGAATGGCATTTCTGGGTCTCGACCATCGGTACCGTGCTCTACATCGTGGCGATGTGGATCGCCGGTGTCATGCAGGGCCTGATGTGGCGCACCTTCAACGAGGACGGTACGCTGACCTACACCTTCGCCGAAGTGCTGCAGGCCACCTACCCGTACTACGGACTGCGCCTGTTCGGCGGCATCGTGTTTACCTCGGGCATGTTCATGATGCTCTACAACCTCTACAAGACCTGGCAGATGGCGCCGGAACGCAATCGCGAAGTTCCGGTCCCGGCGCCGGCCCACGCCTGAAGGAGCGGTCGTCATGCTGCATGAAAAACTCGAGAAAAACACCGCGTTGATGGCCGTGCTGATCGTCGTGGCGATCAGCTTCGGCGGCCTGGTCCAGATCGTGCCCCTGATGTTCAAGGGCGCGATCGTCGAACCGGCCGATGGGGTTGAACCCTACAGCGCCATTCGCCTGGCCGGACGTGATGTCTACATTGCCGAGGGCTGCTACAACTGTCACAGCCAGCAGATCCGGCCGTTCCGTTCCGAGACCGAACGCTATGGTCACTACTCGGTGGCCGGCGAATTCGTCTATGACCATCCCTTCCAGTGGGGATCGAAGCGCACCGGCCCGGACCTGGCCCGGGTCGGCGGCATTTACAGCGATGACTGGCACTACCTGCACATGATCGATCCGCGTGCCGTGGTGCCGGAATCCAACATGCCGGCCTATCCATGGCTGGAGCATCGCTATGTCGACGGCCAGGCCATTGAGCAGCGCATGCGAGCCTTGCGAAGACTCGGGCATCCCTACACCGATGAGCAGATCGAGAACGCCTCCAGCGAGGTCGCCGGAGTGACCGAGCTCGAAGCCTTGATCGCTTACCTGCAAGGACTGGGCACCGAGTGGACCGGACAGCGCCCTGGTGCCCAGGCCGGAGGTGAATGATGGTTGCCGGACTGGTCACACTGTTTGCCATGCTGGCCTTCGTGGCCATCGTCATCTGGGTATTCGTCATCAAGGACAGAAAGGACTTCGAGGAACAGGCCAATCTGCCCTTGGATGAAGAAGATCGGGATCGCAAGGAGGATTCGAAATGAGTGCATTCTGGCACTGGTTTGTCGTCATCATTACCTTGGGCTTCATTGCCGCCATGGTGTGGTTGTTCATCGCCACCGGGCGGGCCCGGGTACCATCAGAGACCAACGAGGAAGGCAACGAAACCACCGGCCATGTGTGGGATGAGGACCTGACCGAGCTGAACAATCCCATGCCGCGCTGGTGGCTGTGGCTGTTCTACGGGACCGTGATCTGGTCGTTGATCTACCTGGCGTTGTATCCCGGCCTGGGGAACTTCGCGGGCATCACCGGCTGGACCTCGGAAGGCCAGTACATCGAGGAGATGGAACAGGCCACGGCCGAGTTCGATGCTCGCTTTGGCGAGCTGGTGGGTCGCCCCCTGGAAGAGCTGGCCCACAACCCGGAGGCGCTGCGCCTGGGGCGCAACATCTTTGCTCACAATTGCTCGACCTGCCACGGCTCGGATGCCCGTGGCGCGCGCGGCTATCCCAACCTGACCAACAATCACTGGTCATGGGGCGGCCGGCCCGAGCAGGTACTGACCAGCATTTACGAGGGTCGTGAGGGCATCATGCCGGGTTTCGGGGATGCCCTGAACGACCAGGAAGTCACCCGGACCGCCGTTTTCGTGCAGCAGCTGGCCGGCATGCAGGTGGACCAGACCATGGCCGCAGCCGGCAGGCGTCATTACGACATGCTCTGCGCCGCCTGCCACGGTCCGGATGGCGAAGGCAATCCAGACCTGGGATCCCCCGATCTGACCGCCGGAGTATTCTCCTACGGTAGCAGCATCGATGCCATCCGCGAGACCATCCGTAATGGTCGACACGGGGTCATGCCGGCCCAAAGGGACTTGCTGGGTGAGGCCCGCTCGCGCCTGGTGGCCGCCTATGTGCTCAGCCTGAACGAGACCAACAGCGACGCTGATGACTGAAGGCCGTGACATCCCGACCGGATCCGGCCGCGTGCCGGACCCGCCGCCCAGGCCGCTGGCCCAGCGCCTGGGCGCCATTTTGTGGCCATCGTTCTTCTCGGCGGCGGTGGCCACGGTGGTGTTCTTCATCTTCGTCGATCCACTGACCCTGCGCGACATCACGTTCCCGGAAATGGACATCTCGCGTCACGGCGGTTACACCATTGCATTTTTCCTGTTCTGGTCGGCCACCGCTTCGTCCAGTCTTTTTACCTGGATTCTGCTCAGACCTTCCAGTCGCTTTCGCCGCCAGCGGCGCTGAGGTGATCAGACCATGAAGCAGTCAGGCGACGGGGTGCAGTCCATCCCGCTCTATGTCAAACCTCCCAAGGTTTACCCACGCGAGACAAGCGGTCGCTTTTCGCGACTGCGCGTGATTGCCGCATGGGTGCTGCTGGGCCTGTTCTACGTGCTGCCCTGGATCAATGTCGGTGGTCAGCAGATCGTGCTGTTCGACCTGGTCAACCGCCAGTTCCACATCTTCGGCATGACCCTGTGGCCGCAGGACTTGTTCATCCTGTCGCTGCTGCTGGCCATGGCCGCACTCAGCCTGTTCTTCTTCACCGCCCTGGCCGGTCGGCTGTGGTGTGGTTATGCCTGCCCGCAGACGGTCTGGACCGAGGTGTTTCTGTGGATGGAGCGGGTCACCGAGGGCTCGCGCAACAAGCGCATGAAACTCGACAAGGGGCCGTGGACTCGCGAGAAGCTGATGCGCAAATCAGCCAAGCAGTTCCTGTGGATCACTTTTGCCCTTTGGACCGGCCTGACTTTCGTGGGCTTTTTCGTGCCCATACGCGACCTGGCCCCGCGGGTGCCGACCTTCGACCTGGGCGGCTGGGAAGCCTTCTGGCTGTTGTTCTACGGCCTGGCCACCTACGGCAATGCCGGCTACCTGCGCGAACAGGTGTGCAAGTACATGTGCCCGTACGCGCGCTTCCAGTCGGCCATGTTCGACGACGACAGCCTGATCATCTCCTATGACGAAGCGCGCGGCGAACCGCGCGGCAGACGCCGGCGCGATGCCGACTACAAGGCCATGGGCCTGGGCGATTGCATCGATTGTCTGGCCTGTGTCCAGGTCTGTCCGACCGGCATCGATATTCGCGACGGGCTGCAGATCGAGTGCATCGCCTGCGCCGCCTGCGTCGATGTCTGCGATGAAGTCATGGACAAGATGAACTACCCGCGCGGCCTGATCCGTTACACCACTGAAAACGCTCTGAACAACAAGCCCACGCGCATTCTCCGCCCGCGAATTTTTCTGTACGTTTTTGCCCTGCTGGCCGTGGCCACCCTGATCGGTCTGTTCCTGGGCGGCCGCGATCCATTGATCGCCGATGTATTGCGAGACCGCACCGCCCTGTATCGCCTGGTCGACAGCGAACTGGAAAATGCCTATTCCCTCAAGCTGACCAATCGCTCAGACGAGGTCATGACATTATCCATCGACGCCCGGGGTCTGGAGGGCTTGCGCGTGGTCGAGCCGCGCGCACCGGTCAGTGTGCAACCGGGCCAGACCCTGGATCTGCCGCTCACCCTGGCCCTGCCCCTGACGGCCGCTGATCCCGGCATGCAGCCCATGGAACTGGTGATTACCGACCCCGATGGCGAACGTCACACCGGGGTCGAAACCCGTTTCTACATTCCCCGCAATCCCGACTCGTGACCGTCATGACCAAATCCACTGTCATCAACCCCTGGTACAAGGAACCCTGGCCATGGATGATCCTGGGACTGCTCGGTCTCGGCATCGTGGCTGGTTCCAGTGTTGCCTTCATCGGCCTGACCAATCCGCCGGAAATGGTGACCGGCGAATACGAGCGACTCGGTCGCGGACTGACCGATACCGCCACCCGTACCGGGCAGGCGCGCAGCCTGGGCCTGTTCGGCCAGGTCGGGCTGGAAGGTGACAAGGTGGTACTGCAAATCAACGCTCATGATGTGGAAGCGTTGCCGGAGACCCTGCTGATCCGCTTTCAGCACCCGGCCACCAGTGGCGGCGACAGCAGCGTTGTACTGGCGCGTGAGGCCCATGGTCGTTACATCGGCCATCTCACCGTCACGCCGCACGATCGTGCCCGGATCATCGTCACCGACCTGGCCCAGACCTGGTGGCTGTCCGGTCGCCGCGCCGAAACACAAGGGCCCATCACCGTCGAGCCCAAGCGACTGTGAGCGCGATGAACTCATCCGGCAACCCATGCTGGCACTGCGGCGACCCCATCCCGGCCGGGGTCGACATCCAGGCCGAGATCGGCGGCCAGGCCCGGGCCATGTGCTGTCATGGTTGCCAGACCGTTGCCCGGCTGATTGATTCGTCCGGCCTGGGGCGCTACTACGAATTTCGGGACGCCCTGCCTGAACGGCCGGAGTTGGACCGGATCGAGGCCGATGATTTCATTGCCTGGGACCGACCAGCCATCTACGATCACTATGCACGCAGCGATTGCGACGGCTTCTACCGCCTGACCCTGGTACTGGAGAACGTGCACTGTGCGGCCTGCGCCTGGCTGATCCATCGTTTTGTCGGCGCCCTGCCGGGCCTTGCCGAGGTGCGTGTCGATGTCAGCGACGGCCGGGTTCACCTGCGTTTCGATCCGGATCGCACGCCCTTGAGCGAAATCGCCGCCCGGCTGGCTTCACTGGGCTACCGACCTCACCTGGACTCGCCGCTGGCCGGAACGGCGCGCAACCAGACCGAACGCCGCCAGATGCTCAAGTACATCGTGGTTGCCGGCCTGGGCATGATGCAGGTGATGAGCTACGCACTGGCCAAGTACATCGGCGCCTGGCAGGGCATCGATCCGGAAGCCGAGCGTTTCTTTCTGCTGATTTCCATGGTGGTGGCCGTGCCGGTGTGCCTGTATTCGGGCCAGATCTTCTACAAATCGGCCTGGCGCACCCTGATCCAGGGTCGCATGGGCATGGACGTGCCGGTTGCCGCAGCCATGCTGCTGGCGCTGTTTTCCAGCGTCTACATCACCCTGTTCGGCAGCGGGGCGGTGTATTTCGACTCGGTGGTGATGTTCATCTTCTTCCTGCTGCTGGGCCGCTACGCGGTGCTGGTGGCCCGCCAGAATGCCGGGCAGTTGCACTCGGCCCTGGCCCGCTCGCTACCGGTACAGACCCGGCGCCTGAATGATTCGGGCAGCGAGCTGGTCAGCCTGGTCGAGCTGTCGGTCGGTGACCGCCTCCAGGTCACCGCCGGTGAAACGGTGCCGGCCGACGGGCGCATCGAAAGCGGGGTGGTGATGGTCGATGAATCGCTGCTGTCGGGCGAGTCCATCCCACGCCGGCGCGTGGCCGGCGAACAGGTGCTGGCCGGCTCGCTGGTCCGGGAAGGCCAGATGGTGCTCACCATCGAGGAACTGGGTCAGTCCACTGCACTTTCGGGCATCGTGCGCATGCTCGACCAGGCGCGCACTTACAAGCCGCGCATGGCCCTGATGGCCGACCGCCTAGCCGCCTGGTTCGTCGCTTTCGTGTTGACCGGCGCCGCAATTTCCGGCCTGGTGTGGTGGCAGATCGATCCGGCCATGGCCCTGCCGGTGGTGCTGGCCGTGCTGGTGGTGTCCTGCCCGTGCGCGCTGGCATTGGGCACGCCGGTCGCGCTGGCTGCCGCCGCGCGCGGATTTGCCCGCCTCGGCGTACTGATCAGCCGGCCCGATGCGCTGGAAAAACTGCCGAAAATCACCCACGTGGTGTTCGACAAGACCGGCACCCTGACCCTGCCGGAAATGCGCGTCGACCAGGTGCTGGCCCTAGGAAATTTCGATGCCGATCATGCCCGCCGCCTGGCCGGACGCCTGGAGCGCGTCAGCCGCCACCCCGTCGCCACCGCCTTTGTCCGCTTCGATGACGGCGGCGCCGTCGACCAGGCCGAAGCGGTCACCGCGCAAGGGGTGAGCGGAAGCATTGATGGCGTGGACTATCGCCTGGGCAAACCTGAATTCGTCGGCCAGTGGCTGGACGAGACTCCCGAGCCCCCCGGCGCCGGTCAGTGGGTGGCCCTGGCAAGTTCCGGTCAACTGCTGGCCTGGTTCAGCCTGGACAGCCCGTTCCGCGAGGGCGCCGCTGCACTGATCGACTCCCTGCACGAGGCCGGGCTGAAGGTCTGGCTGGCCTCGGGAGACCGGCGCGAAAACGTGATCCAGGCAGCCGAACAACTGGGCATCGACAATCACCGCTCCGAATGCTCCCCGGCCGACAAGCTTGAGCTGGTGCGTGAATTACAAGCCAAAGGTGGCCGGGTGGCGATGATCGGCGACGGCATCAACGATGCGCCGGTGCTGGCCGGCGCCGATATTTCCATGGCCCTGGCCGAAGGCGCCGACATTGCCCGCACCCAGGCCGACCTGGTGGTCACCGGCAAGGGCCTGAACCGAATCGCCGCCGCCTTCGCCCTGGCCCCGCGGGTCCGGCGCATCGTGCGCCAGAACCTGACCCTGTCGTTTTCCTACAACGCCACCGCCCTGCCGTTTGCCGCCGCCGGCTTCGTGCCCCCCTGGCTGGCCGCCATCGGCATGTCGGCCTCCAGCCTGGTGGTGGTGCTGAATGCGCAGCGGCTTGGACGCCGCAGCGCATTGGGAGACGGGAGACGGGAGGCGGGAGACGACAGGCGGGCGTTGCGCAAGGGTGGAGGCGGGCCTTCTCCGTCTTCCGTCTCCCGTCTTCCGTCTTCCGGCGCCCCGCAGCCATGAACATCATCTACGTCCTCATCCCCCTGTCCGTGATCCTGATGGTCATCGCCATCTATTTCTTTTTCTGGGCGGTCAAGAACGACCAGTTCGACGATCTGGATACCCCGGCGCTGGATATTCTGGATGAGGATGAAGCACCTCGGCAGTCGCAAAAGGAAAAAGAAAAGCAGACCACAGAGGCACAGAGGTCACAGAGAAAGATTCAATAACATGCTTGTTTTTATCTCTGTGACCTCTGTGTCTCTGTGGTCTGCTTTTTTTATTTCTTTCGCAACAGCAAACCGTGAGTCCTGAAGCGGCGTTATTGGCCGGGTTTCTGGCCGGGTTGTTCGGGTCCACCCATTGCCTGGGCATGTGCGGCGGGATTGTCGGGGTGTTGCATGCCCAGATTCCTTCCGGCAAGGCCTGGCTGGCGCTAGGTTTTCATATGGGGCGCATCGGCTCCTACCTGGCGATTGCGTTGATCGCCACCGGTATCGGCATGTTGCCGGCCAGCTTGCTGCCCGATCATGGCCCGCTGGTTATGCGCATTCTGCTCGGCGCCATGCTGGTGATGATGGCCGTCTATATCGCCCTGCCCGGCCGATTCCGGGACTGGGCCGGGCAACTGACCGCACCCTTGACCAACCGGCTGATGCCGTTGTTCAACCGTTTTCTGCCGGTGCGGACCCTGGACAATGCCGTGGGCCTGGGATTGTTGTGGGGATTGCTGCCCTGCGGGTTGCTGTACACGGTGATTGCCGCGGCCGTGCTGCTGGCCGACCCCCTGGCCACCACCTCCATGGTGCTGGCTTTCGGCATCGGCACCGTGCCCTTGCTGCTGGGCACCGGCCTGGTGGTATTGAAATTCCGCTCGGCCATCAATCGCCCGGGCCTGCGCTGGCTGGCCGCCGCCCTGATGGCCCTGACCGGCATCCTGGTCGCCGCCGGCCCGTGGCTGGCCCACCTCATCGACCATCCATGGATGCACTTCCTTGCCGAGTGCGTGGGACATTGATACCCACCCTGGAAAACCTGGAATGCAACGGAGTTTATGAGGGCTGGGCGACGAGTGGCCTTGCCCGGGGCCGCGCTCGAGGTGAACGGCTTGGTCGATACTTTGAGCTTGGTGGCGTTCTGGTGCCTGTCTAATTGCGTTTGGTCCAGTTGATAGTGAATTGCCTTTAGTAAGGTTTCGGGCGCTCGAAGAACGGGAAGGTCGTGTCCGCTTCCGTCACCTCGAGCCCGGCCCCGGTCAAGCCCACTCGTCGCTTGTCGGTTGGGAGTTGGTTGATGGGGGAGCCAGATCGAAGCCACCGCTTGAATTTCAATCTACTCTTACCTGTCGCATTGGGTGGTATTTGACCGATCATGGACTGACCGGGTGCGGCGGCGGGAAGCAAATTCTACCCGGACGACCCAAGCCACCTATCATTGGATCGAAGTCACTCCACTTCGAAACGGCAACTCGCAGACGTTACCGACCCCAAGGCCACCAAACTGGAATTCATCGACTCAGGCGTTCACCCGGTCAGTCCGTGATCGGTCGGATACCACCCGATGCTTCTCCCAACTCCCATCCTGTTTGTACAGCCGCAGCGGGCCCGGTAAGGGGACTGAAGTCTTTGCGGCAGAAAAGGGGCGCGGATCATCATCGTTCATCCCGGGCGAAATCATGCAAAGCGCCGTTCCAGGTAGTCAT
>PWWM01000158.1 GCA_003561495.1 Gammaproteobacteria bacterium
ACTGTGATCCGAATCAAGCGATGCCCTTTTGATCACCTTACGTGTGAGTTCGCTAATGACGTTGACCGGGATCAATTCCTGTAGCAGAACACTTAAGGGTTGGGGGCTGGGCGACGAGCGGCCTTGCCCGGGGTGTGGGGGCGGGGCAACGAGCAGCCTTGTCGGGTAGGAGTTGGTTGATGGGGGAGCTGGATCGAAGCCACCGCCATAGCTCCCAACCTCCTCCCAAGTGTCGCATCGGTCGGATACCACCCGATGCTTCTCCACAAATTCAAATATTCTCCAATGGCGGGTTAAGATTCAGGTTTGCATGGGAATTCAGACATGAATGGTCCCCTGATCGGCATCCGGGTCCTGGAGCTGTCGCGTATTCTGGCGGGTCCGTGGGCCGGACAGTTGCTGGCCGATTTCGGCGCTGATGTGATCAAGATCGAGCGACCCGGCCAGGGCGATGACACGCGCTCGTGGGGGCCTCCGTTTCTGAATGATGACCAGGGCCGACCCACCGGGGAGGCGGCCTACTTTCTCTCAACCAATCGCAACAAGCGCTCGGTGGCCATCGATTTTTCCACGCCCGAAGGGCAACGCCTGGTGCGTGAGCTAGCGTTAAAATCCGATGTGCTGATCGAAAACTTCAAGGTTGGCGGCCTGGCCCGATACAACCTGGATTACGCCAGCCTGAAAGTCGATCATCCCGGCCTGGTGTACTGCTCGATTACCGGATTCGGCCAGACCGGCCCCTACGCCAGCCATGCCGGTTACGATGCCGCCATCCAGGCCATGGGTGGCTTGATGAGCATCACCGGTCTGCCCGATGATCAGCCCGGGGGCGGTCCGCAGAAAGTCGGCGTGGCGGTGGCCGATCTGATGGCGGGCCTGTATGCCGCCAATGCCATCCAGGCTGCGCTGGTTCATCGTCACACCAGCGGTCACGGTCAATATATCGATCTGGCGCTGCTTGATACCCAGGTTGCCTGGCTGGCCAACCAGGCCGCCAATTACCTGATCAGCGGGCAAGCGCCCGTCCGCCAGGGAACCGCGCATCCGAATATCGTTCCTTACCAGGCGTTCGCCACCTCCGATGGCCACTTGATGCTGGCAGTCGGCAATGACCGGCAGTTTCAGCGTTTTGCCCGGCTGGCCGGTCATCCGGAATGGTCCGAGGATGAGCGGTTTGCAAGCAATGACGCGCGAGTCAGGAATCGAGCGACCCTGTTGCCGCTTGTGACCGACATCGTCGCCACCCGCTCGACCGATGACTGGTTGAATCTACTGCGCGAGGCAGGGGTACCCGCCGCCCCGATCAATGACCTGCAAGCGGTTTTCGACGACCCGCAGGTGCGCCACCGCGAACTTCGCCGGACGCTGTCTCATCCCTATTGCCAAGGTCTGCCCACGGTCGCCAATCCGGTGCGGTTTTCACTAACTCCGGTCAGCTATCGACGGGGCCCTCCCCTGCTTGGCGCCGACACTCGCTCCGTACTGAACGAGGAACTGGGTCTGGATAGAGCTGATATCGAGCAGCTGATCGAACAGGGGATCGTCGAAATCCGCGAATAGTGAGGTGAAGTTGGCCCATGCGCAAGACTCTGATCGTTCTACTGGTCCTTGTCTTGGAGATCAGCGCCTTCATCGAAGACCCGCCGCTTATCAAGCGGAGACTGAATCACCTGGCCAGAAAGAATCTTCCCGGCCTGCCGTTCTTGTGTATATTTGAGCTCATGGCTACTAGGGATTGATCGCCATGTCCTCCGCAAAGCTGATCATCACGATCGCCTTCTTCGAGTTGCAGACACTGGCCTATCTGATTATCAACTGGCTGACCGCAGCTCGGCGCGGCAAGCTGTTGCTGACGGCGAAAGATCAGGAGGTTGCACTGAAGCTACGTTCGGTCTGGCTATACCTGTCGTTCGTGCCTTACTGCTTGATGATCGCCTCCGACGCCAATGGCTATCGCCGTATGTTTCGCATGTTCACCTGTATCGGCCTGAACAGCCTGGTGGCTTATCGATCGTTCCTGAAGTCGCCGTCGACCTATCCCCGCCCATCGGTTCCAGCGATGGAGGACGCGCTGCTGAACCAGGCCTGGAAGTCACTGCACGCGATCGATCGTCCGGGAAACACCTTCCCCAGCCTCCATGCCAGCCACACCTTCCTGCTGGCGCTGATGTTCGATCGCCACGTCCCGGACGAGCGCACCGATGTTCATCTCCTGTGGGCCAACGGCATCGCGATCTCGACCTTGCTGACCAAGCAGCACTACATTGTAGACATCACCGGCGGGATCCTTGCCGCCGAGACCATCGCAACCCAAATCTACCAGCCATGGGAGGAGGGGCGTCTGCACTTTCGACAGGCCCTTGGCCATCTTCGTGCGCTGTGCGCGCAATTGGATGCCATGGCCGAAGCTCCCGAGGACTATCGGCTGCCGGTCGAGTCGCGGCACCCTCGCATCGCCGGTTGGCTGGCTGCCTGCCTCAAGGAACGGAGTTTCGTCCGTCTATACGTTCGCCTTGATGAACGTCGCTACCTGATTGAGCGAAAAGCGCAACTGGTCGAGCACCTCGGTCGACTGCGAAGGCCGCTCGCTGTGGCCAATTTCCTCATGCCGGGCTGGCTCCAGTTCGTTCGCCATCTCGAGCGCGCCGCACCGGGCCTCGACGACGATGCGATACGCGCCTACCTGGAGGAACTGGATACGGACCTTGTGCAGTTACTGGCTTGCATCTACGCCTTTCCAAGCGATGGCCAGGTCGAGGCCAGCGTGCGACAGCACCGGTGCGATGATTTGGACGAAACGGTCGAAGCGGGGAACGGCTAGGCTCACAGGCTGCCCAGGACCCGGGCCGCAAGCGGCAGCAGGAAGTAAAGGAAGCCGGGCACATAGATACGCATCGCATTGGCCTCGGAAGGATCACGAAGCAGACCGGCCAGTAGTACGGCCATCCAGGCCGAAGTCGTCACAAGGGTCACGGCGAACCAGGTATCGCCCGTGATGAGCGCATGCAGACCGCCGAGAACGCTGGCCAGAGCAAAGCCCCCGGCACCCCATCCGGCTTGCGCAATGGCCGAGCCCATCGTGCGATGCGCGGCGAGCGGGCGGTCCTCGATACCGTGGGCGTGGTCATGGGCGACCACGGCAACCCAGACAAAACCCGCCAGCAGCAGGGCCGGTCCCAGCGACCCACCCTGTTCCAGCGGCCCGAGCAGCATGACAATCGGAAAGATCGAGTTCAACAGCGGCGCGTGCAACCACTGCGGCAGCCGCGGACGCAGGCGATAGAAGACGCTGAGGCCGATCAAGCCGGCGAGCAACAAGCCACCAGCCAGCGGCGAGCGCCAGGCGGTCAGCAGCATGGCCGCCAGGGCGGCGGCTGCGGCGACCGTTCCGAGCTCGCGCGAAGACAGGATGCCCGCGGGCAGCACGCGGGCAGGACAGCGCAGGCGGTCGACGGGCAGATCGGCGATGTCGTCGGCCGCCCGCGCGGCAAAGAGGATCAGCCAGATCGACAGCCAGAGGCTGAGGGTCGACCATGCCCAAGGGTTCTCCACCGAGGCGGCGCCGAGCAGCCCGGCCAGCGGCAAGCTGACGCCGGGATGGAAGCGTTGCCGGGTGTAGAGCGTCAGGGCGCGCAGCACGGCTCGGCCCGCCTAGCCGATCCGCACCGTGCCGGCCGCAGCATCGATCTCGACGCTGGCCCCGCTCTCGATCAGCGTGCAGGCGTCGCGCACTTCGACCAGCGCGGGGATACCGAGCTCCCGGGCGATGATAGCGCCATGGGACAGCAGCCCGCCGCGTTCGAGGATCAGCCCCCCGGCAAGCATGAACAGCGGCGTCCAGCCGGGATCGGTACTCGGCGCGACCAGGATGTCGCCGGGCTCCAGCGCACCCTCGCGGGACGGGTCGCGCACCACGCGGGCGCGACCACGCACCTTGCCGCGGGACACGGCGACACCGTGGAGCAGGCTCGCGCCGGCGGGCCCGACGGCGACCTCGTGCCTGGCCATTCGCCAGGCTTCCCCGGCAGGCAGCACGAATAGCGACGGTGCGTGTTCCTCGGCGCTGGCCTCGACGCGCGCCTGGCGCTCGGCCAGCAACTGAGGCAGCGTCTCGCTGTAGGGATAGGCGCTGCGAGCGACATCGGCCAGGTCGCCCAGGGTGCAGTAGTGGACATCATCAGCGACCGGCAGGGCGCCATGCTCGGCGAGTACTTCGCCGAGGCGGGTGAGCACGCCGCGCAGTTCACCGAACATCAGGCTCTGCACCAGACGTCCTGCTTCACGATGCTGGATGGCGCGGAGACTGATCCGGACCAGCAGGCGCAGCGCCTTTCTTCGCCATGGAGCGAGCCCGTCGCCCAGTTGTCCGAGCAAGGCCTCGCGGTCGGCACGCAGTGCGAACTTAGAATCCGGTGAGAAACGATCCGGCAGCGACACGAACCGCCGGACCAGTTGCCAGGCAAGTTCCGGCCGCTCCTCGAAGGTGGGTGCGATCAGCGAGCAGTCGTTGTAGCAGCGCGCGCCGAAGCGGTGCAGGAATTCGTCGAACAGCGCCTGTGCATCGGCCGGCATCTGCGTGCGTGCTGCCGCATAGTCGGCAATTTCGAGTGTTGACCGGCCGCCATCGGAAGATTCGAGCAGCTGACCGATGGTCCATAGCAGGTGTGCGGGTTCGTCACTCTTGACCGTCACGCCCTGCAACAGGCGAGGCAGATTGGCCCTGGCGCCCTGCCCGCGCCAGCGCTCGAGCAGCATTTCGAGCAGCCCCGGCATCATCATGACCATCAGGTCGGCACTACAGGGGCCGCGCCACTGCTCGGTGACAAACTCGAGCATCTGGTCAACCAGCGCTACCAGCTCGCGCGGGTCGCGGGCCCGGGCGGAGCGCGCGCGCCACTCCGGTCGTTGCCGCTCGAAGCGTGCCTCCAGACTGGCCAGCGCTCGCCCGGTGCCGGCAAATGACGCAAGCAGGTGAGCGAAGAATCGAAAGCTGCCCCAAAGGCTCTGCTGTCGCCGGCGCAGCTTCGGCGCGTGCGGGTCCGGATCGACATGGATCGGGATCTGTTGGCCGATGTAGGTGTCAAGAAAACCGCGCAGCTCTTCGCTCCGCGGAAAATAGGAAATCAGGCCGTACCAGCTGGTCAGATTGTAGTAGATCCTGCCGTGATGGAGCCCCGTCAGCTCATCGAGCAGGTGGGCGATCTCGTTGAACTCGCGTTCGCGCCAGCCGAACAGGCCGAGCGTACCGCGCATGTAGGCCTCGTAGAACTTCCGGATGACCGACCAGGCCAGGGGTGTCAGGGGGTTGGGGAAATTCTCGACAAGGTTGACATTCGACCAGACTACGAGATCCGCGCGCTGCGTCGTCGTGATCGGTCGCGCCTGCAGCATCCACAGGCGCTCGTTTGTCGTGCACCATTCGACGTCGATCAGGCAGCCGAATGCCGCCTCGGCTGCCAGCAGATGGCGGCGCAGCTCGGGGAGATGGCGGCGAAGCGTGGCGGG
>PWWM01000064.1 GCA_003561495.1 Gammaproteobacteria bacterium
CAACCCGGCCGTGGCTGCCGCACCCTGGGGAAGCGCCGGGATTCTGCCCATTTCCTGGGCCTATATCCGCCTGATGGGGCGGGATGGGTTGCGACGGGCCACCCAGATCGCCATCCTCAATGCCAATTATCTGGCCAAAGCCCTGGAGGAACATTTCGATATTCTTTACACCGGGCGCAACGGTCGAATTGCCCATGAGTGCATCGTCGACCTGCGCCCATTCAAGGAGAACGCCGGCATCACCGAAGAGGATGTCGCAAAACGCCTGATCGACTACGGATTTCATGCGCCGACCATGTCGTGGCCAGTTCCCGGCACCTTGATGATCGAACCAACCGAAAGCGAATCCTTGCAGGAGCTTGATCGATTCATTGAGGCGATGATTGCCATCCGTGGTGAAATTGATCGCGTGGCCAGTGGCGAATGGGACCGTGAAGACAACCCTCTCAAGAACGCACCGCACACCATGGTCGAACTGGGCAGTGATGACTGGAAACACGGCTACAGTCGACAGACCGCCGGATGGCCGGTGCCTGAGCTGCGTCTTTCCAAGTACTTTGCCCCGGTCGGGCGAGTCGACAATGTCTATGGCGACCGTAACCTGGTCTGCTCCTGTCCCCCGATGGAGGAATGGCTGGAGTCTGCCTGAGTGGCGAACGCGGCAGTTTGACTGCCGCGTTCGAAACTACGGTTTAGAGCAGCATCCGCAACAGTCGGTAGGCAAAGTAGAAGCCCACGGCCATCAAAACGGCCATCTGCAGTTTCCCTTGGGCTCCATACAGATAACTGAGCATGAACACCGAAATATAGGTGAAGATCAGCGCGGCCCCGTAAAACCAGCCTTGCAAAGCGACATCAAGCAGATTCAGCGGTATGCCCACCGCCACCAGCAGCGTCGGCAGGATCAACATGGCGCCGAAACGTCCGATATAGAAGTCTGTCGAGCGGGCGGTGCCGGAACGGCCCTCCAGCCAGCGCAGCACGAAAACGGTGGCGACAATCGGCACACCCAGCGCCAGAACAACCCTGAAAGAGCTGATCAGAAATCCGAACTCGAATCTCCACGATGTAAACCGGGTCATCTGGGTGATGACATTGAAAACGAACACCAGACCCAGAAACAGTCCTGCCGAGATCAGCCCGTAATTGCGCGAGGCCTTGCTGTCATCGGAAAAATGGTCATCGGGCTGGGTCAGAACTTCCTTGACATGGCCGATATAACCCTCGGCCACGGCCGAAGCTGAGTCCTGAGAGTCCTTTGATTGCGGGTCGGAGGAGGTTTCTTCCTTGGTTTCAGGCTTTTTGTCTTCGCTCATGGGTATTCTCTCCCTGGAAAGTGTCGGTACCCCATACTACGACAAACCCGGCTTCAAGCTGCCAAATGCGACTTTTGAGGCAGATCCATTCCGAAACCCGAATCTTCTTTCTCTGCGCCTCCGCGCCTCCGCGCGAGAAATCTTTTGATCTAAATGGGCAAACTCACCGGCTGCCCAAAATCAGGAATCCTCGTCGATCTCGTCTTCCTCGGATGCGGCCACGCGGGCCATGCCGATGACCTGCTCATCTTCGGCCAGACGAATCAGGGTCACCCCCTGGGTATTGCGTCCAAGCCGCGAGATTTCGCCGGCAGAGGTGCGCACCAGGGTGCCGGAGTTCGAGGTCAACATGACATCATCATCATCGCTGACCGACAACGCGGCCATCAGCGCCCCATTGCGTTCGGACACTTGAATACCGATGACCCCCTGGCCGCCGCGCTTGTAGACCGGGAACTCACCCAGTGCGGTGCGCTTGCCGTAGCCGTTGGCTGTAGCCAGTAGCACATCGATTTCCTGGTCAGTTTCGGCAACCACCATGGAGACCACCACCTGGTCCTTTTTCAGGCGGATACCATTGACCCCGCGGGTCTGGCGACCCATGGGCCGGACATCGGTTTCATTGAAACGAATGGTCTTGCCGGCCGAGGAAAACAGCAGAATATCTCGCGTGCCGTCGGTGAACGCCACATCGACCAGTTCATCGTCATCCTCGAGCAGCACCGCCCAGATGCCATTGGAGCGGATGTTGGCGAAGTCCGACAACGGGGTCTTCTTGACCCGGCCGGAGCGGGTGGCAAAGAACACGAACCAGTCATCGGGAAACTCACGGGTCGGCAGCACCGCATTGATGCGCTCCCCCTCGTCCAGCGGCAGCAGGTTGACCATCGGCCGGCCGCGACTGTTGTGGCCGGCCTGGGGCAACTCATAGACCTTGGTCTTGTAGACCTTGCCCGCACTGGTGAACACCAGCAGGGTGTCATGGGTGTTGGTCACCCAGAAACGCTCCACGAAATCTTCATCCTTGGTGCGGGTGGCGCTGCGCCCGCGTCCACCACGACGCTGGGCCCGGTAGCGGTCCAGCGGCTGGTACTTGGCATAACCGGCATGCGACAGCGTGACCACGACATCTTCAGGCGTGATCAGGTCCTCCATGGTCAGGTTGAGGTGGTCGCGAACGATTTCTGAACGTCGCTCGTCGCCAAACTGGTCCATCAGCGCGGTCAGCTCCTCGCGAATGACTTCCATCAAGGCGTCAGGCTCGGAGAGGATGCGCATCAGTTCCTTGATCTGGCCAAGGATTTCCTGGTACTCCTCAGACAGCTTTTCCTGCTCCAGCCCGGTCAGCTTCTGAAGGCGCAGGTCGAGGATGGCCTGGGCCTGGGTCGGCGAGAGTTGGTAACCACCCTCACCCAGCCCGAACTCCGGCAACAGCCCCTCTGGTCGCGACAGTTCAGCCCCGGCCTGGCCCAGTAATGCCTTGACCAGCCCGGCATCCCAGCGCTTGGCCTGCAAGGCCTCGCGGGCATCGGCGGGGGTCGGCGAGGCCTTGATCAGGGCAATGACCTCATCAAGATTCGCCAGGGCGACCGTCAGGCCTTCCAGGATATGAGCCCGGTCACGCGCCTTGCGCAGCTCGTAAAGGCTTCGTCGGGTGACCACTTCGCGACGGTGAGCCAGAAAGGCCGACAGAATTTCGACGATGTTGAGGACCCTGGGCTGACCGTCGATCAGTGCGACCATATTGATGCCGAACACGGTCTGCAACTGGGTGTGCTGATAAAGATTGTTCAGCAGCACCTCCGGCACCTCGCCACGCTTGAGTTCGATGACCATGCGCATGCCGTCCTTGTCGGATTCGTCGCGCAAACCAGAAATGCCCTCGATCTTCTTGAGCTTGACCAGTTCGGCGATTTTCTCCAGCAGCCGCGCCTTGTTGACCTGGTAGGGCAACTCGGTCACCACGATGCAGGATCGGCCTGAATCATCATCGGTTTCTACGTGTGAGCGCGCCCGCAGATAAATGCGGCCGCGTCCGGTGCGATAGGCCTGTTCGATACCGTCGGCGCCGTTGATGATGGCCGCGGTCGGAAAGTCCGGCCCCGGCAGGTGTTCCATGACCTCATCCACGCCCAGTTCCGGTTCATCGATCAGGGCCAGCAATGCATTGATGACCTCGCCGAGGTTGTGCGGTGGGATGTTGGTGGCCATGCCCACGGCAATCCCGGATGAACCGTTGACCAGCAGGTTGGGAACCCTTGTCGGCATGACGGCCGGCTCGTGCTCGGACTCGTCATAGTTGGGGACGAAATTGACCGTTTCCTTGTCGATATCGGCCAGGATTTCGTGCGCCAGGCGGGCCATGCGCACCTCGGTGTATCGCATGGCTGCCGGCGAGTCGCCGTCGACCGAGCCGAAGTTGCCCTGCCCGTCCACCAGCATGTAGCGCATGGAAAACGGCTGGGCCATGCGCACGATGGTGTCGTAGACCGCGGTGTCGCCGTGGGGGTGGTATTTACCGATGACATCACCGACCACACGGGCCGATTTCTTGTAGGGCTTGTTGTAATCGTTGCCCAGCTCGTGCATGGCATAGAGCACGCGCCGATGCACCGGTTTGAGGCCGTCGCGCACATCCGGCAGCGCTCTTCCCACGATCACGCTCATGGCGTAATCGAGATAGGACTGCCGCATTTCGTCTTCCAGGTTGACCTGGAGCACTTCCCGTGCCAGTTCCGCCATCAGGAAAGTTCCGAATAAGTATTAGATTTATAATTTAATTGCCTGATTATCCTGGCTTTTAAAAGGGAAAAGATCGAAGCTTTCCAGGCAGGACAAAACAGGCGTAACAAAGTTGAAATTATACCACAGCAGGCCTCTGAGCCGCGCTCTTGAAAGACCATCCGAATGCGTTGACGGACTTGCACAATGCCCGCGTTGTGCCAACATGTGGATCATGCTACTTCTCATTCTGATTCTGGCCATGCTGGTCCTGGCCGCGGCATTTGCACCCTGGCTGTCCTGGTGGTGGCGCTGGCCTGATCGCAGTGTCGGCGAGCGCATCGAATTCGAGACCATCGAGAGTGACCGACTCATCATTGCACATGCCACCGGCGGCAGTGAGCTGGGCAGCTACCCGAATGCCATTGAGTGTCTGGATGACTGGTATGCCAAAGGCGTTCGCTGGTTCGAATTCGACCTGCACTGGACCCGCGATGGCCACCTGGTCGGCCTGCACGACTGGGGGCCGACATTCAGGCGCTGGTTTGACCCGGCCTCCCTGCCCCTGCACTGGAAGTTGGCCGCACCGCTGATCCGTCACCGTGGCGTACCGTCGAACACCTTCGAGACCTTGCGTATGCGCGGCGACCTGACACCAATCAACCCGAAATTGCTCAGCGACTGGCTTGCCCGCCATGATGATGCCTGGCTGGTCACCGACATCAAGACTCACAATGCCGCTGCGCTGGAACGCCTGGCGGGAGCTTTCAGACCATTGCGCGCCCGAGTCCTCGCCCAGGTCTTTTCAACCCAGGAGATTACGGTGGCTGGTGAGTTGGGCTATGGCCGCATCGGCTGGGCCAACTACGTACCCAAGCGACCGATCAACGAACTCCCCGCGCTACTGGCTGAACAGCCCGTGGATGTGGTCGTACTCAACCAAAAGACCATTCGCGACCCGGCCACCTGGCCCGACCTGGAAAAACTGCGCGGCATGGGCTTGGACCTGTGGCTGTTTACCGTCAATGATCCCGCTGAATTGGCCGCCCTGCCAGACGCGGTCAACGGGATCATCACGGATCGCCTGTTACCCAAACCGCACCGAATGCCTTAACCACTCGCCTTTCGACCGACCCTATCCAGAACGCTCTCGTCTGAACTTTCAACAGCCAAATCGGTAGAATTGCCGATTACCTCTTCCAATCCCGACTCATGACCCCGGAACACAAGGAACTGTTTGCCGACGAGCCCGTCGAGCATGTCACCATCGGCAGCGTCGACTACGCCCTGCTGGGTACCGCCCATGTCTCGCGCACCAGCGCCGAGGCGGTGCGGCGATTGCTCGAAAGCGGTCACTACGATGCGGTGGCCATCGAACTGTGTCAGTCCCGCTACCAGGCGCTGACCGACCGCGAGAGCTGGCGCAAGCTCAACCTGTTTGCCATTCTGCGTGAAGGCAAGGCCGGCATGATGATGGCCTCACTTGCGTTGTCGGCGTATCAGCGTCGGATTGCCGAGCAGTTCGGCATCGAGCCGGGTGCGGAGATGAAGGCGGCCATCGAGGCCGCCGACCAGGCCGGCCTGCCGCTGCAACTGATCGACCGCGAAATCGGCATCACCCTGCGCCGGGCCAGCCGACGTTTATCGCTGTGGAAGCGCTGGGTGATGGTCAACGGATTGATCCTGTCGCTGTTCTCGCGCGAGGAAATCTCGGAGGAAGATGTCGAGCGGCTCAAGGAAGGCGATCTGCTGACCGAAACATTCAGCGAGTTTTCGGAGGCCTCACCCGAGCTCTACGAGGCGCTGATCGCCGAACGCGATCATTTCATGGCCGCACGCCTGCGTGAAGAAAACGCCGCTCATCCCGGGCGCAAGGTGCTGGCAGTGCTGGGCGCCGGGCACCTGGCCGGCACCGCCACTGCGCTCAAGTCCGACGATCATCCCGAGGCCACGGTCGCCAAACTCAATGAAATGCCGCCACCCTCGAGAGTGCTCAAGGCCATTCCATGGATCATCCTGGTGGCGGTGCTGTCGGGTTTCGCCATCGGTTTTCACCGCTCACCGGAGCTGGGTTGGACCCTGGTCGCGACCTGGGTATTGATCAACGGCACATTGTCGGCCCTGGGCGCCCTGCTCGCCCGCGCCCATCCGTTGACCGTGATCACCGCCCTGTTTGCCGCCCCCCTGACCTCACTCAACCCCACCATCGGCGCCGGCATGGTCACCGGTGCGGTAGAGGCCTGGTTGAAAAAGCCGCGCGTGGCCGATTTCGAGACACTGAGAGACGACGTGACCCGGCTTTCAGGCTGGTATCGCAATCGTGTCTCGCATGTCTTTGTGGTGTTCTTCCTTTCAAACCTGGGCTCGGCTGCCGGTACCTGGATTGCCGGTTTTCGCATGGTCCAGCAGTTGCTCTGACCATAACGCCTGCCTGATTAGCGTCGTGTCTCAGCGGACATTGGCAATATCGCTTGACGTCGATGCTACGAGCCGTCCTCGGGTGGGGAATTTCGCTGAGGGCCTCGCCACCGCGTCGAACTGAAGCGGAATTCGCCACCCGAGGACGGCTTTAACCGGAACGAAGCCCGGGCACTGAGACACGACGCCAATCAGGAACGCCTTAACGATTCGAGTTGCGACCAACCCAAATTCTTCGCAGCCATCCCAGCCCCAGCATCAACACCAGAAAGACATAGCTTCCGGCAACTGCAAGCAAATGCCGGTCCGCGCCCTCGATCGGCAAAATGGCATGCAGGCCGGCCAGAACCCCGACAACCCCGGTCAGTGCAACCAGAACAACGACCACATCGACGTGTCCCTGCCGGCGGCTCCTGCCTGACGGGGCCGTATACCAGAACAGCCATATCAGAAACAGGCTGACCGGTGCAATGATGAAAAAATCGATCCACCACATGACAATCAATTTAAAGATTGTGAACGTGAGCCCAGCCGGTAACCGACAGCCACGGCGCTCAACCATCCCGCCAGTGAAAGCCCAAGGTAAGCCCACACCCCCGGCCAGTTACCAATCTGCATCATCAGCCCCAGTTCCAGACTGACCAATGAGAAGGTGGTCAGGCCACCACAGAATCCAGCCATGAGAAACAGCTGCATCTCCTCAGTCATGGTTGAGGAATCACGTGCACTTGCCCGAGCCGCGACAACACCGATCAGCAATGATCCAAGCACATTGGCCAGTAACGTAGGCCAGGGGAAGCCGGTTCCAATCCAGTTCAACCAGGCGATTGAAATGGAAAAGCGCGACAGGCTGCCAAGCGCACCGCCAAACGCCACCCAAAAATAGAGTCTCAGCGGGCCTGGGCCGACACTCATGAGACCACCTGCATCAGCATACGGGACAGGACAGTCAGTCCCAGCAACAAGCCAAGCAATACCATGACCACGCCACCGATCACGGTGGCGGCCAGATAGAACCAGGCGGCCCTGGCCCGTCCGTCGCGCAGCAGAAGCAACCACTCCAGGCTGAGACTGGATACGGTGGTGTAACTGCCCACCAGGCCATGAATCAGCATCACGAAAGCCGGGTCAGCCGGATCCCAGCGCGATGCAATGAACATTACACCGGCCAAAGCGCCGACCAGAAAAGCGCCGCTGAGATTGACCACCAGAGTGCCACGCGGAAAGTCCGCTCCATGGCGACGAATAAAGAAACGCGTGATGGCAACCCGGACAACCGCACCCAGTGCACCGCCGGCCAGAACCAGTAGCCAGCTTGAAAGCCCCGGCATCATGCTGTGGTGGCAGCGGCGCCGATGGTGAACTCCAGGGGCGACAGGCCCTGCACACGCGCCTTGACTCGATCATCGACCTGCAATGGTCCGACCCCGGCCGGAGTACCGGTAAAGACCACATCGCCTGCATGGAGCGTGATCTGTCGGGACAAACGTTCAAGCAACCCGTTCACTGGCCAGATCATCTCCCCAAGGCTGGCCTGTTGACGGATCACGCCATTGACCTGTAAATCGATCAGGATCTCAGGCGATGGCGACCACTGCTCGGCCGGCACGACAAGGCCGACCGGAGCCGATTGATCAAACCCCTTGCTGATCTCCCACGGCTGGCCGGATTTTTTCAGGCGCGCCTGAACATCGCGGCGAGTCAGATCGACACCCACTGCATAACCGAAGATCCGCCTGGGCCAATCGGCAGCCGCGATGTTTCGACCGCCATCGCCGAGGAACACCACCAGCTCGACCTCATGGTGCAGATCCGCGGTTTCGACCGGAAAGGCAATGCGACCCGATTGATCCACGGACCGGGCGGGTTTGGCGAAAAAAACCGGCTCGGAGCGCTCAGGATCCTCACCCATCTCGCGAGCATGCTCGGCATAATTGCGCCCGACACACCAGACATGGCGTACCGGAAACCGTCCACCCCCGCTGACCGCAACCTCCGGCGGCTGCCATTCGACCACTCTTGAACTCATCCCAGACGTCGGATGCCGACCGCATCCCTGAGCTGCTCGATAAAGGGCCGGCTGAGTTCGCGGGCTCGCTCGGCCCCGCGCGCAAGTTCGCGCTCGACCTTGGCCGGGTCATTGATCAGGGCCTCGTAGCGCTCGCGTGGCGCCTCGAGCTCCCGGTTGATGAGTTCGAAAAGCTGCTGCTTGACCTCGCCCCAGGCGATACCGTCGGCAAAGGCCTGGCGCATCCGTTCACGTTGGTCCGGGGTGGCAAAGGCGGCATAAACCGAATACACCGAGGCCGAGTCCGGATCCTTCGGCTCGCCCGGTTCCTGGGAATTGGTCTTGATCTTCATGATCGCCTTTCTGAGCTTCTTCTCGGGCAGCCATAACGCGATGGTGTTGTCATAACTCTTCGACATCTTGCGTCCATCGGTGCCCGGCAAGGTGGCGACATGCTCGTCAACCTCGGCCTCTGGCAACACGAAGTGCTCACCGTAGCGATGATTGAAACGCTGGGCGATGTCACGAGCCATTTCCAGGTGCTGGACCTGGTCCTTGCCGACCGGAACGCGATGGGCGTTGAACATCAGGATATCGGCCGCCATCAGGATCGGATAGCAGAACAACCCCATCGGAACACCGAAATCCGGGTCTTCCCCGGCTTCGCGATTCTCGTCAACCGCCGCCTTGTAGGCATGGGCGCGATTCATCAATCCCTTGGCCGTGACACAGGTCAGCAGCCAGGTCAGCTCGGGAATCTCGGGAACATCAGACTGGCGATAGAACACCGAGCGCTCGGTATCCAGCCCCAGGGCCAGCCAGGTGGCGGCAATTTCCAGGGTTGAACGCTGCACCCGCTCGGGATCCTCGCACTTGACCAGTGCGTGGTAGTCGGCCAGAAAATAGAACGATTCGGTGTCCGGATCGCGACTGGCGGCAATCGCCGGCTTGATCGCCCCGACATAGTTCCCGAGATGCGGTGTGCCGGTCGTGGTGATACCGGTCAGCACGCGTTGCTTGCTGGTCATTGGAGTTGGGTCCGGTTGTGGAAATCGAATCGGGTTATTGTAACGGTTGGGGAGGTTGAAAACGGGAGATGGAAGACGGGAGACGGGAGACGGAAGATGGGAGAAGAGGTGGTTTGTGGGTGGGAGGATTCAGGGGTCAGGGTCAGTCTACAAAGCCTAGGGGACTCCAGGTGAATGTTGTGGTTCGGATATGATCCGGGTATGGACTCAAGCTGGATCTTCCATTGGATTTGATTGAAGCGACCTATATCGTTACGCGGCCGGATCGGGAGCCGGAGGCGCTGGCCGAGGCGATTGCGCGGGAACAGAGCCTGGAGATTGTTCGCGAATTGATCCCCGAATCGATCGCCGCCAGTCACCTCGGTCGCGTGTTGGCGGTGGAGGCGCTTGACGAGGAACGCTACTCGCTGCGTATCGGCTATCCGGCGCACCTGGCCAGTGCCCAGGTGGGTCAACTGCTGCATCTGCTGTTCGGCAACGTTTCGTTCTATCCACGTGTGCGGCTGGTCGATCTGGCGCTGCCCGATTCATTGTTGAGCGCCTTGCCGGGCCCCCGGCACGGGCTGGAAGGTATTCGCAAGGCCGTCGGCGTCGACCAACGCGCCTTGTTGATGACGGTGCTCAAGCCGCGCGGCAGTTCGCCTGAATTCCTCGCCGATCTGGCGTTACGCTTTGCTCGCGGCGGGGGCGACATCGTCAAGGACGATCAGAATATCGTCGAGCAGGATCTTGATACGTTCAGGCGACGAGTGGGCGCTTGCGCGCGCGCCATTGAACAGGCCGCCCAGTCCACGGGACGACGTTGCCTTTACCTGCCGCATGTGGCCGGCAGCGGCGATCACATGGAGCGCCAGCTTGACATCGTCGCCAGCCTTGACCTGCCCGGAGTCGTGACGTGTAGCTGGGTGATGGGTCTGGAAACCGCCGCCAATGCAACTCGCAGACGCCAACTAATGTGGCTGTCTCACCCGGCCATGGCCGGCGTATTCACCGAGTCATCCGAACATGGAGTGGCCACCAATCTGCTGCTCGGGACACTGACCCGGCTGGCTGGGGCGGATCTGTCCATCTTTCCAGGGCGTGGCGGGCGCATTCAGTCCGGCGTGGACGATGAGCGAGCGACCTGCACGGCCCTGACTACATCATTGGGCAACCTGCGCCCCACCCTGCCGTGCCTGGGCGGCGGCAAGCGCCTCGATCAACTGGTTGAAACGGCCGAAAGGCTGGGGCCGGATCTCGCCGTTGTCGTCGGCGGTGACCTGCTGAGTTGTGGTGAAAACCTTGAGGCGGCTACCTGTCAGGCCCTACAGGATCTGCAATGCGCTACTCGAGATGTTTGACCACCCGACGCGGTCGGCGCAGACCGGGTATGACCCGGCTGTCGCCGTCGCGGTCGACCAGGGTCAGCTTGCCATAGCCCAACATTTTGCCGACAAAGTGCTGTTTGACACCGCTGGCCGTAATGCGCTTGCGCTCCACGGCGACGGTTTTCTGGCGCAGTACGCCGTAAGCCACCAGTACCCGTCGGTCGGTGACCACTACGGCTGAATTGATGAATCGGCCCAGGGCGATCACGGCACTGCCGGGCAGGACAATGACATAGAGCGTAGCCGCGATCGCCAGGCCAGGTACGCCGAATGGCCCCAGGGCCAGAATGCCGGTCATGGTGACCACCAGCAAAGGCAACAGGAAAACCGCCCAGTGTCCATGGGCATCATGAACCAGGCTTTCATCGGACTCTACCCTGGCCCCCAAATCACTGCTGCGGCCACTCAGCCACACCATCAACATCAGCAACACCGCCGGCGGCAAAAGCAGAATGCCTGCAATCAAAAGGGTATTGCCCGGTCGAGAGCCGGACCACCATACCCCGAGCAGCAGGGTCACAACGGCCGAAACCAGCAACCCGACCGAAATCATCACCACCTGCCGTCGGCGACGTTCATCCCGGCAGGCCTGACGGGCTTCTCGACCGCCGGGCCACCAACACATCAATGCACTGGCCACGGCTGCCGGCAGCAACACCACGAACGCCGCCACAAAGCCGAGTGAGGCGCCACCTCGCCACAGCAAGGCACCGACCAGTGACACCGCCGCGGCAATGGTCAATCCTATGGGAACCCAGGGTGAAAGGCGTTTGCCAGTTTCAACAGTCATATCCGTCCCGATTTTTCCATCCAGTTCATCTACCGATCATACCTTGCCCGGTTGATGACGACTCCGATCCTGATCCAGCTTCACGACCAGCCCCTTGACCACAGCGTCAGCACAGAGCCGGTAGCCACGTTCGGATGGATGGAATCCGTCCGCTGAGAAATTCTCTGGATTGTGATCAAACTCGGGCTCGACGACTTCCACCCCATCGAATCCGGCCGCAACGGCATCAAGTACGACCTGAAAGTCGCGGGCACGCAGACCCAGAATTATTTTCAGGGGTTGCGGCAAGGCCGGGAAACGTTCCATTGGAGGAATGGCAGCCATGGCGATGCGGGCATTGGGCGAATGCTCGATCAGGGCGTTGATCAGCTGATCGACCTCGCGCCGCCAGCGGCCCAGACTGCGCAGGCCGATAATGTCGTTGACCCCGACCGAAACCATGACCAGATCGGCCGGCTCAGGCAGCACCTGTGGCAATAGTTTCCGGCGCACCTGGGTCGAGTTGTAACCCGAGCGCCCCAGGACCTGCCAGGTTATCGTCATCGGCACATGCTCAGCCAGGCCTGCCACGGCCTGACCCACCAGGGCATTGTCGAGATGGCTGACGCCAACGCCATCGATGATGGAGTCCCCGATGGCCAGAAACCGCAGTGCAGGCCCCTGCCCGGTTTGACCCTTGCGCGGACCGTCGGCCGGTGGGAAACGTCGCGCTGTGCGGCGCACCCAAAGCGCCTGTGGAATCAGCAAGAAAAACGCAATCCAGAACAGCAGGGATCGCAGGATGATCATGAACGCCGGGACGCTCCCGGCCCACGGGTGCGCAAATGCCAGCGCACCAGGATCAGCCAGCCGATCAACGCAATCAGCGCCGCCGCCAGCCAGACCTGGTGATCATCCCCGAAACGATGGGCCGTGACCATGGCCATGACGGCACCGAAACCGGCAATCACCGAAACCAGCACGGGATGGGGTTCAACATGCTCCGGCTTGACCATGTACAGCCAGTCCAGGTACGCCAGAGGAGCCCCGGCAGCCAGAATCAGGCCAACCGGCCCCATCCATGGCCCCGGCTGAACCAGCAAGCCATAAACACCATAGCCGAGCAGCACATGCAGCAGCCCGAAATAAGAAACGACCAGCAATCCCCTCAAGATCCTAACCCGGCTGGTGATGGTATCGACCGATCCGATCGACCTCGTTGCGCGATCCGAGAATGACCGGAACACGCTGATGCAGCTCGGTCGGTTGCACTTCGAGCATGCGCTGCTCGCCGGTGATCGCGCCGCCGCCGGCCTGTTCGACCAGCATGGCCATGGGATTGGCTTCGTACATCAGTCGCAACTTGCCGGCCTTCCCTTTGGCCTCCAGCTTGTGATCGCCCGGATACATGAAGATCCCGCCTCGGGTCAGAATGCGATGGACCTCGGCCACCATGGAAGCCACCCAGCGCATGTTGAAATCCTTGCCACAGGGGCCGTCACCCCCCTGCAGGCATTCCTCGATGTAGCGCTGGACCGGGTCTTTCCAGTGCCGCTGATTAGACATGTTGATGGCGAACTCACAGGTATCAGCCGGTATGGTGACATTGGACTTGGTCAACAGGAACTCGCCAAAATCCCGGTTGAGGGTGAACATGCTCACCCCGTTCCCGGTGGTCAACACCAGCATCGTTGAAGGGCCATACAAACAATAGCCGGCGGCCACCTGCTCCACGCCTGGGCGGAGAAAATCCTTTTCGGTAATCTCCGTTGTCCCCTCGGGCACCCTGAGCACCGAAAAAATCGTACCGACCGAAACGTTGACATCGATGTTGGACGACCCGTCCAGTGGATCGCACAACAACAGGTAGCGAGCCTGTGATGGATCGTCGGTGAACAGACAGATGGAGTCCATCTCCTCGGAGGCCAGGGCAGCGACATGGCCATTGTGACGCAGGGCCTCGATCATCAGCTCGTTACTGATCACATCGAGTTTCTTCTGCTGCTCACCCTGCACGTTTTCGCTGTCCGCACTACCCAGAACATTGACCAGATCCCCTTTGTTGACCAGGTCGGCAATGCGTTTGCAGGCCACGGTGAGATCGTTCAGCAATCCGGTGAAGGTGCCGCTGGCTCCCTTGATGTCACGCTGGTTCTGGATGATGAAGTTGGTGAGGGTGGTACCGATGCGCATGATGCTGATCCGGATGGATGTCTTGAGGTCAGCCCGCTAAGTTAGCAGAAGCTGACACCCGAGTGTACCCCGTCACTCATTTTGGAACATTCAGCTCTCGACGCCCTCCCCGGCTGTCGCATGCAGGCCGCATTCACGGGTCAGGCCGAAGAACCGGGCCTGGTCAGGGTGAGCGATGTCCTTGAGTGCCCGGGTGGTATGCCAGTCACCGACTGAAACATAGCCCTGATCACGCAACGGATGGTAGGGCAGTCCGTGGCGGACCAGGTATCGATGGACATCACGGTCAGTCCAGTCGGCAATCGGATGGATCTTGTAGCGTTGCCACTGGCAATCGACCCACCGAACCCGCTTTCGCGTGTCCGACTGGCCGCGCCGGATTCCGGAAAACCAGCTACCGACCTGCAGCTCATCCAGCGCTCGCTGCATGGGTTCAACCTTGTTGTCACGGTTGTAGCTGTTGATGCCGGCCAGCCCCTGCTCCCAGCGTTTTCCGTAGCGGGCTTCCTGCCAGGCCGGACTGATCTCGGCCCGGAAAATCTTCAGGTTGAGATTCAGTCGCTCGCTCAGATCATCGGCAAACCGGTAGGTTTCGGCAAAGTGATAGCCAGTGTCGATGAAGATGACCGGGATGCCGGGCGCAACCGAGTTGACCAGGTGCAGCATGAGCGCGGCCTGGATGCCGAAGCTGGATGACAGCACATGCTCACCCGGCAAATGACCCAGCGCCCATTCCACCCGTTGCTGGGCCGAGTGGGCATCGAGACGCTCGTTGATGGCGCCCAGATCGTTCCCCGCAGAATGAATCGTGGCCGCCTGGCAACTCATCCGGCGTTGACCTCTCGTCCGCGCCCAACCGGCGCGATGACCCGGCTTCGCACCAGAAAATCCCCGAAGCGTTCTTCCTGCCGACGGCCCGATGCAAACTGCCCGAACAATTGATCGATGCGAGCCAGGATGTCGGCCTCGCCGACATTGTCCCGATCCAGGCGGTTCAGGCGCGTGCCGTCAAAGGCCGCACCCAGGTAAAGGTTATACCGACCTGGCGCCCGGCCCACCAGCCCGATTTCGGCCAGGTAGGGACGCGAGCAACCGTTCGGGCAACCGCTCATGCGCACCGTGATCGGTTCCTTGCCAATACCGTGGCGATCAGCCAGCTCCTCGATCCGGGTCACCAGATCGGGAAGATAGCGCTCGGCCTCGGCCATGGCCAGACCGCAACTGGGCAAGGCCACGCAGGCCATGGAATTCTTTCGGATCGCCGAAGGACCGTGCTCCTGATCCATTGCAGCGCTGGCCAGCAGGCGATCCACGGCCTCGCGCTCGCTTTCGATAACACCGGCGACCACCAGGTTCTGGTTGGGCGTCAGGCGAATATCGGATGCATAATCATTGGCAATCGTCTTGAGTGCGGCGCGCACGTTCGGGTTCAGGCGGCCGTTCTCCACAAACACCGTCAGTTGCCAGCGACCATCACGCATGCGCTGCCAGCCGTAGAGATCGCCGTTGCCTACGAATTGATAGGGGCGCGGCGCAGCCAGCTTGACCTGCGAGCGGCTCTCCAACTCGGACACAAGCCATTCCAGGCCGCGATCCTCAAGGGTGTACTTGAAGCGTGCGCGTTTGCGATTTTCCCGATTTCCAAAGTCACGCTGAATGGTCACCACCGCCTCGGCGATGGTCAGCAAGTCTTCGGGCTCGATAAAGCCGATCACATCGGCCAGGCGCGGAAAGGTGTCCGGCTCACCATGACTGCAACCCATGCCGCCGCCGACCGTGACGTTGAAGCCAAGCAACTGGTCACCCTCGGCGATGGCGATGAATCCGAGATCCTGGCTGAACACATCGATGTCGTTGACCGGCGGAATGGCGATCCCGGATTTGAACTTGCGCGGCAGGTAGGTCTTGCCATAAATCGGTTCATCCTCGACCTCGCTACCGGCCACTTTCTCACCCTCGATCCAGATCTCGCGATAGGCGCCGGTGCGCGGCGTCAAGTGATCACTGAGCCGTCGTGCCCAGTCCAGTGCCGCGGCGTGCACTGGCCCCGCCTCGGGCTGGACATGGCACATGACATTGCGATTGACATCGCCACAAGCGGCCAATGAGTCCATCAGCACCGCATCGATGGTCCGGATCAGTCTCGGCAGATCCTCCTTGGCGACACCGTGAAACTGCACGGCCTGACGCGTGGTGAGGCGAATGGTGCCATTGGCGACCTCATCGGCCAGCCGGTCCAGCGCCAGCCATTGTTCCGGCGTGATCACCCCACCCGGCACCCTGACCCGGATCATGAAACTGTAGGCCGGTTCCAGGCGCGCCTCGCGGCGGGTTTCGCGCTGATCCCGGTCGTCCTGCTGGTAGATGCCGTGGAATTTGGTGATCACGGTGTCAGCCTCGGCCACGGCGGCCGTAGTCGGATCTTTGAGACTGATCGCCAATGTGCCCCGCAGGGCGCGACTGTCGGCCTTGATCTTTTCCACATCCAGGTGCGCGGCCATCAGTAGACGTCCTTCTGGTAGCGACCTTGCGCGGCCATTTCATCCAGCCGGGCCTCGGCTGTTTCACGATCCAGTCCACCTTGCCCGGTCAGCACCTGGACCAGCGCCTCATGCACATCGGCCGCCATGCCCTGGCCGCTGCCGCAGACATACACGCCCGCCCCTTCTTCCAGCCAGGCATGCACTTCGCCGGCCTGTTCCAGCAGCCGATGCTGCACGTAGCACTTCTCGGCCTGGTCCCTGGAAAAGGCCACCGAAAGACGATGCAATGCACCCCACTTGAGATGCCGCTGCCATTCGAGCTGGTAGAGAAAATCGGTTCGCCGATGCTGCTCACCGAAGAACAGCCAGTTGCGACCGCCATGGCCCATCGCCTGGCGATGTTCGACAAAGGCCCGGAAAGGCGCCACCCCGGTACCAGGACCAATCATGATGATGGGCTGGTCCGCATCCTCCGGCAATCGAAAACGCGGGTTGGCTTCGACATAGACCGACACGCGTTCGCCCGGTTGGGCCAGCCGGGTCAGTTGCCAGGAAGCCACCCCGGCCCGCAGGCGAGCATTCTTGCCTACGCCACCCTCGAGCTTGACAGTCAGATGGATTTCATCCTCGTTGACCAGTGGGCTGGAGGCAATCGAATACAGACGCGGCGAAATGCCGCGCAACATGCCCACCAGGCTTTCGGCATCCAGTTCCATGGGGACTTCCCTGAGCACATCGATGACCTGCCGCTGCTCGGCCCAGTGCTGGAAAGCATCGCGATCGGCCAGGATTTCGCTCAAGCCCGAATGACCGCTGATCTCAGCCACGGCCTGGACAAAGGGGCGCACCACCTGGGTCAACTCCAGTCCGGTGGTCAACCAGTCTTCGAGACTTTGGCGCTTGCCATTACGCTCCACCTCGGACTCGGCATCCAGACCGGTGACCTCGAGAATTTCCTCAACCAATTGCCGATCATGCCGCGGCCACAGTCCCAGCGAGTCGCCGGGCTGATACTGAAGTCCACTGCCCTCGATAGCCAGGGCCAGGTGAGAAACGCTCTTGTTCGAAGGCGTAACGGTCAAGGGAGAGACTTCCAGCACTTCGGCCTGGAAGGGATTGCGCCGGTCATACGCTGCAACCTGCGCGGGTCGAACCACCTGCAGATGGGGTCCCTGGACCTGATCGGTCAGCAAATCCTTGAACGCGGCCAGGGCCTCATCACGCCAGGCATCCTCGGCCGGCTCGAAATCCACATCCACTTCCCGGCAGTCGAGCAGACGCGTTGCGCCTAAAGCCTCCAGCACCTGGTCAAAATCACGGCCAGTCTGACAGAAATCTGGATAGGAGGAATCCCCGAGGGCAAAGATCGTGTAGTGCAGCTCATCCAGCCGAGGCGCTCGCTCGGAGTGGAGCAACTGGTGCAAGGCCTTGGCGTCGGCCGGTGGATCGCCGTCGCCATGGGTGCTGACCACCAGGATCAGATGGGAAACCTTGGCAATTCGACGTGGCTGAACCTCGGACAAGCTGCCCAGATCAACGGCATGTCCCGCCTGCCGTGCGGCCTCGGCCAAACGCTGGGCCACACCACGACCATTGCCGGTTTCCGATCCATACCAGATGGTCAGCGACTGTCCCGTGCGGGCCTCGGGTGCGGCAGCCGGTTTGCCACCGGCAGCGGCCAAGCCGGCCAGAAATCCGGCGGCCCACTGCAACTGGTCGGCCTCGAGCTCTGCAGCCAGGCCTTCCAGGCGCTGTTGCAATTGTATCTGGTCACTGACCTGGGGCAGCATGCGGGCATCGATTCCAATTCAAGACTGTGCATCAGCCTAGCCAGCAATGCTTCGGAACTGAACGAATCGCTTGTTATAACCTTATATCGCCTCCCACCATCGCAACCACAGGACGGCCAAAGCGCCACCGAGGCGTTTCAGTCCTGCGACTCGGCCGCTTCAAACCGATCATGGAAGACCGGATCATCATCCGGGTCGGATTCGACTTCAAGCGTGACCGTGACGACCACTTTAGGCTGAGCAGGGTCATTGGTTTCTATGCACAACCGACCGTCGTATGTACCGGGATCCAGTTCGTCGGCATCCACCATCACCGTGATTTCATCAGCCTGATCGGGGGCTACCACGCCCTCGTCTTCCGACACACTCAGCCAGGCCACGTCGGATGGCGCCAGGCAAGCCGAGCCGCCGGTTCTGAAACCACGGATGGTCCAGTTGGCCGCCAATGCCGGGTTGGCGTCCTCGATCAAACCGACAAAGCCGGCGTCACTCAAGTCGGGCGGATCACCGGCCGCACCGTCGGTAAAGTTAAAAGCCAGCCATGAACGTTGCTGAGACGCTGAGGCATCACGAATGGCAGGGAAATAATCTTCCCGGGTGCTGCGGTTGACCACGCCAATCAGTACATCACCATGTTCCGCGGTAATATCGGGTGGCTCGGGCAACATGACCGACTCGAATCCGACGCTGGAGCCAACCGTCAAGCCCGTGATGACAGCCAGCAATTCGATATTTCCCAGCGGATCCCCATCCGGCGCACTCCATACATAGACGTCGTATTCGTCCCCTTGTTCCACGTTGCCATTGCCCGGGGCCCAGCCGACTTGAACTTCCTCCAGCGAGAAAGGCAATTCCAGAAGGCCTGGCGAGA
>PWWM01000255.1 GCA_003561495.1 Gammaproteobacteria bacterium
GCCTTGTTCGAAGAGCTCAACCGCGAAGGGGTGACCGTGGTGCTGGTCACTCACGAGGAAGAAATTGCCGCTCATGCCCGCCGCATCATTCGCTTTCGCGATGGGCGCATCATTGAAGACTCTGATCGGAGCCGCTCATGAGTACCACCGCCGAAACCCTTCCCGGTTCTGAACCTGATGAGCAAATGAGCCGTCCCGCCCGGCCAGGCGTGCAGCTTTCGGGTAGCCTGGCCATAGCCATCAAGGCGATTCGGACCAATTCGGTGCGCAGTTTTCTGACCATGTTGGGCATCATCATCGGCATCGGCGCGGCCATCGTGTCAGTCTCGATTTCGCAAGGCGCCGGTCAGCAGCTCCAGGAACAGATCCAGAGTTTCGGCACCCATGTGCTTCAGGTTCGCCCCGGCGCCGGCATGTGGGGCGGTCGCCGCCAGGGTGCGGGTACGGCCCGAGTGCTGACCGATCGCGATGTCGAGGCCTTGAGAGAAATGAGCAATCTGGTCGAGGCCGCCTCGGGCCGACTCCAGACCGGTGTCACCCTGGTCAGCGGCGGGCGCAATTGGTCGACCTCGGTGGTCGGGGTGGGCGCAGATTTTTCACGGGTGCAGGACTGGCCGATCGTTGACGGTCGCAATTTCACCGACGCCGAAGCGCGCTCCGGCGGCAAGGTGGCCATTGTCGGCCAGACCGTGGTTCGCGAGCTGTTCGGTGGCGGCGATCCCATCGGCGCGCGTCTGCGAATCAACCGTACGCCGGTCACTGTGATCGGTGTACTGGAGGGTCGCGGCGCTTCCGGCTGGGGCCAGGACCAGGACGATACGGTCTGGATGCCGATCGAGACGGTGCGCACCCGCATCTCAAGAACCTCGAGCAATGTTGCCGACAATGCCGGCACCGTATTTCTCAAGGTCTGGGATGATCTGGATGTTCTGGAAGTCCAGGACGAGATTGAAGATATGCTCAGGGTCAGGCGAGGCATTCAACCGGGGGCCGAGGATGACTTTGTCGTCATCAACTTCGCCGAGTTCATCCGCGCCCGCAATGAAACCGAAAGCCTGCTGGGCTTTCTGCTGGCCGCGTTCTCGGCCACCTCGCTGATTGTCGGCGGAATCGGGATCATGAACATCATGCTGGTTTCGGTGACTGAACGGACCCGTGAAATCGGCCTGCGTCGTGCCGTCGGCGCCCGTCGCCGGGACGTGCTGACCCAGTTTCTGGTCGAAGCGACCGTGCTGGGTTTGCTGGGCGGTCTGATCGGGATGCTGCTGGGCGTGGGAGGGACCTACCTGGCTGCCCACCTGGGCGAATTCCCGATTCTGATCAGTCCCGTGACCCTGGTCGGCGCGGTGGTCGTGGCCATCTTCATCGCCGTATTCTTCGGCTACTACCCGGCCAGAAGGGCTTCCCGTCTCGATCCCATTGAAGCCCTGCGGTTCGAATAGGAAGTCGGCTCAATCCGGTACTTGCAACTTTCTCCGGGTCCAGAGTTGGACGCTTTCTGATGATAGTTACGATGACCGTTGCCGCTGTGTTGGTAAAGAGTGAGGGGTATGGAGAAGCATCGGGTGGTATCCGACCGATCACGGCCTGACCGGGTGAACGCCTGAGTCGATATTTTCGTGTTTGGTGGCCTTGGGGTCGGTAACGTCTGCGAGTTGCCGATAGCAAGGGGAGTGGCTTCGATCTTAAGATCGGTGGCATCGAGGGTCCGGGTAGAACTTACTGCCCGCCGCCGCACCCGGTCAGTCCGTGATCGGTCAAATACCACCCAATGCGACAGTTAGGAGTAGATTGAAAGTCAAGCGGTGGCGGGCAAGGCGACTCGTCGCCCAGCCCCCACACCCCGGGTTCCCCAAATCCACAAGATGAAGACAAGCCTAAAAAAAATCCCGGACCAAGGCCCGGGATCATGGTTGATACATTTATAGTTATTGGAATGCGTGTTCAGTCCTCGCCGTTTTCATCGTCGTCCGGGTCATCTTCATCGTTCTCATCGTCGTCCTCCAGCTCGGAGTGGACATAGAACATGCCTTCTTCCCCGAACAGGTAGTCATCGGGAGTCCATTCCAGCATTTCTCCCTCGATGCAGTCGACGTGTTCGTCGATGACCAGAGCCAGGGTAGCCTCTTCCTCGTGCTCATCATAGGCCGCCGGCAGGTCGGTGGCAATGTCGAAGGCATCCTGAATGTGTAGGTCGCCGTCTTCATTGACCATGCCGGTACCAAGACAGAGGACGCCCGGTGAAGGCAAAGGCTCCGGCTGATAGGTTAGCGTGTAAACGTCACCCGGCTCCAGTTGCTTGCCGTTGAATACGAAATCGAACAGCGGCGCGGTCCAGCGATACATCATCCGGCCCCAGGCGCCATCCTCGACGACTTCGTCGGTTTCGCTGTCGATCTGGATGAAATTCAGGTGTGCAATGCTGGACAGTCCGGCCTGTCCATTCGGGCCTTCACCCACGCCGGGAGCCGAACAGAAGTCAGGGACACCATTGCCATTATTGCCGTTATCGTCATAATCATCATCATCGTCCCCGCCAGCATGCGGAGGGGGACCGACATCATCGGGTGGACCGGGATCATCGGGTGGGCCGACATCCGGTGGTGGCCCTGGCGGCTGGAATGGGCCGCCAAACGGCCCGCCGGGCCCACCGGGACTGGATGGCATCGACTGTGCCAGCGCTTGCGCGCCGAACAGGGCCAGGCCCAGGGAAAATATCAGGGAGAAAAAGAAGGGGGTCTTTCGTTTCATGGCGTTTCCTCTCGGTTTCAGTCTTGCGGCGCACCTTGGAATGCGCATTGGACATTGACGGAGTGCCGGGCAACGAGTCCCCTTCGCATCATCCTCGTGACCGGCAACTGCCGACCTCGAAACTTCACGATAGCATGAAGTGAGCATTCAAGTCTGTGATGCAGCTCACCTTTTTCGTGATTGGGCTCATTCCTCAACCGGAGGCGGTTCTTTCAGGTACTTCTCGAAGTTCGACTTGGTGTGGGCCATGGTGAAGGCCTGCGGCGGTTTGCCTTCTAACATGCAGCCATCCAATCGGGATTTCACCCATCATCCGTGACTCACCCAGCCCGGTCAAGTGCGAACCCGGCCTTAGCGGCCGAGTTCAGTGGGCAGGGGCGGCGGTTCGCGCGGGATGTCGTCACTGTAATCCTCGAGCTGCTCGAGGATTTCGGTAATGGCCGCCTCGAGCTGGGAATCACGCCCGGCGTTGGTCGCCAGCGGATCCAGCTCGACGTGAATGTCCGGCGCAACGCCTTCGTTTTCAACCGACCAGTTGTTGTCGACATCGACAAAGCGGAAGTGCGGTACGGTCATGACGCCATTGTCGATCAGCAGGGGATTGGCGAAGATGCCGATCAACCCACCCCAGGTGCGCGTGCCCATCAGCTTGCCGATGCCCAGCTCGCGGAATGCATAAGGCAGGTAATCGCCTCCTGAGCCGGCATCCTGGTCGATCAGCATGATCTTGGGACCATGCAGGGCGCCCATGGGGGTCGTCGCCATGAGGCCGTCACGATAGACCCAGTTCGAGAGGTGTCGGCGGCTCAATACTTCGACGATGTAGTTGGCTGCCTGACCGCCACCGTTGGCGCGTTCATCAATGATCAGCGCGTCGCGGTCCAGCTGGGCATGAAACATGCGGTTGAAGAAGGTGTATCCGGGTCCGGCGGTATTGGGCAGATAGATATAGCCGACCCGGCCATCGGTCGCCTCATCAACAGCGCGGCGGTTGTCCTCGACCCAGCCCCACAGTCGGAGCTGATTCTCGTTGCCGACCGGCTCGATGATCAGGTCGCGACTGTCGCGACCATCGCTGCGCGGTCCGACTCGCAGGGTGATTTGTTCGTTGACGGTGTTGAGCAGGTGTTCGAACAGGTTGTCATCGGCGCCGATGTCGCGACCATTGATCGCCAGGATGAATTCACCCTCGCGAGCCTCGTTGCCGGGCTGGGCCAGCGGCCCGCGCAGGAACGGATTCCAGGACTCACCGGTGTAGATGCGAGCGATCTGCCAGCGACCGTCGCTGATCTCGAAGTTGGCGCCCAGCAGCCCGACTTGCGGGCCGTTGGGGCGATGAACGGCGCCTCCACCCATGCGGTTGTGCCCGGCATGCAGCTCGGCAATCATCTCGACCATGAGCTCATTGAGATCTTCACGTCGACCGACATGATCGAGCAACGGCAGGTAACGGTCGTAGACCGCTTCCCAGTCCAGCCCGTGCAGATTCTCGGCATAGAAGAAATCGCGTTGCATGCGCCAGCCCTCGTCGAAAATCTGCGCCCATTCGGCGCGCGAATCGATGCGCATGCGAAGGTCACCAAGATTGATGTTCTCCGGGCGAATGTCGTTGCCGATCTCGGCCACGGCCAGCACGCCGCCATCACGCTGGATCAGCAGGTGCTTGCCGGCCGCCGCCATGTCGAAATTCTGCAAGCCGGACAACACGTTCTCGGACTCGCGCTTTTCGAAATCAAAGCGCACCAGGTTGTGGTGCTTGCTCATGGACTCGCCGGGCTGCTCGACCAGGGCGCCGGGCTGGGCCCGATGCATGTAGTAGAGATTGCCGTCGGCGCTGACCTGCAGGTTGCCGTAGTTGCCCTTGGCGACCGGCAGGGCCACCTTGCGGGCCAGCAGACCGTCGAAGTCTATGCGAGTGACGACGTCATCGTTGCCATTGCCGTTATCATTATCGGTTGCGGATTCCTCGTCTCCGGTCCGCGGTTGGAGCGGTGAATCACCGTCAGCCGCCAGCACCAGGGCATACAACCCGGCCCGGTAAGGTCGTTCCTGGCTGGTCATGTCAAGGCTGAACTGCATGGGCCCGGAATTGGTGGAGCTGGCGAAGTACAGGTATTGGCCGTCCGGACTGAATGCCGGTGCGGCGACATCGGCCATGCCGTCGGTGACGTTGTGGGCGCGGTGGTTGTCGAGATCGTAGATGATCAGGTCGCGAAAATAGTTGGGCTGGCGCAGGGTATGGGCCAGCCAGCGGCCATCGGGTGAGACCGCGATGTCGAACCCGCCCTGGCGGGTGTTGCGCGCGATTTCCCGGGTTCGTCCATTGTCCAGGTCGATGACGTGCAGACGCAGCCGGTTGTCGGTAAAGAAGATGCGGTCATGATCGGCATCCCAGGCCTGGAGCTGGTAGAAGTCTGTGCCCAGCGTGAAGCGCTGGCTGTCACCGATGCCGGTCTGGTCCACGATTTTCAGATGCTGGCCATGAAGCGTTTCGACGATCCAGGCCACCTGGTCACCGGCCGGCGACCAAAGCGCGGTGTATTCGCGCACACCATCGGTGTTGGTCAGGTTGCGGGTCGAACCATCCTTGACCGGAACCGAAAAGACCTCGCCCCGTGCCGTGACAAGGGCACGCTTGCCGTTGGGCGAGAGTCCGGCGTTCTCGATATTGTTGCTCACGGTGCGCCAGCCGGCGCGCAATTGCGGCAGGTCGGGATTGATGCGGATCGACAGGGCC
>PWWM01000170.1 GCA_003561495.1 Gammaproteobacteria bacterium
CTCCTTCTGCAGCAGCGCGGTGAAATCGTCCTGCTCAACCGCCTCTTCGGTTTCCGCCTGTTGCGCGGCTTCCTTTTCCTTGGCCATGATCAATCCTCCTCCTTGCTTTCGTCATCATCCGGCTTGGGTGCATCAGTCAGTGACTTGAGCAACTCCGGATCATTGATGGCCTTGGAAATCAGTTCCTCGGCGCCTGCCTTGCCGTCCATGTAGGTGACCAGATTGGAGAGCTGGGTCCGCGCTTGCAGCAATTTACGCAGCGGCTCAACCTTGCGGGCTACCGCTGCCGGAGAGAAATCATCCATGCTCTCGAAGGTCAGGTCCACACTGAGCTCGCCTTCGTCGTCAGACAGGGTATTCTTCACGCGGAAGGCAGCCCGGGGCTTCATGGCCTTCATGCGGTCATCGAAGTTATCCATGTCGAATTCGAGGAACTTGCGCTGCTCGATGGGCGGCAACGGGTCTTCCTGCTTGCCAGCCAGGTCAGCCATGATGCCCATCACGAACGGGATCTGGACTTTCTTCTCCGCCCCGTACAACTCAACGTCGTACTCGATCTGAACCCTCGGCGCGCGATTTCTTGCGATGAATTTCTGTCTGCTTTCCTTGGCCACTTTCAAACTCCTTGGTCAGAGACCGGGCCAGCTCCCGGCCGGTTGTCGTTGATTACTTGTCCTTGTCCTTCTTGCTGCCCGATACGATTTCGAATTCCTTGAGCCCGCCCGGGGCAAGATCCTTGAGTATGGCGGTGAAGTCCTGAGACACGAGCCGCTTGGCCCGCTGCACCAACAGCGGCACGGGGCTGGAAGGTTCGTTCTTGTTGAAATACTCGGTGACGCGATCAAGCATCTTGATCGCATCTTCGCGTGAGTTGATTTCCCCGGGTATCGCCTGAGGCGCAGCCGGCGCTGCACCGGATGCGGCGTTGGCGGAATCTCCTTCGCCTTCCGGACCGGCCCCGGTCGCCACACCGCGGCGCTCGAGCGCATCCTGCAACACGGGACGGACATCTCGGCACAGGCGGAATAAATCATCCAGGGAAAGCTGATCGGCGGCTTCAACATTGCCATTGAAAGCCGTCTCGATGGCCTTGGCGTGTTCGGCGATCTGGTCAAATCGGGCCAGCGTGTCCTGCAACTCCTCCAGATCGATATCCATCAAAGCCTGGTTGATTGCCGACATCTGCGGCGTCTCTTCACTGCCCGGGGCCTTGAGAAACTCGCCGGCGATCAGATAATCGCGAATGGTGAACTTGCCAATGGCCGCCGAAGCGACCAGAACGGTCTGGCGCAGCAGGCGCAGATAGCCTTCGGAAGAGCCCAGCTCACCCAGGGTATGCAAGCGCTCGGTCGCATCGCCCTCATCAATGAGAGGGTCAAGGTCATCCCAGTACTGTTCAAGCATCTTGCTGATGAGATCAAGGCCGGCAGTCGCTCCCGCCAGACCCTCGCGAGCGGTCAATGCTTTGGTCAGCAGCACCGCGACACGAAGTGACTTGGCCTGATCGAACAGGGCTTCACCCTTTTCCCTGACCGCACGCCAGTCAGGGTCCTCGGCAGGAATGACCTCATCGCCCATGACATGCTCTTCACGTCCCTGGGCGAGTCGCTCAAGTTCGGAATATTCGGGACTGAACACGAAGTCATCCAGATCCTCACCACAAGGATGTTCCTCGGAGACCGGTTCGAGAAGTCGTTCAGTGTCCAATAATTCGCTCATTGCGAATACACTCCTTACGTGCTCCCCCTGCGTCTGCGGATCATACAACAACATCCCGGATTGACGCAAAGATCGTGACGCGGTGCACCGGCTGGCTTCGTTCCTTCGGGCCAGGTCGGCAAGCACCCAGATTCAAAAAGATTTTCCTTTCGCTGAAATAAAACGTAAACCGGGCTAGAATCCTGTCAACCACAAGCGAGTCTGATTGAATGCCTCGAATCAAGGAAGTCGAATTCTGGAGCTTCATGGACGCCTTGCAGAAGGCCTCCGATACAGGTGGGAAGATCGAGCCGATCGACAAGGATGCCTGGCGGAAGTACCTCAAGGAAAACCGGATGAGCGAGCCAATGATGGTCGAATTCGCCAAGTCACGCTTCATGACTTTCAAACGGGTCGTCATCGACGACGACTCGGAGTGGGTCGGTTTCTACATGTATTCGGTCGATGACGAAGGGGCGCTCAAATGGGAATCCTGAATATGCACGCTGATTGCCGTGCAGTTGTCGCGCGACTCATTTTCCAGGGCGCGCTCGACCAATGCCCGAGAAGGATCCTCTGACGCTTCCAGCAATGCCAGCATCTCCCCACTCGTCACCGCACCACTGACCCCATCGGAACACAGCAACCAGGCATCGCCCGGTCGCGCTTCGAGGACCAGACAGTCCAGTTGCAGCTCATCGCTGGCGCCGACCGCGCGGGTGATGGCCTGTGCGCCAGGCTGGCCATGGTCCATCGGCTGGCCGGTATTTTTCTCGACTTCACGAGCGTAACTGTGGTCTTCGGTCATCTGGCGTATTTTCCCGCCACGCAAACGATAGACACGGCTATCACCGGCCCACAACACCAGAGCCCGATCCGAGTGGACCACCAGCAAGGCCACTGTTGATCCGATCTGGCCAAGGTCATGGGCATGAGAATACTCACGCAGATGACGATTGCACTCGGACAGGCTGGACTTCAATGCATTGACCATTCCACCAATTCGGGCGGGCAGGTCAACCTCGCTGAGCTGCTCGACGATCCAGCTCGATGCATAATCTCCGGCCTGATGGCCGCCCATTCCGTCGCAAACCACCCAGAGGCCGCGCTCTGGCTGAACCAGTAATGCATCTTCATTGCGTTGACGAACGTAACCCTGATGGGTGTACCCGAAACTCCTGAACTCCATCAACTCGTCCCTCTATCCTGACTTTCTTCGGCCAGATCCCAGTCTGGCTCCGTGTTCGCCTGCGCACCCACTCTGCGGCCCTGCTCCCAGCCTGCCGCCTGGAAATCGCCATCGAAAAGCGCCGCGAAGCCCTGCGACGATGGCAGCCCCCGCTCCAGCAACAAACAGGGAGCCACATGCTGAGAACCCTGTGTCCACCATAGCGAGAAACCCGGACAGATTTCAGCCAGGGCATCGCTGCCGATGGTCGCCAGAACTTCACGGGTACTGACTTCGGCACCGAGGCTGTAATGCCTGCCGGCATCGTGCAGGGCCAACCAGGGTTCATCGTCGCACCTGTCGTCGAACACCTGATCAGCATCGGGCAATGTCATCAGGCGTTCTTCCAGTATGTCCGGGTCAAAATCATCCTCCAGACATTCCAGCGCCAGGGCCTGGGCTCTTTCAAACCAGCTCTGCCAGCAGTAAAGTGCCGCCAACGGGGAGCAATCGCCAGCATCGACCATGACCGTAAACGGAAAATATCGGCCGACCCGATCGACACTGGGAATCATCACGCCCAGCCAGGTGGATTGACCCAGCGCACCAGCACCAGCGGCAAAATTCCATACCGGTGCAACCGTATAGAAGTCCAGCCAGTCCTCGCCGAGTTTCCTGCGGCTGGCTGCCATGCCATCCTGCAACCAATCGTCCCACAAGCTCACCACCGAGCGATCCAGGCTGCGAGTGATGAAGTCTCCCAGTCGTGGAATCTTTCCGTAACAACCTGATCGCCCCTGAATGATCGTCTCCCTATCCATGCGTGGAGCCGTTCAGAGCGTCCCGGGGCACTGGAACTGCTGGACCAGGTCCTCGGTGAGCGGATTGACCAGGGCATGGGACCGGATTTCGTAAGTCGCCTTGCGTCCGCCCATGGAGAATTCGACGATCTGCGTTTCCGGCGTGCTCCCCGGCTCACGCTGGAACTGATCGAGAAAACGCAACAAGGCCCACGGCCCATCGCGGGTAATGCTGGAGCGGCCGCTTTCAGCAGGGGGATCAAACTGCAGGCGAACCGTCGAGTCTCCCTGATCAGGCCAGCGCACCGTTGTCCAGCGTACCGGCCCGTGAAAGTACTCGACCGACTGTTCGCCAATCCGCAAGCTCAAACGATTGATTGACTGGTCCATGTCCACCGGTCGCAGGTCCAACGGGATGACCGGTCGCTGGCCGCCCTCGGGGAAAAAGGCGTCACGAATTCGTCGGGCCCGTTCAAACTGACGGATGCTACTTGATGACAATGTGGGCGAGCCGGGTTGCGGCGGGCGCCATCGCCAGGGCGAACTGCCGGTGTCGGCATAATTTCTCAGATGCTCGTCGAAAAACTCATCGATCAGGCCGCCATGGCCGAACAGCCGCCCGAACTCCTGCAACGACAGCTCCTCGGATGCGCCCGGCCGGAACGGATAGCGACGGCCGGTCAGTTCACGACAGGGCGTGAGCACCCGGTTGGTCCATTGCCGTTGCACCTGGGAGCGGGTGTCATCCGCGGTCAATTGAACGATCCGGGTTGAAAACAGGTTCAACCAGCCCGAGACCGGCTCCGGCAGATCCAGCGCTTCCTCACGCAGATTTCGCGTCAGGTCTGCGGTCGTACCCAGGCCAGTGGCTAGACCACGCGCCGAATCCTCGAAGTTGATCGCCAGTTGTCGGAGCGTGCTCAGTGGCCGGTTGATCGGCCAGTCATCGGGCTGATCGGGTTCACCGGCCAGACGAACCAGTGAACGAAAATGAGCTTCGACGGCCGTTTCCGGATCGGTCGCATCGGAACTGCCACTGACCGCACCGGCCAGGCGACGTGCATCGGGAGACAGGCGGCGAGTCGCCTGACGCTGGGCAATCCGGCTTCCGGCCTCACCCAGGGAAGACAGTCTGCCGCCGCCTTCCTCTTCCTCATCGACGCGAGTCAGACTGACCTCGTCAGCAATCGCGCCGACCAGACGGCGAATCGGCGAACGACGCTCGGAGGCCGCACGCAAGACTCGGATGGCATCCTGGGTACTTCCGAATCCGACGATTTCCAGATCCTCCAGCAAGGCCTCCCAGTGCAGCACAAACTCGCGGAAATAGAGCTCGAGCGCTTCGTCCATGAGGCGGTTCAACTCACGCATCTCATCGAAACGACCGCGCTCCTCATCCCCCAGCACCCAGGTTTCATCCAGCAATTCGCGCGCTGTGGAGCGCAGGTTCTGCATGACGATCTCGTGGTAACCACTGTAGGTATACAAGGGCGGAATGCCGTCATCCAGTGAGCGCCCGCTGGCACGCTGGAAGACCTGGTCAGCCAGTGTGCCGGCCTGCTCGGAGACCTTGAACGGCATCACCGACCGTGAGGCCTCGGCATCAAACTCCAGGCGCTGCAGCACCCACCGGGACATGGGGATGGAGCGCAAGACATCACGGGCGTCGGCAATCAGGTACTCGTCCAGTCCGTAATCAACCGGCACATTCAGCGTCCTGGCCAGGGCTGCGACGTGTTCACGAAGGTCCTCCAGTTCATGGCTGCTCAACCCGGCCGGCGGGTATTCATCAAGATCAATCTGGTACCAGACATCGATCAGCTCGGCCTCGTAGCGCGCTGGACGCTCCAGCATCAGATAAGTTCGCAGGGTCTCGTAAAGGGTTTCCTCATCATGACTTTGACTCAGTCGCTCTTCCAGGCGGTGGATCAGCTGGGGCAACAGCAGTTTTTCGAGCAGGCGTTCATAGGTGCGCCGGGCCTCGCGACCCATTTTTTCACCCTGGTACAGACCCCAGCCGGCACGACGTGGCGCGGATTCGTCACGTTCGGCATAGCCATGTGGCAAGACACGGGTCTGGTTGAGGATGAACACGACTTCATTCAGATCAGCCGGTCGCTCATCAATGGCACGTAGATTCAGGCGCAACTCATCAGAAGCTTCATCCATGGCCGCGATCAGATTCTGGTTGGTCATGTAACTGACCGACCACAGGCCAATGGCTGTGACCAGGACGACGACACTGAACACGGTCGCCGCCATCTGCGCAATGCGACGCCGCCGCTCGCCGCGTGCATCAACCCCTGCCAGCGCCGCCTCGGGGAAAACCACCTCGTTGAGCAGACGGGTCAGGAAATAGCTGCGTCCACGTCCGCCGGCCTGCGCCGCCCCGGTCGCGTTGATCCCGAACGAACGGGATAGCGCGCCCATGACCCGATCAATCGGAGTGCCTTCCTGGGTCGCGCTGGTGAAATAGCAACCCCGCAGCAACAGGTCCTCCTCGTATCGGCTGGGGGCAAAGACCTCATCAAGGAATTGCTCGAGAACCGGATGCAGGGCGGCAAACTGTTGCGGGAAGGAGTAAAGGGCCTGGCGCCGCTGACCCGAACGTTCGTGCTGGAGCTTGTCAACCACCTGGGCACCCAGGCGCTTGCCGAGCTTCTGCAACTCTTCGGGCAATTGCTTGACGGCGTGCCCTTTTTCCGAATCCTCGACGTCAAACGTCACCCCCCAGACCTGTTCGCGCTCGCGCAGTCCAAGGTCATCGAAGAATTCATTGAAGCCGGCCAGCAGGTCACACTTGGTCAGAACGACATAAACCGGAAAACGCACGCCCAGCTCGGATTGCAGCTCCTGAAGCCGGCTGCGGATCGCCTGGGCGTGCTGACGCAGTTCTCCGTCGCTGGAGGTCAACAGATCGGAGACACTGATGGCCACCAATGCACCATTGATGGGCTGGCGCTTGCGGTAGCGCTTGAGTAGTCCGAGAAATCCTTTCCAGGCGCCGGCATCGCGGGTTCGGTCGCTGTCCTGGGTGGTATAGCGACCGGCGGTGTCGATCAATACCGCATCATTGGTAAACCACCAGTCGCAGTGACGGGTGCCGCCCACGCCCTTGAGCGCCTCGACCCCGAACCGCTCGGCCAGCGGAAACTGCAGGCCGGAATTGACCAGGGCGGTCGTCTTGCCCGCGCCGGGCGGCCCGATGATCAGATACCACGGTATCTGGTAGAGGCGCTTGCGCTCGCCCGATCCGCCCAGGCGCGCATTCTTGAGGACCTCCATGGCCTCCTGCAAACGCTCCTGCAGCAACTCCACTTCCTCGGCCGAGGCATCTTCATCGGGCGTGGATTCAACCACCTGCTGGGCCAGTTCCTCGTTGTAGCGCCGCCCGATCATCCACGCGCGGGTCTTCTTGACAATCCACCAGACAAACAGCACGACGATGATGGCCAGGCGCCAGTACGGATGCTCCAGCGGCACCCAATCGCCAATCGCGATCAGCGGCCCGATGAACCAGATGACCAGGGAAATGGCGGTCAATGCCACCAGCGGAATCAGAATATGGCGGATGAAGGCAATCATGAGCGCTCTCCAACCGGCGCGGTCACGGCGATATCCACTCTCCGGTTGCGCGCCCTGCCCTCGGCCGTCTCATTGCTGGCCAGTGGCTCGGTATCGGCACGACCCTCGGCCTTGAAGCGACCGGGATTATCCGAAACCACTTTGAGAATGCGTTCGACCGATTCAGCGCGCGCCTCGGACAGATACCAGTTGGAAGGAAAACGCAGGGTGCGAATCGGAATATTGTCGGAGTGCCCGCTGACCAGCACCTGCCCCTCGACCTGGTTGATCGCACGAGCAATTCTTTCAATCACCGGCAAACGATCCGGCTCGACCCGGGCGCTGGCCGAGGCAAACAGCCCGTCACCGGCCAGACGCACGATGACTTGCCGACCATCGGACTCGAGCAGAACATTGCCGGCGTCGATATCCTCAGCCAGCAATTCGCGCAATGTGACGGCCAGGTCATCGGTGGTGGCCGGCGCGGCACGGTCAGCCATGTCGAGGCGCTCCATGGCCTCGGCATTGATCATGGCCAGGCGACTCATCAGGGGATCGGAATCCCGGTGCAGCATGTAACTGAAACCGAAAAAAGTCACCAGCATCAAGGCGGCCGCGATGGACGCAATCGCCCAGGGTGGCAGGTAATTATTCAACCCGACCTTGCCGGCATTGGCTCCGCGCCAGTGGCCTGACAGATCATGATCATGCTCGGGGCGCTGGTTGCGAATGGCCTCAAACAGAGAATCGCGCACACGTTCCAATTTCTCGCGCCCATCCGAAGCCGCGCCGTAAGCACCTTCAAAACCCAGCCCGAGGACCACGTAAAGGAACTCGAGTAAATCGATATTCGTGGCGCTGTCCCGCTTGGCCTTTTCAATGATCCTGAACACCTGCTCGCCGCCCCAGGTTTCACGATGGAACGTGCTCAACAAACTGTTTTCCTGCCAGCGACTGCGACCTCCCCAGGGCGTACCCAGAACGACTTCATCCAGAAAGGCGCACAGGGTGTAATGGGCATAGCGGACCACATCGGAGCGATAACCGGCACGACCAGCGTCTTCCTCGAACTGCTTGAGCTGCTTGACAATGCGGTCTCGCAATGCGCGCAGATCGGGTTCACTGGTCGCGGTGCGCAGGTGAGACGCCAGGCTGAGCAGACGTGCGCCGGCCGACTCAAGCGGGTTGAGGCCCGGACCGACCGACAATTCCTCGACTCCCGGGCCCGGCGGCGGTCTGCCGGAAGGCCCCGGTGGTGTGGGTGGCGGCGGTGGCGACCCGGCCCGACGCTGATCACCACCACGCCCCCCCGGAACGGGCTTGATCACGGTCCGATCAGAATCACCACCTGACGGGAAGAAAGGGTCCTTGTTGCTCATGGGCGGGTCACCTCAAAACATCCTTGCCCTGCCTGTGGGGGATTTGATTGGCATGGGCCTCAACCGTTCACTGTCGGATCGCCCAGAGTTCCATTTCCAGGTCGGGATATTCGCCCGAGACATGAATGGCGATACCGCCGCTGGACTTGAGATCCTTCCAGTACTGGCTGGAACGATCCAGCTCAAAGTAATTGAAACCGGCATGATAGGGAATCTGGCGGGGTGCAACCGGTAAAGGGGAGGCGCCAATTCCGCGCACCTGCTTGTTGACCAGTTCGCGAATCACCTCGACCGAACCAATCTTGATCTGGCGCGGCAACTGGCTGCGCAACTGATCACCGGAAATCGAGGCCTTGGCCGCCAGCACGAACATGGCATCGTCGACCAGCGACTTGTCGGGAATGCGCCCGACACGGATGCCGTACTTTTTCTCAACCAGCGAGATGTTGACGGCATTCTGTTCGATCACCATGCTCAAGGCATTCCGCAGGTCCAGCATCACCGGGTGAAAACTTTCCTGCAAGGCTGAGTGACGGTACTCGGGATACGAGCCGGCCATCTTCTTCTGGCTGGAAAATGTCGATAGCTCTCCAGCCAATGACAGCATGGCTTCATAAAGGCGTTCCGGATGAAGACGATTGCGCTGACTCAGATGATTGAACAATGGAATCGCCCGATTGACCAGCATCAGCAGCAGAAAGTCGGCGATTTCGGCCACACCACCGCGTCCCGATTGCGACACGCGGGCGGCGAGCGCCTCGGCACGATGGGTCAGTAGTCCGAGAATTTCCTTGGCATATCCGGCCAGGGTCGGATGACCCTGACAATTGGCCATGCTCGGCACGAAGTCGGGATCGGTGACGATGGAACCATCGGAGCGGCGCTCGACGATCCGTGAAAGCGGAATGCAGGCGTACTCGCTGCGATCATCACCTTCCACCAGAAAGCGCGCGTTGATCCGCCCCACCTCGATATCGGCCACCACGGTGGAACCGGCCACCGAGTCCCGGGTTTCCATCAGGTCTGACCGGTATCGTGCCAGTTGTTCATCTCCGTCAGGACGATCGAATTCAACCCGACCGGATTTCATCACCGGCACGCCAAGATAGATAATGCTGTTCTTCAGGTCTTCGGGCACATCGAGCGGTGTTGGCGCTTCATCCTCGGAGGGAAAACTGAACGGGGTGCCATCGGGAAAAACACCGCTGCCCACCTCCAGGGCGATCTTGCCCACCTTGAGGGCTGCCTCGTCAAGCTTGACCTGATCAAACCCCCATGCATCCGGTCGCGCCAGGCTGTCACGAGCATCGACGAATCGCTGCATGTAGCGATCGAACTGCTGGAAGTGTTGCGGCCGAAGGAACATGCCCTCTGACCAGATCACCTTGCTTTTCCAGGACATCAGCCCACCTGCGCTTCGAGTTGACGGGCACGATCAAGGCTTGGAACCATGACCGCGGAAACCGGCCCAGTATACATAACCGAATCCATCAGTCCGACCGCAGTAACCATCAACGCCGGTCTATGGATACTTCGATTCGACCTATCCTGACATCGAGGTTGTTGGCCTGATTTGCATCCAACGCGCGAACGGCACGCCAGCGCGCATGCTCGATATCGCGATAAGCCGCCACGATGCCGACATAACCGGTGCCCGGCTGGGCAGTAAAACTCAGGCCCTCACTCTGTCCGGGCTCCAGCTGATACTCCCAGCGCGATACCTGATCGCCCCCCAGTACCGCCGAGTCCTGCTCCAGTAGCGTGAAGAAATCACTGCCCTGAAATACCCCGGCCGAACGCAATTCATAGACCCTGACCAGAATGGGCGAAGGCCGGTCACTACGATCCGGGTTGACATCACTGCTGGCATTCAGATCCATGCTGACCGTGGTGGGTGGAGGCGTGGTATCACGAGCACACCCGCTGATCATCATTACCATGGCAACCACCAGCACCATGACCATCCGTGTGTAACGATCACTGCATGCAATCATTCCTTTCTCCCTGGAGTGCAAAAGATCGGCCCGAGCGCCGACCCAAGAGTGTAATGACATTCGGTACACGAAACCAGTCAGGTGTTTTCATCACGCTGACGGCCGGCGGCAATCTGACGCTCGATTTCGCTCGATGAACGCTCATAGGCCTCGGCGAATTCACGCATGAATATTCTCTTGGCATCATCGCGCAGATTGGAGGAAATCTCTTCGTAATGACTGGTGAACAGATTCCAGCACTTGGCTTCCCTGATCAAGGGAGCAGAGGCGGAGATCGGAGAAATCTTCTTCAACTTGCTTTCCAGTTGCTCGGGATTGAACTGGCGAATCACCGACTCAATCGCTCCCTGAACCGCTGCCAGAATGGCCAACTGGTGGGCGCGCAGGTCATTGAGCGCCTGTTCGAACGACTCGGCGCCACTGATGAAGCCCGGGACATCACGTTCGACAAAAACTCGCCGCATGGCCTCCTCGATGGTCGGAGAAAACTTCAACGGATTGTTGCGTGAGCTCGAAATCCGGGTCTGATCAATCCGAAACTCGTTCTTGATTTCGGCACGACTGGCCAGCAATTGCATCAAGCCTTCACCGACCATGCGCACCACCTGGCCCAACTGTTCAGCGAAATCGTCCGGATCGATTTCCGAAGCGGCATCCTCGATTCCAAGCTCCTCGAGGATCCTGACCATGACATCGCCCTGCCCGGCCGAACTGCGACTAGCCGGCGCCGGTTTACGCGGCTGAGCTGGACGGGCGGACTTCTCGGCACCTGACAAAGTCGAGGTTCCGCTTGAGGATGGACGTGGCTGCTTCGGTGGCGCCTGCTCCGGCCTGGAAGGCGCCGATTCGGATTTCGATGGCTCGGGTTTGGACTCTGCTTTGTCCGAGCTGCCAGTGGGCGCTTCGAAAAAACCGGTCAGCAAGGCATCCCATTCATCAGGGATATCATCGCCGGAACTCTTTTCGACTCCCGGGGGGGCAAAGTACTCCCTTTCCGGCGACTGCTGAAACTCCGATGTGCTCGAGCCCGTGGAATCATCATCATCGTCGTCATCAAGATCCAGGCCGCCCGGCTCATCGCCGAAACGATCCGCACCGAACTGCGGCCCGGTGTCGTGCTCACGTGAGACCGGCTCCTCTTCGACGGTCCCCGGCGTCCGTCCCTCGAGCAGATCATCGAATTCATCGCGCTCCGGTTCCGGCTCACTCTCACCGCCGGCCTGGGTATCGAGAAGCAGACTGTCCGGATCCTGCGCATCAAAATCATCACCGACGATTACCCCTTGCGGCAGTCCGTCGATGTGAACGCGAATCTGGAACTCGCCAACATAGATCATATCTCCGTCGGTCAAGGGCGCACTGCGCTGCTTGCCGATCAGACGATCCGGATCATTGTGAAAAGTGCCATTGGTACTCAGATCCTCGATGGAAAATTCATCGCCTTCGCACTGGATACGGGCGTGTCGACCGGAGGTGTAGAATTTCGGGTCGGGCAGAACCCAGTCGTTGTCGGACGAGCGCCCCAACGTACCACCCCGCTCATCGAAAGTGACTTGACTGCCCTCCAGGGTGGGATCGGGGCTCTTCTCAACGGTGAGAGTGATTTGCATGAGATTCGGCGATACACCTTACCGGGTTCGATCCAATCGTTCAGACCCGTTGCGCAGAACGGATCACACACCAGCCGGCCCACAGCACGATCCGGTGTCGCGACACCTAGTGTAAATGAAGCTCGAGGTTGTGACCAATTTCTCCCACCGTTCAAGCAAGCAAAGCCTTGCATCGCTCCCACAGACGACTTTCAGAGGCCAGCACCAGGTTGGCTGCATCGCCCAGCGGGATATAGCAATCGGCCCCGGTCAACCGGCTGACCGGCTTGCCGCCCAACCCATGTTCGACAAGCATTGTGATCACACCTTCGCCGATACCACCATCCGGCCTTCCCTCGTCAAAGACAACAATGGCGCTGCAGTCGCGAGCATTGTTGATAATGCCATCCCGGTCCAGGGGCTTGAGCCAGCGCAGGTCGACGACCCGGGTTGCAATCCCGTGCGCTGAACGCAATCTGGCCGCCGTTCGCAAAGCCATTGGCACGCCGTTGCCGTAGGTGATGATCAAAAGATCCGAGGCATCACCGTGATAAGTGCGGGCGCGCCAAGGGGACAAGTGTTCTCGCGGTGGCGGATAGGTAAACTGCCATTGGCCGTCGTCGCTTTCATGCAGGTCTTTGGTCATGTATAACGCGATCGGCTCGATGAACGCGCAAACCCGCCCGTCCACCTGGGCCAATGCCGCCATGGTTCTAAGCATTCTGACCGCATCGTCGCCGCGCGACGGACAGCCAATGATCAGGCCCGGAATGTCACGCAGGGCGGTCAGCGAATTGTCGTTATGAAAATGCCCCCCGAAACCACGTTGGTAGCCGAGCCCGGCAATGCGCATCACCATGGGGTTGCGAAACTGTCCATTGGAGAAGAACTGCAAGGAACAAGCCTCGCCTCGAATCTGGTCACAGGCATTATGGAAATAGGCCAGGTACTGGATTTCCGGGATGGGCAGATAACCCATGCTGCCCAACCCCTGGGCCAGGCCCAGAATGGTGGTCTCGTCCAGCAGGGTATTGAATACCCGCCTGGATCCGAATCGCTTCCACAGTCCACGGGTCACCGTGTAGACACCGCCCTTGCGGGCGACATCTTCCCCGAAAACCAGTGATTGGGGGTATTTCAGCATCAGGTCGGTCAGCGCCTGATTGATCTGGATGGCGAGGTGTCGGGGTGGTTGGTGTTCGGGCAGGTTTCGCTCGGACCCAAACGCATCGAGACGCACATCAGGCGCCACCGTCCGCTCAGCCTCGGCATGAACAGCATCGGACCGGTAAGGAGCCAAGGGCATCGCCACCGCCTCCAGGGTCGTCAAACGAGGGCTGCCATCAGCCCGATCGGCCTCGTCCAGGCAGTGCCGGCGCAGTTGCTCGTAGCGTTTGCGGACGCTCGCGGGCGTCATCAGTCCGCGGCCCACCACGTATTCGGCACTGCGCAGCAGCGGGTCCAGTGCTTCGGCTGCTTCCAGTTCGGCGGGTGGCCGGTACTCCACCTCGAAATCGGTGCCGGCATGGCCCATCAACCGGGTGGTCCTCAGATGCAAGAACACCGGACGACGCCGGCGCCGACAGTCGGCAACGGCTGCGGCAACTGCATCATGGCCGGCACACAGGTCAATGCCATCGGCGAAGCGATAGTCCAGGCCATGGCGTGATTGCACGCTCTCGGCTACCCACCGTCGCGGGCTGGCCACCGAGATGCCGATGCCGTTGTCCTCGCAAACCAGCAGAATCGGCAAGGCAAGATTCTGATGACAGGTCCATGAGCAGGTATTCAGGGCCGCCTGGGCGGTGGCATGATTGAGGGTGGCATCTCCGAAGCTGCACACCACGACACTGTCGTCTGGAATGGGCAAACCGTGTCCGGCACCACCGCCTCGTCCAATGGCCAGCGCGGCTCCAACCGCCTTGGGCAGGTGTGAGGCAATGGTCGAAGTCTGCGGCAACACCCACAACGGACGGCTGCCCCAGACCTTGTGGCGCCCGCCAGAAGCCGGATCTGCACTGGCCGCAGCAAAGGACAGGCAGGTATCACGCACGAAATCCAGCCCATCGTCCTTGCGATAGCGCTCAGCCATGAAGGCGCCGGAACGATAGTGAAGAAAGGCCGGATCGGTCGCCCGCGTCAGCCGTCCGATCAGGGCGTTGCCCTCATGACCGGACGAACCGATGGTATAGAACACCTTGTTTTCCAGCCGCTTGACCCGTGCCATCAGATCAAGCTGGCGGGAAACCATCTGACTGTCGAACAACTCCAGCAGGTCGGCGTCGGCCAGTGAACCCGCACGCCTGGCTGAAACCCGACCCGCCTCGAGTTCATCAAGGTACTGCAGGAAATTTCGATCAACCACTTCGGCGCGGTTGATCTGACGAGCAACATTCCGTGTCATGGAACCTCGGCTCCTCGACTGTGGACCTTGCGCTTACCCAGAGCCTCCCTAAAAGGCATTCAGCCCAGTCAGCTCGCGACCGACCACGAGTTGATGCACGGTTTCCGTGCCTTCATAGGTGATCACCGACTCCAGGTTCAAGGCATGGCGAATGGCGACGTACTCAAGGGTGATACCCGAACCCCCGAGCAGATCCCGGCAATCGCGGGCAATATCCAGGGCCATGCGGACATTGTTCCACTTGGCCATGGAGATCTGGGTCGGGTGCACCCGTCCCTCGTCCTTGAGACGCCCGAGGCGCAGACTCATCAACTGGGCCTGAGTGATACGCAGAGCCATATCGGCCAGGCGCAACTGCACGGCCTGATTGGCGGCCAGTGCGCGACCGAACAACTCACGCTCGGCGGTGTAGGCCAATGCCTCGGTCAGACAGGCGATGGCCGAACCAATCGGGCCCCAGGTAATCCCGTAGCGCGCCTGGCTCAAACATGACAGCGGGCCCTTGAGCCCCACGACCCCGGGCAGGCGATTGGCCTCCGGCACGCGCACGTTGTCGAAATACAGCTCGGAGGTGACCGAAGCGCGCAAAGACATCTTGGCATGAATATCACGTGCCTGATAGCCATCGAAATCCTTTTCGACAATGAAACCCTGAATGCCGTCTTCGGTGCGTGCCCATACGATGGCGATGTCAGCGATGGTGCCATTGGTGATCCACATCTTGGCGCCATTCAGGATCCAGTCGTCCCCATCACGCCGGGCATGGGTTTTCATGTTGGCTGGATCGGAGCCGCCTTGTGGCTCGGTCAGGCCGAAACAACCGATCACCTTGCCGCCCGCCATGTCCGGAAGCCAGCGCTGCTTCTGCTCTTCGGAGCCAAAGGCATGAATGGGAAACATGCACAGCGAAGATTGCACCGAGACGAAACTGCGCAGTCCGGAGTCGCCGCGCTCGAGTTCCTGACAGATCAGTCCGTAGCTGACCGCGTTGAGTCCCGCGCAACCGTAGCCTTCCAGACTGGAGCCCAGCAGCCCCAGGTCGGCGATCTCTGGAATCAGTTCGTCCGGAAATCGCCCCTGGTCAAAGCATTCGGCCATCAGCGGCAAGGCACGGTCATCGACGAAACGGGCCACACTGTCACGAATCATCTGTTCTTCATCGGACAGCTGGCTGTTGATCTCGTAGAGATCGACAGGATTGAGGGATCGCATGGAAAACACTCGAGTCAGTGGTCGAATCTGCTATTTTAAGCGATCACCGGCCCGGCCATGGAAAGAACTCTTTCCTCTGGATGACCGGCCTCGCTATAATAGCCAGCTTCACGATCCTTCAACGGCACAAATCAATGCTGAATCGCTTGACAATCATTGGACTCCTTGGGCTGCTGGCGGTCCTGCCCGTACAGGCTGAAATGCGCGGCGACCCCGAGGAAGGCCGGATCATTGCCTACACCTGCACCGGCTGTCATGGAATTCCGTTTCACGTCAATGTGTACCCGACCTACTCGGTGCCGCGTATCGGCGGTCAGAGCTATGGCTACATTGTCTCCTCGCTCAAGGCCTACCGCTCCGGCGAGCGTCGCCATCCGACCATGGAGGCCCAGGCCAACACCTTGTCCGATCAAGACATTCATGATGTCGCCGCCTATTTCGTCACTCTGACCTAGGAACAGCAATGATACGCCTGATTGTCTTGATTGCTGCCGCGTGCCTGCTTCTGGTGGCCCTGAACGCCGAGGCCGGAAACCCCAACCGGGGCAAGGAACTGGCCGAACAAGTCTGTGCCTCCTGCCATGGCATGGATGGCAACCTGGTGCTCGACGATGACTACCCGAAGCTGGGTGGCCAGCACGCCGATTACCTGGTCTTTGCCTTGAAAGCCTATCGCTCCGGTGACCGTGACAACGACCTGATGTCGCCATTTGCCCAGGACCTCAGTGACCAGGACATCCGCGACCTGGCGGCCTGGTATTCCCGCCAGGAAGGATTGATCGACCTCAGGATTCGTTAGTGGGCCATGCGGCTGATTGGGTAACGCTCAGAGCCACTGTGCTGTCGCAAATCAAGGCGCGTTTCTAGCGGGCCAACTGGTTCACCAGCCACGGTAGCGACTGGTCGAACCGCCAGTCGATGCCCGAGTGGCTGCCATCAAACTCTTCGAAATGATGCTCGATGCCGGCTGCGCACAAGCGTTCATGCAATTCGCGCGTGCCGTAATGGATGAAGTACTGGTCGCGGTTGCCGACGTCGATCCACAGGCCGGCCAGCGCGGAAAGCGCATCAGCACCCTGATCCACTCGTAAGGCCGGATCGAAGGCCAGCCACTGTTGCCAAACTGCCTTGTCGAGGCGACAGGTGTGCAGATCGAACGGCAGCCTGAGTCCCAGGGGTTGGTCCGGATCGGGCGAGTAACTGGCGGCCAGGCACAGGGTCATCAGGGTATGGAAATCCGCCCCGCCGGGTTGGCGATCACGCCAGAAGGTGCGAATGAAGTCCTCGATGTCTCCGTCATGTCGAGCCAGGACGTCACAACACATCGGAAAGTCCCGCAAGTAGACCCGGTCGAACCCGCAATCACCGGCATGACTGGCCACCGCGGCAAACGTGCCCGGGTGGGCCATGGCAAGATGCAGGGCGCCGAAACCACCCGAAGATTTCCCGAACACGCCCCGCCCGGCTGCTTCCGGAATGGTCCGAAAATCTCTGTCAATGGCCGGAACCAGCTCTTCAAGCAGGAAATCGGCATAGTTCCCCATGGCCGGCGTGTTGACGTACTGATTGCCGCCCAGCGATGTATAGCAGTCGGGAAAGACCATGATGACCGGCGGCATGCGCTGCTCGGCAATCAGACGATCCAGACGCTCGGGCAGGTTTTCGCCGTGATTGCGCCAATTCACCTGCCCCGGCCCCGCATTGGTGTAGGCGGCCAGGCACCAAAGTACCGGATAACGGCGCTGGCCATCGTCATAGCCCGGCGGCAAATACACCGGGTGAGTGCGACGGACGGGATCTTCGAGGGCATTGCCTGCAAGCAGCTTCGATTCGTGCCGATATTGGACCACCTTGCCAATCAGCGATGGCCGGCCGGGACGCAAAGCTCGTTTGTCACCCAAGTCGTTCACGAAAGACCCACCTGATCACCCGGCCAGCGGCATGACCTTGCGCTTGCGCGGCGGCAATTTGCCGATCTCCGGGACCAGCTCCAGCAAAATCGACCTGAGCTGGTCATTGTCATATCGGCGAACGGCTTGCTCGGCCCTTCCCAACCGCTCGACCATCCAGTCCAGGCTGACATCACCGCCGCGGGTGAGATAGATTTTTTCATGGGCCGTGCGCGCATAGGATTCATGGGCGTGAAACAGCTCCTCGAAAAGCTTCTCTCCCGGGCGCAGGCCGGTGTAGACGATCTCGATATCGCGCCCCGGCTCCTTCCCGGCCAGGCGGATCAGTTGCTCGGCCAGGTAGCTGATGCGCACCGGCTCACCCATGTCGAGCACAAAGACCTCTCCCCCCTTGCCAAGCACGCCGGCCTGCAGGATCAACTGACCGGCCTCGGCGATGGTCATGAAATAGCGGGTGATCTCCGGATGGGTCACGGTGACCGGGCCGCCACGACGGATCTGCTCATTGAACAATGGAACAACCGAGCCCGTGGAATTGAGCACATTGCCGAATCGCACCGTGATGAAACGGGTCTGCGAATGGCGATTGAGGTGCTGACAGTACAACTCGGCGACTCGCTTGGTTGCACCCATGATGTTGCTGGGGTTGACCGCCTTGTCGGTGGAGATGAGGACAAAGGTCTCGACACCGAAGTGCGAGGCGGCATCGGCCACGCGGCGAGTACCAATGACGTTGTTGCGAAAAGCCTCACGCACCTGGTTCTGGAGCATCGGCAGGTGCTTGTAGGCGGCGGCATGAAAGACCACCTCGGGCCTGGAACGCTCCATCAGATTGTCAATTGTGGCCGAATCGCAAATATCGCCCAGCACAGTCTCGACGATCAGCTCGCGAAACTCGCCCTTGAGCCGATAGTCGATCCGATAAAGGTTGTACTCGCTGTGATCAAGCACCACCAACGCGGCCGGATCCAGGCGCGCGATCTGCCGACACAGCTCGGCACCAATCGATCCACCGCCACCGGTGACCAGTACCCGTTTGCCGGTCAGGCCGGCACGAATGGATTCCCAGTCCAGCGACACGGGATCGCGACCGAGCAGATCATCGATGGCCACCGGCTTGAGATCGTCAAATCGGGTAAAGCTGCTGCCCAGTTCCTTGAGCGTCGGC
>PWWM01000093.1 GCA_003561495.1 Gammaproteobacteria bacterium
CATCATGACGCATGGTGCGACCGTCGAATGGAACGGTACGAACCAGGGTTCGCGTGCCAGGGCGAAGAAAAATGTTCTGGGTTTCAGCCGGAGGCGTGCCCGGCCCGGAAGCCGATAGCAGAAAGAAAACATCGGCGGCGAAGATGACCACACCAGGGGCGGTGATATCAGGCTTCTGAATATTGCCGAAAGGCGCCGGCGTCGGCCCGCGGGAGCTGAAACCGGCCAGCACATCACCGGGGGCGGGATCGCCAGAAGAGTCAACATCCCGGGTCGAGGCCGCCACGGTCATCACCCAGGGACCGCGATGGCCGACGGTGGATGGATCGGGGCCGGAGTTGCCTGCCGATGCGGCGACAAATACATCGGAGTCGACCAGCTCCAGTTTGATGGAATCAAAGTCATTCCAGGGATTGCCGCCTCCGGAAATCGAGTAGTTGGCTACGTCTACATCGGCATGCAACAGCACGCTTTCCAGTCCGGCAAAAATATCAGCTCCTGGACAGCTACGACCGGGGCAGACCTTGTAGGAGCGGATATGGGCACAGGGAGCGACCCCCGTGATCGAATCGAAGCTGCCCGGCACATCCAACGCCGGTGAGGCGCTGCCCTGCGTCAGTCGGTTTCCGGCCGCGGTGCCGGCCACATGGGCGCCATGACCGTTATAGTCGAACGGAAATGGCCCATTGCATAGCCCGCCTGGTCCGGTGGCTGAAGAGCAGTCCAGCGCGCTGATCAACTTGTCAGGTGTGGGAGTCTCGCCATGCCCACAGGCCGGATCGTTGGCAAACGAATCGTGTTCGGCCGGATCGATCACACCGGAGTCGAGAATGGCCACCACCATGCCCTCACCTTCCAATCCGGTCTGATTGGGCACCGCACTGCCATCCCAGATCGCGTCAGCACCGATGAATTCCGGACCACGATAAGTATCCAGCTCATAGACGCGCTCACGCTCGACAGCGACAACACCGGGCATTCTGGAAAGCTCCATGGCCTCGCCCGGCGTCAGACGCAAGGCCACGCCATTCCGGCTGACCAGAAAGCGGTGCGAGGGGTCCAGGCCGCGTTCCAGAACACGGCCGGCATCGGCTAAAAACACATCCTGGTCACTGCGTACGGCTTCCAGAAGCGACGAAGTCAGAGGGTCGGTCAGGCGAAAACCGGCCGAAGTACCGTGTGCACCCCGAAAACGTTGCAGTGCGCCGGCGCTGGAAAAGTCAACCAGGTAGCGATATCGGCCAAACTCATCAGCCTCACTGAAGTGGCTCTGTGACTTCTGCTGCACCACTTGGTCCAGTGCCAGAGATTGGACTTCAGCGGTCAGCGCGCCGAGCGGGGCAAAGAATAGCAGCACCGAGGTTGCAAGAAGAAGAAATAATTTCATACTGGGGCCTCCCTGAAAACAAGACACTGTTTCCCCTTTATGCAATCGTTCAAAATACCGTCAAAAGCAGATTGCAGCAAGGCTCTTGGGGCTTTTCTCGATAGGGACCATCCACAATGAAGTATCAACTCGCAATTCCAACACTGGTGGCCTTCGCCTGGTTGATCACGCCGGCAGTTGCCCAGATCATGCTGGCCGGCGGTCACTTGCCGGTTTGCACCTCGCTGAGCACTGATCAATGTCAAAGTGATGACCCTTGGTCGCCAACGGCCCTGGAAGAGCACTTGTACATGATCGATATGGCTGCGGTTGTCCGCTGGGAGCATGCCATGAGCGGACCGACAGACGGACACGATGACCCGAACTGGTTGGAGCTGTTGTTGAGTCTCAGGGATGACGAGCATGAACCCTTGGACCGAGCCACTCTCACCGACCGGCTGCGCCGGGCCAGTGTCACCATCGAGACCGAAAACGGACCGAATGTCATTGCGGGCGAAGCGCTCTATCAGTCAGCCAGCGACCGACAATGGCGGCGTCTGTTGCATCATTTGCAGGCGCCGATCGGTGATCAGCGCGAACAGGTCAGGCTGGCCGACAGCAAGAGCGAATCGTCCATTGCAGTATTCGAACGTTTTGTGGCCATGGCCGCTGAGCGCAGTGAGCGTGACCGACCACTGATTGCTGTCTCGACGGCTTCATCGACCGATCCCTACGCGGCGCTGGACTTCTACCTGCAAGTGTTCGAACAGGCCGGCGCCGATGTGGTGTGGCTGCCGCTGGATGCCGCCGTCCGGCGCGCCCGCTCCGAGGGTCATTGCCTGGGGCTGGCCCGCTACCAGGCCATAGAACTGGGCAGCTTTGATCGGCAGCGCGTCTATCCGGAGCGATTTCAGGAGCAACTGGCCTTTTGCCTGCAGCCCGAAGCCGGCCTGGATATCGTCACCGAAGTCGATGGCCTGTTTCTTAATGGCGGCGATCAGTGGCTGACCCTGCACGCCTTTCGTGACCACGATGGTCAACCCACTACGGAACTCGAGGTGATTCTGAACCGGCTGGCCGAGCGGTCCATGGTGCTCGGCGGCACCAGTGCGGGGGCGGCCGTGCAGTCGGCTCGCGCCATGGTCAGCAACGGCAGCAACGCCGCGGCACTGGTCCATGGCGCAAAGGCTTCGGCGCCTCCCGAGCCGGGATGTGATAGGGCCTCGAACTGCCCCGAGGGACTGAGCGCGGACAGCCTGACCTACCATCCTCCCGGCGGACTGGGCAGCGTGAACTTCGCCATTGTCGATACCCACTTTTCCGAACGCCGACGCCAGTTGCGACTGACCCGGCTGTTGCTCGACAGTGGTGAGCGTTATGGCCTGGGCGTTGACGAAACCACCGCCGTGGTGATCGAGACGGATGATACGGGTGACATCCATTCTCTGGAGGTCGTCGGTGAACAGGCCGCCTGGCTGATCGATATGCAAACTTCGAAGGCCCGGAAGACCTCCCCGCTGCATATCGAATCGGCCCGCATGATACGGATTGGTTCCGGTCAGCGACTGGATCTGGACTCTGCAGCCGAATCAGAACTCGGCGAGCTGCAATCGCCAGAATTCAGTGATTGTCTGCCGATGACCGGCGGCGTGTCCTTCAACGACCTGCTTTCTGCAGACGGCCCAGCGCACCGTTCCATTTGCCTGCATTTCGAGCATGGGACCGAATTTCAGCTTGAGTTGATTGAACTCGAGCCAGCTATCAAAGGGCCTCGAGAGTGGGCCCTGAAGCTATTCGTCGCGCCCACCGCGCATTGATGCCGACTGCCCGACCAAGCCGGACTCAACCACCGGCAGTTTGTGCCTTGCGCCGGCGCTTGTTGGCGGCGAATGCAATGCCCTGGACGTTGAGGTCGATATCGAGTTTCAGGTGTGACCAGGTGTTCGGGTCGCGCCCGAGGTTGCCCATGCCGTCGAGCAGACCGGCGAAATAGTCGAACAGGCGCGCCCGGCAGTAGGCCTCCAGCGCCTCGTCGGGCCGGTCGCTATTCTCGGCGTCATCACGCAGGCGTTCGGCGAAATCGAGATGACGCAGCAATTGGCCGGCCGCGGCCTCGATGTCAGTCACCCTACCGAAGTGCGTGGGATAGATGCAACTCGGCCGTTCGGACACCAGCCGGCGAATCGATTCGCGCGCCAGCTCGGGCTCGAAATCCGTCGGACTGGTCGATGGAATGGCGAACGTGCCTTCGCCCTGCAAGGCCGGGTAGACCAGCCCGAAGGCGTCTCCGGAGAAAATTGCGTTCGTGGCTGTGTCGACAATGCAGAAATGATGATTGGCATGGCCGCGCGTGTGCAGAAAGCGCAATTCGCGTCCGCCAAGTCGCAGGGTCTGTTCGTCCTCCATGATCAGTACACGATCCTCGGCCACCGGATCAATGGTGCCGTACAGGCGATCGAACTCGGCCTGGCCGTAGACCGCCGAGGCACTGGCGACCAGCTTGGCCGGATCGATCACGTGCGGCGCAGCGCGCGGATGGGCCACCACCTTTGCATTCGGGCAGGCCCGCGCCAGTGCCGAAGTACCACCGGCATGATCGAGATGCACATGTGTGATGATCAGGTAGTCGACCTGCTCTGGCCTGAGCCCCTGCTCAGCCAACGCCGCCAGCAAACGGGGCACGGCCTCGTTGGTGTTGTTGTCGACAAAAGCCGCCCGATCGCCATCGACGATCAGATAGGCGGCCGCAACCTCAGCAAGGCCGAGGTAATGGGTATCAATGGTGTGAATGCCGGTCATCTTGACTCCCGCGTTTTCATTTCAGACTATCACCGACCAGGCCGGCCGCGACAGGAACCGGATTTCAGTTTGTGTTGATCGAACTTGAGCCGAATATCAAAGACCCTCTTGAGTGGGTCCTTAAGCTATTCGTCGCGCCCGCTGCGCCAGATCGAGAACAGTAACCAGACGCCCCCAACCGCAGCGGCCACAAAACCCGCCAGTCCCAGAAACGGCACCCCGGTATCGGTGGGATCGACATTCATGGCGATGGCAGAGCCGATGATCAGGGCGGCGGTGACAATGCCCAGGGTCAGACGACTGACCGCCTTGTCCAGGCGCGAGCTGACCTCCTTGAGCGAATTGATGTCCACATGAACCTCGATGCGCCCGCGTCGGGCCGCACGCAGCAAGCGGCTGAGATCATCCGGCAGCCCACCCAGCACACGCAAGGTGTCCATCAGACTCTTTTGCATGCGCCGGGTCATGTTGAGCGGCGAGTAATAACGGCGCAGCACCGACTCAATCACCGGTGCGGCTTCCGAGGCCATGTCAAAGTCCGGGTCCAGGGATCGCCCCATACCCTCCAGAGTGATGAAAGCCTTGAGCATCAAAACCAGATCGGCTGGCAGCATCAGGCGATGACGTCGCAGGACGCCGGTCATGTCACCAATCATGGCCGACATGTCCAGCTGGTCCAGCGGGACGCCGTGATAACGCTCGACAAAATCACCGATTTCAGCCTCGAGCTGGTCCTGATCGGCATTGCTGTCCATGCTCCAGTCCAGGAGAATGCGCGCCACCTTGGCGGCATCACGCTTGACCAGACCATGCAACAGCTCGGCCACTTCGTGACGGCGATCATCAGTGAGGCGACCGACCATGCCGTAATCGAGCAAGGCAATCCGATTATCCGTCAGATACTTGATATTGCCCGGATGGGGATCGGCATGGAAAAACCCGTCTTCGAGAATCATTTTCAGAATCGCCTGGGTCCCTCGCTGGGCAATCAGGTGCCGGTCCAGCCCGGCCTCGTCCACGGCCTCGAGGTCATGCCCGGAAATGCCGTCGATGAAATCCTGCACGCTGAGCCGTTCACCGGCCCACTGCCAGTAAACACCGGGAACGACAATCGGGCTGTCCTCTCCCATGGAGTCGGCAATGCGCTCGGCATGGCGACCTTCGGAGGCAAAATCGAGCTCTGCGCGCAGAGAGTCGGAAAACTGCTGGACCAGGGCCTTGGGTTTGTATTGCCTGAAATCCGGCGCTTCCGACTCGATGATCTCAGCCAGGCGCATGAGCAGTC
>PWWM01000035.1 GCA_003561495.1 Gammaproteobacteria bacterium
CCCGGTTGTTCTCGGTGCGACCGGCCAGTTCGTTTTCATCCTTCTTGCTCTTGCCTTCAATGACCAGCCGCTGGGTCGACCCGACCATGGCTTGAGAAATGGCCGCCGCCTGGGTATTGAGCTGGTCCTGAAGCCGGCGCAAGCGGTCCTTTTTCTCTTCCAGAGTGACATTGTCGGGAAAAGAGGCCGCCGGAGTGCCGGGGCGGGCGGAGTAGATGAAACTGAAACTCTGGTCGAACTCAAGCTGGCGCACCAGGTCCAGCGTCTGCTGGAAGTCCTGCTCGGTCTCACCGGGGAAACCGACAATGAAGTCCGACGACAACGAAATATCCGGACGATGCCGGCGCAGACGACGGATCTTCTGCTTGTACTCAAGAATGGTATGGCCGCGTTTCATCAGTGACAGCACGCGGTCCGAACCCGATTGCACCGGCAAGTGCAGGTAGTTGGCCAGCTTGGGGACCTCACCAAAGGCCTCGATCAGGCTGTCGGAGAATTCAACCGGATGCGAAGTCGTGAATCGAATGCGCTCGATGCCGTCGATATGGGCCACGTAGTGGATCAACAGGGCCAGGTCGGCCGTGCCCCCGCCGTGCATGGGACCGCGATAGGCATTGACATTCTGACCCAGCAGGTTGATCTCGCACACGCCCTGCTCGGCCAGGCCGGCGACCTCGGCGATGACATCATCGAGCGGGCGAGAGACTTCCTCGCCGCGCGTGTAAGGCACCACGCAAAACGAACAATACTTGCTGCACCCTTCCATGATGGACACGAACGCCGAGGCGCCACGCTTGCCCGGAGCCGGCAGATGGTCAAACTTTTCGATTTCGGGGAAACTGATATCAATGGCCGGCTTGCCTCGACCACGGGCCGAATCCACCAGCTTCGGCAAACGGTGAATGGTTTGCGGCCCGAAGACCAGGTCCACGAAGGGTGCACGCCGGACAATGCCCTCACCTTCCTGGCTGGCCACACAACCACCCACGCCGATGATGACATCCGGGTTGTTTTCCTTCAGCGAGCGCCATTGCCCGAGCTGAGAGAAAACCTTCTCCTGGGCCTTTTCGCGAATCGAGCAGGTGTTGATCAGGATGACATCGGCCTCTTCGGCTCGCTCGGTCAGCTCCAGCCCATGGGAGGCCGCGAGCACGTCGACCATGCGGTCTGAATCGTACTCGTTCATCTGGCATCCGTGGGTCTTGATGTAGAGCTTGCCGGCCATGTTCAGTCAGTTCTTCGAAATCAGCCCGTTATTGTATCGCACTGTGCACGAATCGGCAGCAACCGCCCCGTTCCGCTCTCCAGGCGATCGATCAGAGATTGATCGAACGGTAGCGCACACGGCGGGTAATGCGGCAGACCAGCTCATAGGCGATGGTGTCGGCCCGGGCGGCAATCGTTTCAACCGGCAGACCGCGCCCCCACAAGGTGACCGGGTCGCCGACCCGGGCCTCAGGACAGCCTTCCAGATCGATCGTGATCATGTCCATGGACACGCGCCCTGCCAGTCGGCACACCCTGGAATTGACCAGCACCGGCGTGCCATCCGAAACACTTCTCGGGTAACCGTCGCCGTAACCAATCGCCGCCACCCCGATGTGCATGTCGCGTTCGGCGCGAAAGCGCGCGCCATAGCCGATCACCTCGCCGGCCGGCACATGGTTGATGGCCATCAGCTCGCTGGTCAGCGTCATCACCGGTTTCAAGTCCAGATCCTCGCCCGTGCGGTCGGCAAATGGCGAGATGCCGTAGAGCATGATACCGGCGCGCACCCAGTCACGATGCCATCCACTGTCGGCCAGGATGGCCGCCGAATTGGCCAGACATTGTTCGCCATCCAGTTCGTTGGCCAGCCGATCGAATCGCTCAACCTGGCGAGCCGTCAATTCACTGCCGGGCTCATCGGCACTGGCAAAATGGCTGACCAGGTTGACCTGCTCGACTCCGGGCAACGCCAACAGACGCCGGTGAGCATGCACGGCTTGTTCGGCGGCAACGCCCAGACGGTGCATCCCGGTATCCACCTTCAGCCACAGGCGCGCGGTCGGTGATCGCCCGAACTGTTCCAGTGCATTGATCTGATCGAGGTGATGAATGGTCAGCTCCAGATCAAGATCCGTGGCCACCACCAGATCACTGGAGTGAATCACGCCCTCCAGCAGCAGAACCGGCAAGCCATTTCCCAGCCGACGTATGGCCCGCGCCTCTTCCAGGGTCGCCACCGCCAGCATATCGGCCTGATCAAGCGCCGGCAGACACAGATCCAGCCGATGGCCGTAGGCATCGGCCTTGACCACGGCCATGACCCGGGAGTGCGGGGCCAGCTCGCGAACCCGGTTCAGGTTATGGGTCAGGGCCGCGGGATCGATCTGGGCCAGGGTATTGCGTGCCATCGGGCGGCGAAAACCGAATCAGCCATCCAGGCCGTGGTAGTCCTGGGTGAAGTCCCGGAAACGAAGGTACTCCCCCTGAAAGCTCAGATTGAACTTGTCGGTGGCGCCATTGCGGTGCTTGCCGATGATGATTTCGGCCTTGCCCTTGTCCTGGGAGTCTTCGTTGTAGACCTCGTCACGATAGATGAACAGGATCAGATCGGCATCCTGCTCGATGGCGCCAGACTCACGCAGATCGGCCATCTTGGGCCGCTTGTCGGGACGCTGCTCCAGGGCCCGATTCAGCTGTGACAAGGCCACCACGGGCACTTTCAGTTCCTTGGCCAGGGCCTTGAGGCTGCGAGAAATTTCACTGATCTCCTGGGTGCGGTTCTCGCCATGGCCCGGGACTTTCATCAACTGCAGGTAGTCGATCACGATCAGGCCGATATCATGCTCACGCTTCATGCGCCGGGCCCGGGCGCGCAACTCGATCGGCGACAGCGACGGGGTCTGGTCGATGAACAACTGCGCCCCTTTGAGCATGGTCATGGCTGAACGCAGATTGATCCAGTCATGATCGTCAAGCTTGCCGGTGCGCAGTTTTTCCTGGCCGATCTGGCCCAGTGAGGAAAACAGGCGCATGACCAGCTGGGTGTCGGACATTTCCATGGAAAACACCGCAACCGGCACCTTGTAACGAATCGAGGCCCGTTCGGCGATGTTCATCGCGAAAGTGGTCTTGCCCATTGAGGGACGCGCGGCCACGATGATCAGATCGGTGGGCTGCAGACCGGCCGTGCGCCGATCCAGCTCGGCAAATCCCGTCGGCACCCCGGTCAGATCCCCGTCGTTTTCCTGCAATTCGTTGAGCAGATCCATGGCCTCGGCCATGACCTGCTGAACGGGAACATAAGTGGACTGACGATGAATGCCCTGGTCGGCAATGGCGTAGATGCGTTTCTCGGCCTCTTCCAGCAACTCCTTGGAGCTGCGACCGGAGCTTCCCAGGGCGTCGTCAGCGATCTCGGTCCCGACTTCGATAAGCTGGCGCAAAATGGAGCGCTCGCGCACGATGGCGGCATAACCGAGCACATTGGCCGGACCGGGAGTTTCGTTGGCCAGCATGGTCAGGTAGGCGCCCCCATCGACCCGATCGAGCTTGCCGTGGCGGGAAACCCATTCGGCCAGGGTGACCGCATCGCAGGGTTGACCTTCGTGGCACAGCTGAGAAATCGCCCGGAAGATCAGACGATGGGTCTGGCGGTAGAAATCGGCCTCGTCAACCTGGTCGGCAACCTTGTCCCAGGCCGTGGCCGAGAGCATCAAGGCGCCCAGCAGAGACTGCTCGGCCTCGTTGGAGTGCGGCGGCGCCTTGACGTTGGTCAGTTGGGACAGTTGTGCTTCAGCCACAATGGCTAGTCGACTCCGGATGACTGATCGTGGGCGGAATGATCAGTATAGAAGATCAAGGGGCCATGGACCAGGATTGCCTGATCCCTGACCCCTGAATCCTGATCCTTACCCTTCTTCACCCTCGACGCGAACCTTGACCTCGGTCTGCACGTCAGCATGCAGAATCAGGCCAATGGTGTACTCACCCGGCTCACGGATCGGGCCTTCAGGCATGTCAACCTCGGCCTTCTCGACGGCAAAACCCATTTCGGTCAGCTTGCCGGCGATTTCCTGCGGGTTGATGGAACCGTACAGCCGGCCTTCAGGGCTGATGGCCACCGTGAACAGCACTTCCTCGATGCCATCAATGGCTTCACGTCGCGCCTCGGCCGCACCCAGCTTTTCGTTGGCCTGGCGCATCAATTCCTCGCGTCGAGCCTCAAATTTCTCAAGGTTTTCCCGGGTCGCAGGAATGGCCTTGCCGCGCGGCAACAGGAAGTTTCGACCATAACCGGGCTTGACCGTCACGGTATCGCCCAGATCACCCAAGTTGTAAATGTTTTCCAGCAAAATCAGCTTCATGTCGGCACCTGCTTAATGATTGTCCGAATACGGCAACAGTGCCAGGTAACGGGCCCGCTTGATCGCGGTGGCCAGTTGGCGCTGGTACTTGGCCTTGGTGCCGGTAATGCGGCTGGGCACGATCTTGCCGGTTTCGCCAATGAAATCCTTGAGCAATTCGACATCCTTGTAGTCAACCTGCTCGATCCCTTCCACCGTGAAGCGGCAGAACTTGCGTCGTCTCATGAATCTAGCCATCGTCTCAAGCCTCCGCCTTTTCGGTTTCTGAATCATCGTCGGAATCGACGACATCATCATCGTCGTCGGATTCGTCGTCATCCAGGTCATCATCGTCATCATCATCGCTGTCATCGTCATACGATGCGCGGCGAGACTTTTCGCGTTCGTCCTTATTTTCCTTGCGCTTGAGCATGATGGACGGCTCGGTCTCCGCCTCGTCCTTGCGCACGGTCAGATGACGCAGAATGGCGTCGTTGAAGCGGAAGATGCCTTCCAGTTCCTGAAGCGTGGCTGCATCGCATTCGATGTTGAGCATCAGGTAATGAGCCTTGTGCAGCTTGGCGATGGTGTAGGCCAGCTGCAGCCGCCCCCAGTCCTCGCTGCGGTGGACGGTGCCACCATTGTTTTCGACCAGGCTCCGGTAACGCTCGAGCATACCGGGCACCTGATCGCTCTGGTCCGGATGGACCAGGAGCACGATCTCGTAATGACGCATGGGTCTCTCCTTGTGGTTTCAAGGGCCCCGGAACCATCCCGGAACCCGCAAAGCCCCCGATCAGGTCATGAGGAGACCTGCCGTGGAGCAAGGTTGCCCGAAGGCAAGAGCGGAAGTATAACAGGTGAAAAGTGAAAGGTAAAAGGTGAAAGGTATAAAAACCAGGTGAAAGGTTAAAGGTGAAAGGTGAAAGGAAAGAGCTCAAAAACAAGAAAGGCCAAGGGTTTTCCTTGAGCCTTGAGCCTTGAACCTCGAGCCTTTCCCGGAAACCGGAACCCGGAAACCGGGATTTCTAAGCCACTGTGAAGCTCTCCCCACACCCGCACTCGCCGACGACGTTGGGATTGCGGAATCGGAATTCGCGGACCAGGCCTTCGTGGACGAAATCGACGGTGGTTCCGGAGACCATGCCCATGGCCTTGTCGGAGACCACGACCTTGACGCCCTCGTCCTCGAACACGTGATCGGTGTCGTCGGCCTCGCGCGCAATGTCGACCTCGTAAGCCCAGCCGGAACAGCCGGTACGGCGGACATCGATACGCAGGCCGATGCCGCCCTCGCGAGCCATGAACTGGCGGACCCGGTCGGCAGCCGCCGGGGTCAGGTTGACGCCGGAAATTTCGCTTGTGGGTTCAGTTTGACTAGCCATGTCCATTATTATTGTGGTTTCTCGGAAATCTTTCAATCAGGGAAACCAATTCCGCCATGCAAATCGCAAGCGTCCGGCAAGTGCTGGCCGGGGACATCGCGCCCGGCTCCGAAATCATGGTTCAGGGCTGGGTCCGCACCCGGCGAGACTCCAAGGCCGGTTTTTCGTTTATCCATCTTAACGACGGGTCCTGCCTGGCCAACCTGCAACTGGTGGCCGACAAGGGTCTGGAAAATTATGACAACGAGATTCTTCGTCTGACCAGCGGCGCATCACTCCGATGCCGCGGCCAGGTGGTCGAATCGAAGGGCCGTGGACAGAGCCTGGAAATTCAGGCCGCCGAAATCGAGGTCATGGGCCTGGTGGATGATCCCGACACCTACCCCATTCAGCCCAAGCAGCATTCGTTCGAATTTCTGCGCTCGGTCGCCCACCTGCGACCGCGCACCAATACCTTCGGCGCAGTCACACGAGTTCGCCATGTCGCCGCCCGGGCCATTCACGAATTCTTTGATCAGAACGGCTATTACTGGGTCAACACACCGATCATCACTGCCTCGGACGCCGAGGGTGCCGGCCAGTTGTTCCGGGTCAGCACCCTTGACCTGCTCAACCTGCCGCGAAAGAATGACGGCAGTGTGGACTTCGGCAAGGACTTTTTCGGTCGTGAAACCTTCTTGACGGTATCCGGCCAGCTTAATGTCGAGGCCTACTGCCTGGCGCTGAGCAAGGTCTATACCTTTGGGCCGACCTTCCGGGCCGAGAACTCCAATACCGCCCGCCATCTGGCCGAATTCTGGATGGTCGAACCGGAAGTGGCTTTTGCCGACCTTGATGACCTGGCCGGACTCGCCGAGGATTTTCTGAAATTCGTTTTTGCCCGGGTCCTTGAGCGTTGCGGCGAGGACATGGCGTTTTTTGCCGAGCGCATTGAGCCCGAAGCGCTCAACCGGCTGGAAAAGCTGGTCAATAGTGAATTTGTTCGCATGGACTATGGCGAGGCCGTCGAGATTCTCAAGGCCAGCGGTCAGAAGTTCGAATACAAGCCCGATTGGGGCGTGGATCTGCAGACCGAGCACGAGCGCTACCTGACCGAAAAACACTGCAAGGCGCCGGTGGTCGTGATGAATTACCCCGATGAAATCAAGGCCTTCTACATGCGCCTGAACGATGACGGCAAGACCGTGGCGGCCATGGATGTGCTCGCGCCGGGCATCGGCGAGATCATCGGCGGCAGCCAGCGCGAGGAACGCCTGGATGTACTGACCCGGCGGATGGCCGAACATGGCCTGGATGCCGACACCTACCAGTGGTTCCTAGACCTGCGTCGCTACGGCACCGTACCCCATGCCGGCTTCGGGCTGGGCTTTGAGCGACTGCTCAACTACATCACCGGCCTGGGCAATATCCGCGACGTGATACCGTATCCCAGAACACCAGGAAGCGCTCCGTTTTGAGCATGGGCATTGGGAGGACCAGTGATGAATCTTGATCTGAGCAACAAGGATGCGCTGGTCTGCGGGGCCAGCCGGGGAATCGGCAAAGCCATTGCTGAGGTGCTTGCCGGTCTCGGGGCCACGGTCACCGTTGTGGCGCGCAATCGAGACCGCCTCGAAGCGGTAGTTGATGGCCTCAGCACTAATAAGAATCAGCAACATCAATTGGTTGTATCTGACTTCTCGAATCCGGAAGAGGTCAGGAAACAGTTTGGGAGCTGGCTGGACAACACGCCGACACAAATCCTGATCAACAACAGTGGAGGCCCCCCGCCGGGCCCGATTGTCCAAGCCGAGGGCGAAGCCTTTCTCGACGGCATGCGCGCCCATTTGCTGTGCAACCAGTACCTGGCCCGGGCCGCCCTGCCCGGCATGCGTAAGGCCGGCTATGGTCGCATCATCAATATCATTTCCACCTCGGTCTATGAGCCCATCCCGGGCCTGGGCGTGTCCAACACGGTGCGCGCGGCCGTGGCGGCCTGGGCCAAGACCTTGTCGCGCGAGATTGCCCCGGACGGCATCACCGTCAACAACGTGCTGCCCGGATTTACCGCCACCGATCGGCTTGACAGCCTGATTGCCGGTCGGGCCGAAAAATCCGGCCGGAGCGAAGACGAGGTGGCCGACGGCATGCGCGCCTCGGTTCCCATGGAACGCTTTGCCTCACCTGAAGAAATCGCCCATGCCGTGGCTTTTCTGGCCAGCCCGGCCGCCTCGTATATCACGGGCGTCAGCCTGGCCGTCGATGGTGGCCGCCTGAACTCGCTGTGAAGCAACTGGGCAATTTCATCGACGGCAGGTTCTGGCCGGCGGCAGGCGGGAGCTTTCTGGACAATATTGAACCGGCCACGGGGTCTGTGCTGGCGCGTGTTCCCGACTCCGGCACCGAAGATGTCGAACAGGCGGTGGCTGCGGCCGGGCGAGCTTTTCCGGAATGGTCGGCGCGGTCGGTTGCCGAGCGCGCCACGCTACTCGAGACCCTGGCTGCGTTCATCGCGACCAGGGCCGACGACCTGGCCGCCCTGGAGTCGGCCGATACCGGCAAACCGCTGAAACTGGCCCGCGAAGTGGACATGGAACGCGCCCGCGCCAACCTGAAATTCTTTGCCGGCGCCATGAGCCACTGGGCCAGCGCCGGCCATGACATGGGCCCGGCCGGATTCAACTACACCCGCCGCGAACCGCTGGGCGTGGTCGCGCTGATCACCCCATGGAATCTCCCGCTGTATTTGCTGACCTGGAAGCTGGCCCCGGCGCTGGTGACCGGCAATACCGTGGTGGCCAAGCCCTCGGAATTGACGCCGATGACCGCCCATGCGCTGTGTGAACTGGCCATCGAGGCCGGCATCCCCCCGGGCGTGTTCAACCTGGTCCACGGCACCGGGCCCGGCTGCGGCCAGGCGCTGGTTGACCACCCTTCAATCCGGGCGGTCTCGTTTACCGGCGGAACTGCGACCGGAAAAACCATTGCCCGCTCGGTCGCCGAACGATTGATCAAGCTATCACTGGAACTCGGGGGCAAGAATCCGGCCCTGGTATTTGCCGATGCCGACATGGACAAGACCATCCCGGGCCTGGTGCGGGCCGGGTTCACCAATCAGGGTCAGGTCTGTTTGTGTTCCTCACGAATACTGGTTCACGATTCCACCCACGACGAGATCGCCGCGAAGCTGACCGATGCGGTCAAGGCCATGAAACTGGGCGATCCCAAAGAACCGGACACCGACCAGGGCGCGCTGATCTCCAGCGCCCACCGGGACAAAGTGACGGGTTACATCGAGCAGGCCCGTAGTGATGGCGGCCGGATTCTTTGCGGTGGTGAGGTGATTCAGCCACGCGGTCGATGCCGGGATGGATACTTCATACTACCCACCGTGATTGCCGATCTGCCAGCCGAATCGCGCCTGCACCACGAGGAAATCTTCGGACCCGTAGTCACCTTGCAGCGCTTTGTCGATGAGGATGAGGCCGTGCACCTGGCCAACAGCGTCGACTACGGCCTGGCTGCCACAGTCTGGACTGAAAACCTTTCGCGCGCACATCGTGTCGCCGCTCGCATTCAGGCCGGCATTGTCTGGGTCAACAACTGGCTGGTGCGCGACCTGCGCACGCCGTTCGGCGGCATGAAGGATTCGGGACTCGGCCGCGAGGGTGGTCATTGGTCACTCGAGTTTTTCACCGAACCCAAAAACATCTTTATCGACGGGCGCTGATCCTGTCTTTCTAGGGCGAGGATTCGAATCGATCCTGAAACAATTGATCGTTGTCCGGGGCCTCGACAGCGCCCAGATCAATGCGTTTGCCGACGATCCGTGGAAATCCGGTCCCGCGCTGGTCAAAAAACGGCGGTGGCTTGAATTCGGGGTCACCGGCATCAATCACCGGGCTTCCCGGCATCGGCAAATGCGTCAGGGTTGACCCGCCGTTGTCGGCCAGCGCACCCAGCCCGGGGTCGGGATCAAACCACACATCCGAGCCGGTGTTGGCAAACCCCTCATCGCTACCCAGCAGGCTGAAGTTCACACTGATCTCGCCACCGGGTTCAATCGTGTTCGGGCCACTTACGGTGTCGACCACCACCTCGCCGAAGCAGTCCTTGGCTTCCGGACTGCAGCGGTTGCCGGAGATCACTGAATGATGGACTTCCACCCGGTTCTGCGTGGCTGCACTGACAAACAGACCGCTACTGTTGAACTCGGATTCATTGTCGGTCACGGTGACATGCCTCATCTCGAACAGCCCGCCATCAAAGCTGAAGGCCGAGATCACGCCCCCATAGGTCGCTGAGGTGGCGCCCTCGACCAGGTTTCCGCTGATGGTTGAGTTCTCAATGACGAAATGATCGCCCTGAGCCATGCTGACCGACAGGCCACCACCCCAGTAGCCGGTGTGGTTGTCCAGAATGAGGCTATCTTCGACCAGGACACTGAAGTCAGTTTCATCTCCCAATGCAGAGCCGAGCAAGTACAGGCCGCCAGCAACCTCGGCCCGGTTGCCGGAAAAGGTCGAACGGCGAATGATCGCACTGCTCGGGGCTGCCGGAGTGCCCAGGCCCTGAATACCCAAGCCGCCACCATTGTGACCCGCGCCCTGGGTATTGGAGAACGCGCTGTCTTCGATCAGGATTTCGGTCCCGAACGAGGCGAAGGCGTGGACGGCAAATCCGAATCCGCTCGCGGCGGTCAGTTCGTTATTGTCGAACACCGAATGGGTGATGACGATTTCCTGAGCCGGCTGACTTTCCGCCGTTTGACTGTAAAGTCCGGCGGCGGCGTAGGCCTGGGCGGCGCGGTTGTCGGTCATGGTCACCTCGTCAAGCTCGATCGAGGAATTCGACACATTCCAGTGCAAGCCGCCGGAGCGCCAGTTGGTTTCATTGTTCTCGAACAGGGTGTTGCGAATCTCGGTGCGGGTGACACCCTCGGCAACAATATTCAACCCGCCGCCAAAGCTGCGTGGCGGTGAGGCGGTGCTGGTGGCGGTGTTGCCGCTGATCACGCTGTTTTCAATAACCAGCTCACCGCCATCGGCCAGAATCACGTGCAACCCCCCGCCTCGCGCGAACTCCGGGTTACTCGAATTGACCTGGTTGCCGAACACGTGGACATCATCCAGGGTCAACTTGCCAGACAAGGCCAGAATTCCGCCGCCGCTCTGGGCGGAGCCTGCCGTGATTCCCACACCACTGATCACCACATCATCCACGTGAGAATTGGCTGCCAGATCGTAGACCAGCACGGTTGCGCCGCTTCCCGGGCCGTGAATGGTGAGTTGCTCACTGCCGGGCCCGGATATCACGACATCCGAGTCGACCAGCAGCCAATTCTCGTCAAGATAGATATCACCGGAGACACTGAATTCAATTACATCCTGGCCATTACTGCCGGCGTTGCAGCCAGCCACCACCTGGGCATCACGGGCCGCGGCCAGGGCATCTCGCAGGGTGCAATGCTCCGGGGCGCTGGTGTCACCAAGATGATCTACGGTGATGGTGCTGACCGTACCGGCCAGAAGCGGACCGGGTAACAGTGCGGCGGTCACCGCGACAGCCAGTTTCCTGCGGGGATAGTTGTACATGCAAACTCTCCGGGTGCGGTTCGTGCAATGAGCACTGAATCTGCACTGAATCCTTCCCGCCTGCATGACGAATACATGATGTTTTCATGATTTCTGGAAAGACGACGGGATTTTGGCCCGGCACTGTTTGCATCTACAATCGGGGAATACTCACTCCACTGGAACCTCCGGATGACCGATAAGATTGATGCCGGCAACGCCCCACGACCGGTCGGCGCCTACCCGCATGCGCGCCGGGTTGGCGATCTGCTTTTTCTATCTGGCCTCGGCCCGAGAACCCCGGGCAGCAATGAAATCCCCGGTAATCTTTACGACGAGGATGGCGGGCTGATCGATTACGATATCGAGGCCCAGACTCGTCAACTCGTTGCCAACCTGGACCTGGTTCTGGAGGCCGCCGGCGCCACGCGTGCCCAACTGGTCGATATCATCGTTTTTCTGACCGACATGGACCGGGATTTTGCCCGTTTCAACGAAATCTATGCCGAGTATTTCAGCGAGGCCGCCCCATGTCGCACAACCGTGGAGATCAATGCCCTGCCCACGCCCATTGCTGTTGAGTTCAAGTGCATTGCAACGATGGCTACATTGGACAGCGAAACCGGGAACCCCGACAGCCGGGATTCGTCTTAGAAACCAGGTCACGGAACACAGGGAAACGGACATGAGGCACTTCACTTTGGTGGCCGGGCTCGGGCTGTTTCTGAGTTTCACCAGCCATGCTGATGATCAGCAGCTGGACAGTTCCCGAATTGCTACCGGGCAATTCGACTACCGGACCACTCTGCAGGTTGGAGATACCGTCGTAGATATCGATTCTGTTCGCCATATTCGTATTGGCAAGGCCGGCTCCCATCAAACCCTGCAGATCGAGACTGTGACCCGAACCGGCATGGGGCCGACCACGGACCTGCTTGAACTTGATTGGCACACCCTGATGCCAATAGAGCGTGAAGTTCGCCAGGGTGGTGGCGAGATGCGAATTCATTATGACCCCGAGCGAATCACCGGCTACATTCGGGCGGCGGGTCAAACGGTGACTGTCGACGTGACACTCGAACAGCCAGCCTATGCCGGTGAATCCGGGCTGGAGGCGATTTTGGCTGCCATGCCACTGACCAGTGGTCAGCAATCCGAATTGCATGTGCTCGAGATCGACGTCAACACCCGTGTTCGCCGATTTCAGCTCAGCGTTGGAGATGTCGAGACCATCGAGGTACCTGCAGGCCGATTCGCTGCATGGCCGGTACATGTCAGCGCCATGGATGAGCTCGATGACGAGCAAACCATCTGGATCAGCGATGAAACACCCCATGTCTTCTTGCGAGCCAAGGCGCCTGTGCCGGACGAAATGGGGGGTGGGTCCCTGACCACCGTGCTGGTCAAAACCACCGACTGATCCCTTGACTGCAACTCCGGCTGTATCTAGAACTCCCAGCGAGCGCCGAAATAGAACGAGTGGCGGGTGGTATCTGAATCCATCAGCAGGGCACTGTAGCTGAAGAACAACTGGTTGCCGGTCAGGAACACCCAGGAGGCGCCTAGATCCAGCCGACCCGTACTTCGGTCGGGATTGGAAATGCTGACCATGGGGCCGTCGATCCCGGACTCGACCAGTACTGGTTGCAGGCTGTAACCGTCGATACCACTCTCATACTCGAAGGCAAGATCAGCATAGGGCACCAACACCCCGCGATCCAGAGAGATGGGTCGATTGACCCTGATCCCGGCCGACCAGAGCTGAGAGTCGAGGCTTTGGCTGGGATATTGGTAATCGAACGGACTGCCGGACTCGGAGAAGCCATCGATTTCTATGTCCGAGTATCCAAACTGACCGTATGGCGTAATCGACCAGGCATTGTCGAGACGGATTCGATAATTGAGTGACACCGTCGCGGAAATCACGCGCGCATCGGTGCTGCCGCGTGCCGTTGAGCGAGTCATGCTGCCTATTCCAGCCAGATCGACCACCCGACCAAAATCGAAATCAGTCGTGGTGTATCCGAGGGTGGCATCAATGAACAGGTTCTCAATCAGGTCGAACGTGCCATAACCCTGAATACTGTAGGAGTCTCCGTCAACCTTGCCGCTGTTACCCTCAAGATCAGCCGAGTATCTGGAGAACCCACCGGCCACTCCGACCACGGCGCCATTGTCAAAACGATAATCGACACCGGCCGTGATCCCCCAGGAGTCATAGTCGAATGCGGTTTCGTCTCCACGCCTGGAGCGATCACCGATCGTGACGGTGCCATTGACGAATGCGCCCCATCGCTCGGCCAGTAGCTGGCTGCCAATATCATCACCACTCTCGCCATTCACGCGCGCCATCAAGTCCGATGGCAGCCAGGCCAAAGAGAAGTTCTGTCCGCCGGATCGAAAAGCCAGCCCATCAAGGCTCAGGGCGGGCGCCATGCCGGAGCGGATCACTTCCAGACGCTCAGCCACATTTCCGGATTGAATCCGAGTGCTTTCCGTGGATGCTGCCGGAACCGCTGTGATCTGGTGAGCATCGAACGCGTTCGAAGCCTGGCGAAGTTGCGCAGGCGTCTCCGCGAACTGGTCGATTTCAAGACAGGTCTGGAATAGCGTCGAGCCGGGCTCGGCCAGATCACAGGCATCATTGAGCGCGCTGCCGGCTCGAATGGTACGGGCATCGGCATCAATAATTGCGCCCATATCAATCACATCACCCGAGGCCACGCTCACAACGGCCAACTCGCGCCTCTCGCCCGCCTGGCCAAAGGCTGTCCCTGCAAAGAAGCTGACACGGTCCCCCACCAGCAAAAACCGATGCTCGGTAAAGAAAGGGGCCGATTCCAGGGCCTGGTAATTGATCACCGCCTGCTCACTGGCTCCCGTGGCAAGCGGCATGTTGATGCCGAATGATTGCGGATTGATGTCAATGTCTTCGCCAATCACGCCGGAATTTCCGTCAGGCTCGTGGTCATATTCGAACACGGCGCTTCCTTCCCGGCAGGACAGCGTGATGTTGACCGTCAATGTGATTGAACCGGCATCCTCACTACGAACATCCAGGGCCAGGCTACTTTGAGAAAGGCTCTCGGAGAAGGTGAATATCAGGTCCGGATCCTCCTCGCAGGCATGCCCGTCCATGGTTCGAGACACCGGCTGGCTTGAATAGACGATTCGACCCGATTCATAAACAGCGCCATGACGAGTCATGGCCTCGGCCTGGAAACTGGCGACAAGAAACGCCCCAACCACTATCCAGAATACATGCGATTTCGACATGATATTTTCCTTGGCGATATTTGATTTCGCTCTTAAAAGTCCAGTTCAAGCTCGGCCTCGACCTGCGGCGCATTCAACGCCTCCAGCAAGGCGATCATTTCCGCCTGGCCCGCACCCTGTACGCGCAACACCACGCCGGCTTCGCGCTCGGCCTCCAGACTTTCAAGCACGCAAACCAGCGATTCCTCGAACAGCGAGCACTCCCATGCCGGTAAGGCCTCCTCATCGCACGAGACCACGCCGCTTTCAACCAGGCATCCCTGCGCCTCGATGAAAACTCCGATGACTTCGAACGGTTCGGGAATATCGGCTGCCATCAGCACCCCGAACGCCGTCTCCTCATCGATATTGGCTGCCGACAATCTTACCAGCAGATCGGGAAAGCCCGGCAGCACGAAGGGTTCGGCGGCCAGGTCCAGTTCAGTCGGCAACAGGAAGACCTCGACCACAAACTCACGGATATCCTGCTCCCCGTTGGTATTGGTCACAGTAACCGTAATCACCGATTGCCCCTGGGTCCCCGGTTGTGTCTCGATCACCAGACTGCGCTCGTTTCCGGTTCCTACCACAGTAATCGCCTCGACGGGGATCAGTTCAGGGTTGCTCGACTCGATGGCGATATCCAGCGTTCCCGCAGGATCCAATGGATCATCGACTTGGAAATCCACCTCCAGGGCATCCCCAGCCTGAATTTCGGCATCGTCGATGGGCTCACCATCGTTGATCCTTGGCGGGGCAGCGGTAATGGTCAGGTTGAATACAACGGTATCCGTACCGTCCAGCGGATTGCGTGCTTCCAGAGTGATTTCGGTGGCACCGACGTTACTCGGGAATGACTCGATCAACAGGTTTCGGGTCGTGCCTTCTCCCTGAATCGATAACTGATCACTGGGCAGCACTGAGGGATTACCAGACTGGGCAATCACCTCGACCGCATCGGGCTCAAATTCCGGATCGTCAACGGTAAAAGCAATGGCCAGCGTCTCACCCGCGGTCATCTCCTGATCCGGTATCCCGGCGCCATCATTAATGATCGGGGCCGGTGTTGGATCGATGTTGATAAAGACCTCTTCGACCGTCGTCAGCCCGAAACTGTTGGTCGCCTCCACATTGACTTGTCCAAGCCCTCCAAAGCCAAGAACCGTTTCAATACGAAGGGTACGATTGGCGTCGGCACCCAGTACGCTGACGCCATCAGGCGGAATCAGAGTCGGTGTCTGGGAACTGGCCGTGACCACAATCTGGGCTGGCGGATCCAGCACATCGCTGACAGTGAAGTCTATCTCGAGTACTTGCCCGGCGAACACGACCTGGTCGTCAATCCCCTGCCCATCATTGATCAATGGTTCGCTGGCGCTGACCTGACCCGGAATGACCCAGCCGGCGCCGCTCGTATCGGAGTTGCCGGGCTGACCGACAACAACGTCATGGACACCATCGCCATCAAAATCACCCAGACCAGCGACCGACTTGCCGAAAGCCATTCCAGATTCACTCGGCACGATCATGAAGCCATCTTCAGGATCCAGTGCAGTAACGTCGATCACTGCGGGAAAGCCGTCATTGCGACCAAAAATCACGTAGGCTGCGCCAGCTCCCAGGTCCAAACCCGGCCCTCCGATCAGCAAGTCGCTAAATCCATTCCCGTTAACATCCCCGGCACTGGCCAGCGAGATGGTTCGGTCACCCTGAAAATCTCCATCCACGCCCTGAAACAATCCGGTTACGGCAAAACCATTACTGCCGTTCAGACCTGTCGCTGGATTGAATTCCGCCCCGAATGCATTTTCCCCCTGGCCACCGAACAGCACATAGACCGCACCACTGACAAAAGTCTCGGGATGAGGGGCGTTGGGCGCACTGACGGCCAGGTCAACCGAACCATTGCTGTTGAGATCGCCAACTCCGGCCACCGACCAGCCGATCATGTCATTCGAACCGGTTCGAATTGCGAAGCCATCGAAACCATTGAGGAGATCGTCATCGAGTCTTCTCGGACCTTCAAAAGTGGGATCCTGGCCTCCGAATACCACATAGGCTGTACCAGGAGCCGTAGCTGGTGCCACTATCCCTTCCGGACCAACACCCTCGATGGTTGAGTCAATCTGATCTGGGTCCTGAAAGAATGGTGCACCGATTACGATGTCGCTGCTGCCATTGCCATTGAAATCCCCGATTCCATCCACGGACCAGCCCGCCCCGTCACCATCAAACTCCCCTTCGAGCACAAAACCATCGCCCCCTGTCATGTTGGCAATATCAAAGCTGGGTGGAAATCCGTCCTGCCGCCCATACACCACATATATCCTGCCTCGCCCCGTTTGCTGCGGACCAAAATCGGTCTGAATGACCGGCCCCAGGGGCGCACCAATCACAATATCCTGCAAGCCATTGTCAATGAAATCTCCAGCCGAGGCCACTGAAGCCCCGAAACCTTCATCAAAAATACCTGCCAGGACAAAGCCATTGCTTCCGTCCAGCTCCGTCCCCGTGATCTGAGCAGGAAACTCATTCCCGGAACCGAGCAAGGCGACGACGTGTCCTGCTCCACCCACCGGAATTCCCTCAGTTTCACCGGATTGGGATGCAATGATGCCGGGCGCGCCAATCAGCGCAGCCCGCGCAGCGTCCGGCGTAATTGAGCCAATCCCGGCCGAGGAGAAGCCGACCCCACTCAAATTGCTGTCGCCCGCGACAAAAATGAACCCATCGCTGCCATCAAGATCCTGCAACTCGAATGACATGCCGGGATCAATTGGACGACCGAACACCACATGGGCTTCTCCAGCCCCTTGAAAAAGGTAGTCTGGTGAACCAATCACCAGGTCTCTCAATCCATTGGCGTTGAAATCACCCAGATCAGCAGCGGAAAAACCTGTCAACGCACCACCGCGGCCATTGAACACCGCGCCAAATTCATTTACTGCGGATTCCGGGTCAAACCCCAGAATCACTGCACTGCTAGATACAAGGATTTGCTCATCAAACGCATCGAAAACGGTCAGGGCCGGTTCGAAACGGCCATCGTATTCATACTGATGCACGGGGGCCGCAGCCGTGGAGCCCTGCCCATCACCGAAATCCCACTGGAAGCGCAAGCCGGAACGCAGCATCAGCGAAGGGTCGGTCAGCCAGAACTGACAGGCGCGCTTTTCACAGTGATAATCGAAAGACCCTGTGGCCGGCTGACTGGTAGTCTCATTCTCGGCGATGACGCCTGCCAGTGGCCAGGCGAATAGCAACAAACCCAGCAGAATGACCGGGGCCAACTTGCCAATGACATTGCGACGATATGAATCAGAAGCCTGACCATCGTTCATAGAATATCTCCCTATCTGCGATTCTTTCACCGTTGGACCCGGTGTCAGAACCAGCCACCCCCGCACTAACCAGCTGGAACTCGCAACTCCAGGACCAAAATCTCCTGTTGCTCCCCATCGGGTTCCGAAGCGTTGTCCCCCAGTCAAACCCGCGGGTGAACGCCGCCAAGGCGAGCATAACAGCAAATCCAGTGCTCCTGTCAATACCAACGGATTCCGGCCAAATTCTGTGCCATCTTTATGCATACAAGGCCTCTCCCTTGATTGTTCGCAAAACTGGCGTATATACTCGATTTCCCTCGCACCAGGTACAGGCTTGAAACCATGGCTGCTGTTCTTCCGACCCAAAGTGAACGAATCTTCAAGATCAACACGCCGCTTGATGAGGATGTGCTGTTATTCCGGCGCATGTCCGGCCGGGAGGAACTCGGACGCCTTTTCGAATTTGAGCTGGACCTGCTCAGCACCGATCCCAATGTCGCCTTTGACGATGTGCTTGGTCAAGCACTGACGGTCGAAATCGAGCGTCCCGATGGCGAAATCCGCTATTTCAACGGCATCGTGAGTCGCTTCAGCTACGTCGGCACCGAAGGTCAATATTCGCTGTATCGGGCGACCATCAAGCCCTGGTTGTGGCTATTGACCCGAACCAATGACTGCCGGGTATTTCAGAACATGACCGTGCCCGAAATTCTTGACGAGGTTTTCAACCGCTACGGCTTTTCCGACTTCGAAGACCATCTGTCCAGAGATTACAGTGCCCGCGAATACTGCATCCAGTATCGTGAATCGGCCTTTGATTTCGTCAGCCGGCTGATGGAGCACGAAGGGATCTACTATTACTTCACTCAAGAGGCCGGAAAGCACACTTTGATTCTGGCCGATGAAAACAGTTTCCACGAGCCCTGCCCCGGCTACGACACCCTGCGCTTTTTCCCACCGGAAGAATTCGATCGCCGCGACCTGGACGACGACCA
>PWWM01000224.1 GCA_003561495.1 Gammaproteobacteria bacterium
AGGGCAGGTGCGGTTTGCCGGAGGCAAGAAGCGCCTGACCGGAGATCGCCCGCGCGTGTGGCCGACGGTCGAGAATGAATCCATCGACATGGCCGGGTTCACGTGACTAAAATCGGCATTGTCCACTTTCCCCGACACGTTATTTCGCCCTGTTTGCACCGCGACAGCGGGCCCGGTAACGGGACTGAAGACTCTGTGGAAGCATTTATGCCCTACGAATGCAACGCCGACCTGCCCAAACAAGTCACCGACAATCTGCCCCAACATGCCCAGACCATCTATCGCAAGGCCTGGAACTCGGCCTGGGAGGACTACAAGGATCCGGAAGATCGCCGCGGAGATGCCGATCGAGAGGAAACCGCGCACCGGGTTGCGTGGGCAGCGGTCAAAGAGGTTTACAGGAAAGATGACGATGGCAACTGGGTCCGAAAAGACGACTGACACACCGCGCCGAGCGCGCTGTCAGGGCGATCGCGCCGATATAGCGCACCGCATTTCTCTGCATTTGCACTGATTGGCCACATCGCCGCGGCACGTTTTGCATACTATCGGTTCATTCCGGACTGCGAGGAAGTTCATGCCCTCAGCCAACAAGCACATAGCCATCCTGGTTGAAAACGACTATCAGGAACTTGAACTGCATTATCCGCGCCTGCGCCTGATCGAGGCCGGGTTCAAGGTCAGTGTTCTCGGTGCCGGAGAGAACGTATACCACTCCGGCAAGGGGTACGCGGTCAAACCGGATGATGAAGTTTCCCAGGTCAGACCGGACGATTTCGATGCGGTCGTCATTCCGGGCGGCATGGCGCCGGACAAGATGCGCCGGCACCGTGCGATGGTGGACTTCGTGCGCGCCATGAGCGAGCAGGAAAAACCCGTGGCCTGGATCTGCCATGCCGGCTGGATGGCGGTTTCGGCCGATATCATCCGTGGCCGTCGCGTGACCTCGTTCACCTCGATCCGCGACGACATGGTCAACGCCGGAGGGGAATGGACGGACGAAGAAGTCGTGGTCGATGGTCACCTGATTTCCAGCCGGGTGCCGGACGATCTGCCGGCATTCTGCCGGGCCCTGCTCGAACAGCTGAGCTGAGCGGCGGCGTTCCGGTAGGTCAAAACTGAAGCACGTAGATCCGCAGCGGCATCCAGATACCCATCAGGATCATGATCAGGTTTTCGGTCAGCGAAACAAAGCCCAGCGGCACCTTGGAGTCCCCGCCGGCGCAGGCGCACTTGAGTTCGCGCCGGTCGATGTAGACGGCCTTGAATACCGAGATTGTGCCAATCGCACCGATGAACAGCGCGATTGGTGCGGCGAGCCAGATCAGTGCGCCGGCGATCATGAGAATGCCGGCCAGGGTTTCGGCAAAGGGATAGGCGTACGCATAGCGCACCTTGCGCTGGGCCAGCAGGTCGTAATTGAGGAACATGTTGCTGAAGCTTTCCAGGTCCTTGAGCTTCTGCAGGCCGAGCAGGCACATGGCGGTGGCCACGAACCATTCCACGGTTCGTAAATGGAACAACGCATCGGTTGCCGCCCAGCTGATCGCCAGGGCCACCAGCGCGGCCGTGGCGAAGATCGCGATGATAGGCCGGTAGCTGGTTTCCTCCGAGTCGGGGACGGGCTTTCCGAAGTACTCCAGCAGGTCGTCGTAGCCGCCTATGCGCCGGCCGTCGATAAACGTCTGCGGCGTGGTATCGACACCGTGCTTTTCCTTGAACGCGTCGGTTTCTTTCCGGTCGGTCAGCCAATGGTCGTCGACGGTCCAGCCATGCCGTTCCAGCACAGCCTTGCTTTTCAGCCCGAACGGGCAGATATGTTCTTCGGTCACCATTCTGTACAGGGTGGCTTTTTTCACATTCTGATCGGACCTGCTGTTATTCATTGCTCGAGTCCTTTCCGGTTCCGGATTGGGTGCTGTTGGGTTGGGGCTCGGCGTTTGTTCGGGCTTGATGTAGATGTCGGGCGGATTGGCCGCCAGTTTCTGGCCGATCAAGGACTGTTGCATGATCTCGAAGGCCTTGAACAAGAACTCGCTCAGATCCGGTGATCCGTCCGAGTACAGGAACTATAACCGCCCTTTTCCGCGAACTCCAGCGGTATCCGGTGCTATCCGGCGCCGTGTCAGCTTGACGTTTGACACCGATTGCAACATGCAGCGAGCCGGATTTCGCCCGATTCTTCCCTGTCTTCGCCAATCGGACGGAAAATGATCCCGATTTGCCCGGCCTGGAGCCGGAGCTGGACGAGCGAAGCCGTTGCGCATGCAGGCGAGAGCGATGGGGCGGTTTGCGCGTAGCGCAAGAAGCGCCGTGCCGACTGGCCATGCAGATCGCTGACCACCACGCTCGGTCGCACACCGCCATGCGCTAGCAGTTTGTACACCCGGTTCTTCTCAGCAGCTAGCATGCCAGTCAGCTTGTGCCGCTGACCCGCAATCAGACGGAGCTCGGCGAACCGAGCCGGCGGAATGACCGAACCGCACCAGTAGATAGTTGCATGGCCGTCACCACCGTGGTGCAATGGGCATTATTAAATAACTTGCCTTTGTCGACTCAAAATTGTGGAATCCAGAGCATGCATGTTTGCAACGTCTTCTTGAAGAGCCTTCTTCTGATCGGAGCCTGCATCATTGCAACAATGATCAAAGCGGCACCGGATCTCGGGCCGAACTCGCAGCAGAGCACATCTCTGCCTGCTGTTTCGGCGCCCACCTTTTCCGATGTGTCCGGGAACAGCGCCACGGTAGGTGGCACCATCGATTCGGATGGGGGTGAAGTGATCCTGGAACGAGGTGTTTTCTGGAGCCTCGAGGAAAACTTCGACCCGCTCGTTGACGGCACAAGGGTTTCGGAGGAAGGCGTTTTCAACACCGGCACATTCACCATCGCGCTGACCAACTTGCCGCCGGTAAGCACCATTTATTTTCTTGCCTTTGCCCGCAATGAAAACGGTTTTGGATTTTCACCAGTCGAACAGTTTCAAACGGGATCCAGCCCGCCCATCGTGGCCGCGCCTCGCGTCGACTTCGTCGACTTTACCTCGGCAGTGGCAGGCGGCACCCTGGTTGACAATGGTGGCAGCGCTGTCTTCGAAAAGGGCGTCATCTACAGCACCGATCCCGATTTCGACCCCGCCAAAGAAGGCGTCCGAATATTCGACGACGGCGACTTCGACGTTGGCGATTTCGGTTTTGCAATCACGGGCCTGGAGCCATTCAGCACGTACTACTTCGTGGTCTATGCGGTCAACTCCCAAGGCACGGGATTCAGCAGCCGAGAGTCTTTCGTCACCATAGAGGATCCCGTTTTCCAGGATCGATTCGGGGATACCCAGTCGCGAATTGAATCGAAATCATTTCGACAAAAAGCAGATTAGGGCACCTCTGCATCGGATTGATGTCCTCTGGAACATCAAACTTGAAAGGCGTGTGGCAACCTGGTGTCGGCCCCGGGCAGGCACCGCCTTGTATTTGATGCGCGAATATGCCGGAGACGCGAGATCCCACTTGGCATAGCCCTTATACTCACTGTCTTTCACCCACAGGCTGCACGATGAATCAATCGACGCCGCAGACCCTGCGAGCTGAACTCAAGTTTCTTGCCGATCTTTCCGCACCGCTGGTTTACCTGCCATCCAAGGGTGGCGGTGACCAGACCTAACACGTGGGCAACTACCGTACGCACGAAGTGGAAATCCATGATGCCCGTGAGCATTTGCCGGCGCCGGATCTGGATACCGAAGGCTTCATGCTGTTGACCCACTGCAGCGCTGTCAGCGACTTGTATGACGATGAGACAGTGCGCTCGATTTACCACACCGAGCTCGGCGAACTGCTCAAACGGGTGACCGGCGCGCAGCGAGTCGATGTCTTTGACGATACCCGGCGAAGCTCATCGGTTGCCAAGCAACGTCAGCACGGTACCCGCGATACTGCCAACATCCTGCACAACGATCACACCCACGAATCCGGGCAAAAGCGCCTGGCCGATTTTTTCACTGACTCACCCGATGAGTTGCACAGGCTGAAGCAACGACGCTTTGCGATCGTCAATGCCTGGCGGTCAATCGACGGACCGATCGTCGACCACCCGCCACCTCATACATACCAGAGAAGATCATCATGAACCGGAAAAAAATCGTCCTCGCCTACAGCGGCGGTCTCGATACCGCCTGCATCCTCAAGACACTGCTTCAGCAGGGCCATGAGGTCATCGCCTTCGTCGCCAATGTCGGGCAGCAGGAGGATTTTGAAGATATCGAGCGTCGCGCTTTTGAAACCGGGGCCAGCGCGGTCTTTATCGAAGATCTGCGACATGAGTTCGTCACCGACTTCATCTGGCCTGCGATTGCCGGCAAAGCCGTCTATGAACATCGCTACCTGCTGGGTACGGCCCTGGCGCGACCGATCATCGCCAAGCGCCAGGTCGAGATCGCGCGCAGGGTCGGCGCCACGGCGCTGGCCCACGGAGCCACCGGCAAGGGGAACGACCAGGTCCGCTTCGAGCTGGCTTTCGCCGCCCTGGCGCCCGACCTCGAAGTCATCGCACCCTGGAAGGATCCCGAGTTCCTGGCGCGCTTCCAGGGCCGACGGGACCTGCTGGCCTTTGCTGAAAAGCACGACATCCCGGTGGAAGCCACAGCAGAAAAACCTTACTCCAACGACGAAAATCTCATGCACCGCTCCTACGAGGCAGGTCTGCTGGAAGACCCCGACGCAGCTCCGCCAAGCGACATGTTCAAGCTCACTCGCTCGATCGAGGACGCACCGGATGTTCCCGACCGAATCATGGTCAGTTTCAAGGACGCTCTGCCCATCGCGGTCGAACACCTCGGTGACGGAACACGGGTCACCGAACCTGTCGCGCTGCTTGAGTACCTGAATGATCTGGGTGGTCGGCATGGCATCGGTCGCATTGACATCGTCGAGAACCGATTTGTCGGCATCAAGTCACGCGGCGTCTACGAAACACCCGGCGCGACCATTCTCCACGCCGCGCTGCGCGACCTCGAAGGAATTGCGATGGATCGAGAAGTCAGACGCCTGCGCGACATGCTCTCGCCGCGCTTTTCCGAAATCATCTACAACGGCTTCTGGTTCTCACCCGAGATGGATTTCATCGAGGCTGGCTTCCGCCAGTCTGCTGCCCTGATCGACGGCGAAGTCCGGCTCGCGCTGCTCAAGGGCAACATCGTGGTCGAAGGTCGGTCCAGCTCAAGCTCGCTGTACGACCCGGATCTGAGCTCCATGGACATTGCCGGCGGCTACGACCAGCAGGATGCGCGCGGCTTCATCCGCTTGAATGCGTTGCGGCTGAGCGCGCATCGCCTGATCGTCGAGCAAAGCGAGGACGCCTGATTCAGCGGTTTCGCGACGCTGACAGCCTGATCCTGAGCACCAAAACC
>PWWM01000114.1 GCA_003561495.1 Gammaproteobacteria bacterium
AAGAAGCGGCACTCGACCAGGCGCACCAGTTCCGGGTTGATCTGTTCGAGCCGTTCGAGCAACTGATCGACGAAGACGATCTGCTCGACACGTTCGTCGACCGATGAGGGCAGGTTGTCAAGATCGGCCGATACTTGTGTGCCGGTGCGCTTTTCGGTCATCTGGTTTCGAGCATGATCGACGATGATCTGGCGCATGGCGCAGGCGGCGATGGCGAAAAAGTGGTCGCGGTTAGTGAACCGCATCTGATTTCCGGCCTGCAGCTTGGCGTAGCTTTCGTTGACCAGGGCGGTGGTGTCGAGCATCTGCCCGGGTCGCAGGCGGCTGAGCTGCTGACGCGCGATGCTGCGGAGATCCTCGTAAATCAGCGGGACCAGTTCGTCGAAGGCTTCGCTGTCTCCTTCCCGCCAGGCGCTCAGGCGAACCGTGATGTGGCCTGCATTCGTCACGATTTCACCCGTTTCGACCATGATTCAGATTTCTCCTTGGCGTTCAACGCAAGGCGCCGTTTGGTCAACTCTGTCCTGAAAGACGTCATCGTCCAGGGAAGTCTGCCACCAGCGCTGCTACCGATTTGAGCTTGACAGGGACTCAACTTATCATGATCGTCAGGATACCAAAGGGACTCTGGAACCCCGGTCGTGGATTCAATCAGCAGATTGCGTGATCTTGATCGCTGGCTCGAACGGCGGCTTGCTGGCGAAGAAAGCGAGGCGCCCGGCGATCCCGGTTCCGACGATCCTCTCGCAGCGCGCCTCCTGGCTGCCGCCGGCCAGCCGTTGGCTGCGCTGTCGCGACCGCCTGGCAGCGATCCGGATTTGGGCAATGCGCTGGCCGCCGCCCTGGCGGACAGCGGCGAGATCGGTCCTGGAACGATAATCGGGCCATTCAGAATCGAGTGCGCCGTCGGGTCGGGCGGCATGGGTGTGGTTTACCAGGCGAGGCGGGTCGATGCCGGCTTCGAGCAAACGGTGGCGTTGAAGGTGCTTGCTGACCAGCGGCCGTTGGGCGATGTCGTGGACCGCTTTGAGCTCGAGCGACAGCTTCTTTCCAGGCTGGAACATCCGGGAATCGCGCGCCTGATCGACGGTGGGGTGACAGGGGCCGGTCGACCGTGGTTCGCCATGGAGTATGTCCAGGGGCAGCCGATCGATGCATGGTGCCGGGAACAGAGACTGGATCTTGACGCCCGCATCGAACTGGTTATCCAGGTCTGTGAGGCGCTGGAATACGCTCATGGCCAGATGGTGCTGCACCGGGATATCAAGCCGGCGAATATCCTGGTTGACGGGGAGGGCCGAGTCCGGTTGGTTGATTTCGGGCTGGGCAAGGTTCAGGCCGAACTGGCTCAAGACGAAGTCGAGGTCACGCGGCTGAGCCGGCGCTGGTTGACGCCGGAGTATGCCAGCCCCGAGCAGCTTTGCGGACACGCCATCGATGTACGCTCGGAGGTTTATCAGGCCGGCCTGGTGCTGTATCGCTTGCTGTGCATCGATTCGCCATTCAACGTGACCACGGATTCCCCGGCCGACTGGATCGAGGCGGTGACCCGAACGGTGCCGGCCGCGCCCAGCATGCGTTGGCGAAACGATGCGGAAGGGGCTGAACAGTTCGGTGCGTCGGCGCAACAGCTCAGCCGGCGCCTGAAGGGTGACCTGGACATGATTGTTCTGATGGCGCTGAGGAAGGAACCGGAGCGTCGGTACGGCAGCGTGCGGGCACTGGCAGATGATCTGCGGCGTTACCTGGACGGGCGGCCGGTGACAGCCCGACCCGATAGTCTCGGCTACCGGCTGGGCAAGTTCACCAGACGTCATCCCGCCGGTCTGGCCGCATCGATTGGCGCAGGACTGCTTGCCCTGGGCGCGGTCGCCGTGCATGTCGACCAGCTCCAGACCGAGCGTGATCGTGCCCAGCTCGAAGCCGACAAGGCGCGCGTGGTGAGTGCGTTTCTCACCGATCTGTTCGAGGTGGCTAATCCGGTTTCCGACACTGCCGAGCCGTTCACGGTGGAGTCACTGGTTGAAGCGGGGATTAAGAGAATTGAGGAAATCGAAACGGCGCCGCTCAGCCAGGCGGCCGTATTGCGCGCACTGAGCGCGGTCAATCAGAATATCGGAGACTACGACACGGCGGCCGAGTTGCGGCAGATGGAAGTGGATGCGCTTTTGGCGGCCGACGGGGTTGCGGCCGGCCGGATGGCCGACGCCCTGACTCGGCTGGGTCTGGCGCACCATGAAAGGGTCGACTTCGACCATGCCGAAGCTGCCTATCGACAGGCGCAGCAGGTGCTTGAAGGCAGCGCAGGCCATGAGCAAGCCTGGGCTGAACTGCTCAATGCGCTGGGTAACCTGATGCGGGATCAGGGCCGATTCGAGACGGCGGAACGTCATTACCGTGAGGCCCTTGAATACATTCGTGCCAGTCAGCCCGGCGGAAGCTTCGAGGCGACCATTCTCAACAATCTGGGTACCGCGCTGATTTATCTCAGCCACTACCGGGAAGCGCGGGACTTCTTTGAAACCGCACTTGCCATTCGCCGGGAAGTGCTTGGGCCGACACATGCCTGGACGACCATCCCGCTGGGTAATCTTGCCTTCACTCTCAGCCAACTGGGTGAATTTGCCGAAGCCGAAGCCCTGTATCACGAGGTCGTCGAGCATCGCATCGCGGCATTGGGCGAGGACCATCCGCGGGTTGCGGTGCCGGTGCATCAGGTCGGGCGATTGAAATGGGAACAACGCGATCATGACGGTGCGCGCCCCTGGTTGGAGCGGGCGCTGCGAATTCAGCATGACACGCTCGGCGCCGACCATCCGCATCTGGCCGTCGGCCAGATGTATCTGTCGCAGGTGCTGATTGAGCAAGGTCAGCTTGATGCAGCCCAATCCCTGATCAGGGATGGGCTGGACGTTTTACGGTCGGCTTATGAGGAGGAGCATAGGTTTATTGCCCTGGGACTGTGGGCCGAAGGCAACCTGAGACTGGCGCTTGGCCAGGTCGAACAAGCACGGTTGATGTTCGAGCAGTCGCTCGACATCCGTCGCCAGTTGCATGGTGACGGCCATCGTGACGTGGCTCGTTCGCTCAACGGTTTGGCGCACGCCTATGATGCCCTGGGCGATCATGAGCTTGCGCGGGAAACCGGGCAGATGGCCCTGTCTATCTACGAAACCGTTCATGTGGCGCCGCAGCAGGCGCCTGAAGTTCGTGAACTGGCCCTGTTGCTCCAGCCCCGGCCTGACTGACCCAGGCCCGGCACCGCGCCACGCCGCTGGTCTCGAACCACCAGACCCAACCGCTAGGTTCAGATGTTGTAGAGCCTTATACTGCCAAGATGATTACAGGGGCGCACCCAACCGTGCCGAGGTAGATCCAAAATCGATCCCGCTTGGCCGCAGGCTCTGTTGACCGCCGCCGGTCTGCCGGTCGACACTCTGGCTTGATCATTTATGCCGCCGTCATCCCCCCAAACGGGGGTATCCCGACCGTCACGGGCAGCCTAGACTGTGTGTCTGTCATTGATTGTCCAAGGGGCGATTCGCATGGTCATTTTTCGTATTGCAGTCCTGGTGCTGCTTGCGGTCGGATGCCAGACATTGTCTGCCGAGCAGGGGCAGGGGGACACCCCGGCGCCTCAACTTCGGGTATCACTGCAGCCGCCGGCAGCGTTCTACACTCATAATCTTGGCGCCAACGGCGCGGGGCAGATGCGATTTGCCGTGCGACTGATGAACAGTGTGACCGCGCAGCCGCCGATCACGGTCCGTACCACCTTGCCTGACGGCATCACGTTCGACAGCTTCGCCAATTCCGGCTGGGATTGCAGCGCCGTGGGACAGGAGCTGACCTGCAACTATCTGTTGGCCCTGAGTTCGTCCAGCCCGGAGCGCAATGTGCGTATTCGCACCAATGTGGCCGGTGATATTCCCGTGCCGGGGGTATCCACCATTCGCCTATTGCGCGAGCATGCTACCCTGCCGCCACCCGATCCGCTCGATTGTGACGCGGAGGCCAGCGCGGGTTGGGTCCATTCCGAGACCGGTTGTGTCGAATGGGATGTGCCGAACCTGGAGTCAAGCATCTGGTTCGAGACCAGCGGCTGGAACCATTCGCCGGCGGTGTTCATGGCCGGGTCGACCGAAAACCTCATCGAAACCACGGTCCGCAGCGTTGGCTTTCACAGCGCCCACCAACCGGTCCATGCCGTCTTCCTGTTGCCCACCGGTTTTCTTTTCAACCGGGCCGGGCCGAACGGCACGTGGTCGTGCACCGCCGATACGCCGACACCCGACGGTCAGTGGGTCGACTGTCTCTATACGCTCGGCAGCTACAACATCACCACCGGCCCGTGGCTGCGGGTGGACATGGCCCATGATGTGCCCGTACCGGGCCCGCACACCATCCTCGCCCATGTCGGCAACGAATACCAACGGCCACCGGATGACTTGCAGGAATGTCTCGATCCGGAGCCCCTTACCGGCTGCAGTTCCCATACCATTGGCACCGGCACGCCACCCCGGGCACGCATGGAAATCGTCGAGATGAGTCACCAGCCGGCCGCATTCGTACCGCGTGGTCAGGGGCAGCTGCATGTCCAATACACCAATGTCGGCGAGGCAACCGCGGGCGCCCTGGCGCTGGAGTTGGCCGCTCCGCCGGGCTTCACGTTCGATCAGGTGGTCTCGTCCACCCCCTTGATGAGCTGCAGCGCCAGCGGTGATCCGGCCGCTGGACAATCCCTCAGTTGCAGCGCGCCGTCCGGCCTCGGAGTGGGGCAGCTTGGGCAGGTCTGGCTGAATTTTCAGGTGGACTGGGCCGGGGAGTGGAACCTGCCGGTCACGGCGAGTATTGGCGATTCCACCCGTCCTGGCCCGAGTCTGGATGCCTGCGAGGTTGACACCGAGCAAAGTGGTTGCGGCCAGCACTCGATCCCGCTGCGTGACGGCCTGTTCTGTGATCGATTCGAACACCCGACCGGTGGGTGCAGGCCGCTGGATTGACGAGTTTCCGCCCTCACCCGGACTCACTGTCGGGCAAGGGAACTCGAAGCACGACCTTGGTGCCGCCGGTGGTGCCCTCGTTCCAGTCGATGTTCCCGCGCAGCGCATCGGCTCGACTGCGCATGGAGCGAGTGCCTTGCCCGGTTTCAGGGCCGGGCCGGAAAGGCTCGGGGCCGTCATCGGTGATGTCCAGCAAAAGCTGGTCATTGCCCAATGCCGAAACCCGGATTCGTACCTGCCCCGGGGTGGCATGGCGCAAGGCGTTGCTGATGACTTCGCGCACTATGCGGTACAGATGCAGCGCGTGGCCCTGGTCCAGCGGCGGGTCGGGCAGCTCGGCCTGCTGCTGCCACTGCAGTTGCACGCC
>PWWM01000124.1 GCA_003561495.1 Gammaproteobacteria bacterium
CGGTTTCCGGTTTCCGGTTTCCGGTTTCCGGTTTCCGGTTTCCGGCTTCCGTCTCCCGTCTCCCGTCTCCCGTCTCCCGTCTCCCGTCTCCCGTCTCCCGTCTCCCGTCTCCCGTCTCCCGTCTTCCGTCCCTATTCCCTAAACACCTTCAACCCCCGATCCGTGATCACGGCATTCATCGGGACATCCCAGCTTTCGGCCGGCAGGGTGTCGATTTCCTGCAGGCTGTAGGCGGCGCCGACCAGGATGGGGCCGCTGCCGGGTTGGTCCAGGGCAAAGCTGAAAGTGCGATCGTAAAAGCCCGCACCCATACCCAGTCGGGTGCCGGCGATCGAGAAGGCCACCAGGGGCATCAATACCAGCTCCAGCCGCTCGGGCGGGCACTCCAGGCCCATGACCGGCTCCGGAATGCCATAACGGTTGGGTTCCATCTTGCTGGCCGGGCTCCAGTGGCGAAAACGCATGCGCTGATCGCGTACCACGGGCAGGAAAACCCGGCGCCCGGCATGGTGAAGCGCTTCAAGGGCCGGCATCAGATCCGGCTCACCTCGAAACGGGTGGAACGCCGCCAGGTTCAGGCAATCACGCTCATCGAGAAAGCGCAACAAGTGGGTGCAGATGCGCCGGTCAAGATGACGCCGCTGATGTTCGTGCAGTTTTTCACGCTCGGCCACCAGGCGAGTTCGCAACTGGGCTTTCCGGTCCGGTGGCCCGTTGTCGGCTTGCATCAAGTCACTGAAATCATGTCAGGGGGAATGGGGCGCTCTCCGCCTGTGCCGCTGCGGGTCGGTGACCTTGAACCAGAGGTTCAGGTGGGTTGGCTCTCCAGGCCTTCAGGCAATTCGCACGTTCGTCGAACTGCACACCAGCACCGGAAGTCGCCATCCCGAGGTCAATACGTAGGGACAAGGCATATTACGTTCCCGCTGGCGAACACCGCAGAGAGCGCCTTGCCAATCAGTCTAATCCTCCGGCAGGGCTTGATCAAGCCGAACCGCCAGATTTCGGATGCGATCGTCGATTCTTTCGCGACGATCATCGATACTCTTGCGCAGCTTGATCACCTCTTCGGCCAGGTTGAGCGCGGCCATCACGGCAATCTTGTCCATTGACGACACCCTGCCGCCATCACGGATCTCACGCATCTGCTGGTCCAGAAACAGGGCTGACTCCATCAGGTCACGACGCATCTCCGGCGTGCACATCACCCGGTACTCCCGGTCCAGTATGCGCACGGTGATTGGTTCAGGGACCTTGTTCATCCGGCATTTTCCATCGACTTGAGACGCTCGATCATCGCTTCGACTCGTGAACGCGCCTCTTCGTTACGCTGGACCAGGTTCGCCCGTTCGGCCACCAGCGATTCCTGGCGCGCGTGCAGCGAACGGTTCTCTTCTTCCAGTTGCTCCAGCCGGTCGAGAATCTCCTGAAGACGGTTCTCCAGGCGGTCCAGATCTGCCGCAGTCTGTTCCAGGGTTTCCATAAGGGCTCACGTTATTAGTATTTACATAGGCTTAATCATAGAACTTTATGTTGTCACTTCACAAGGGATCCGTGAATGCATTGATTGAGCACCGGCGATGATAAAATTCGGGATTGTCCTTCGAAATCCGCCAACATGACCACCGAACAGGAATCGAAACTGGCCTGGATCCTGGCCCTGGCTGCCGATCAGGACCCGGCCGGTATCGCCGAAACCCATGCCGTTGTCATCGGCCTGCTGTGCGCCCGTCCGAACCAGGATGAACGCGAACTGGCCACCCACCTGGCCGCGCTCCAGGTCGGTGAATGGTCCTCCGATGACATACTTCGCCAGATCGGGCCGGCCCTGACCACACTGAAATCGGAGCTGGCCTCGACCGACATGGACTTCCAGCCGCTTTTGCCGGCCGAGGATCGCCCACTGGCCGAACGCACGGCCTGCCTGGCACGCTGGTGTTCGGGCTTCCTGACCGGTTTCGGGGCGGGCCAGCCGGTCCTGCAATCGGAGGATGCGCGCGATGCACTGCGCATGATTGAACAGATCGCGCGCGCCGCCACCGATCCCGACACCGACCAGGAGGCCGAGGAAACCGCCTATACCGAGCTGACCGAATTCGTCCGTGTGGCCGTCCTGCTGTTGCGTGAAGAGAGCCTGCAACGGTCATGATCAAACCCGAAGAGTTCATCCGCCGCCGCCAGAACCTGATGCAAAGCGCCGGTGAGCACACGTTGATTGTGCTGCCGTCAGCCGGCGAGAAACTGCGCAATGGCGACAGCCACTTTGCCTTTCGACAGGACAGTGATTTCCACTACCTGACCGGTTTCAATGAACCCGATGCCGTCCTGGTCATGCTGCCCGGCCGCGAACAGGGTGAACAGCTCCTGTTCTGTCGCGAGCGCAATCCCGACCGGGAGCGCTGGGATGGCCCGCGCCTGGGGCTGGACGGCGCCCGCGAACAACTCGGCATGGACGATGCATTTCCCATTCAGGACCTCGACGAGATCCTGCCCGGACTGATGGAAGGCTGTCATCGGATCTACCACCTGGTCGGCAAGGATGCCGCATTCGATCAACGCCTGATTGGGTGGCGCAATCGCCTGAGAAGCGAACACAAGGGCGCCAAGGGGCCGGGTGAAATCGTCTCGCTGGAGCATCTGTTGCACGAGCAGCGATTGATCAAGTCACGCGACGAGATTCGCTGCATGAAAAAAGCCGCCCGCATTTCGGCCGCAGCCATGACCCGGGCCATGCAGGCCTGCCGGCCCGGCATGAACGAAGCGGAAATCCACGCCGAACTGCTGCACGAGTATCACCGCAACGCCTGCCCGCCGGCCTATCTTCCCATCGTTGCCGGCGGCGCCAATGCACTGGTTCTGCACTACATCGAAAACGATCAACCATTGCCCGAAGATGGCCTGTTGCTGATCGATGCCGGCTGTGAGTACCGCAGCTATGCCGCCGATATTTCCCGCACCTTTCCGGTCAATGGCCGTTTCAGCCCGGCGCAGCGGCAGGTCTACGACATTGTCCTGGCCGCGCAGACCCAGGCCATCGAGCAGGTGCGCATCGGCCACCCCTTCGAGGCCTATCACAACGCAGCCGTCAAGGTCCTGACCCAGGGGCTGATCGACCTGGGCCTGCTCAAGGGCAGCCTGGACGAAAACCTGGAAAACGAGTCCTACCGGCGCTTCTACATGCACAAGACCGGCCACTGGCTGGGCCTGGATGTCCACGATGTCGGCGACTACCGCATCGACGATCAGTCGCGAGTGCTGGAGAAGAACATGGTGGTGACGGTCGAGCCCGGCTTGTATATCGGCGCCGAGGACGACATTCCCGAACCGCTGAGAAACATCGGCATTCGCATCGAGGATGACATTCGGGTCAGCCGGGATGAACCGGAGAACCTGACTGCGGCCGTGCCGAGCCGGGCCGAGGACATCGAGCAGGTCATGCGTGGATGACCGATTTCGACCTCATCATCGTCGGTGGCGGCCTGGTCGGCGCCAGTCTCGCGGTCGGCCTGGCAGCGCGTGGACAACGGGTGGCGGTGATCGAGGCGGTGGAGCGCAGCGCCGATCATCAGCCCAGTTACGATGATCGCACCCTGGTCATCAACGCCGCCTCGCTGAACATTCTCGACAATCTCGGCCTGCTGCCGGCAGACCTGGCCCGCACGCCGATCCGTCATATCCGCATCTCACGCGCCGGGGGACTGGGCCATCTCGAGCTCGATGCCGACGATTACGAACAGGATCAATTCGGCGCGGTCATCGTCGCCCGTGAGCTGGGCAATGTGCTGCTGGAAGCCATGACCTCCAGCCCCGGGATCCGGACTTTCTGTCCGGCCCGACTGCAAGGCTTTGAAGTCCATGCAGACCGGGTCGAAGTGACTCTGGAGGATGGTCACTCAATATCGACGGCGTTGCTGGTGGGCGCCGACGGCAACCGCTCCCGGGTGCGTGAGCTGGCCGGTCTGACCTGCCAGCAGCACGATTACCGCCAATCGGCCATGATCTTCAATATCCGACCACGGCATGCGCCAGCGCATACCGCCTGGGAACGCTTCACCGCCGAGGGTCCACTGGCCCTGCTGCCTCAACCCCGGGGCCGCCTGGGCGTGGTCTGGATCGAGCAAAGCGAACGTATTGACCAAGCCCTGAACTGGTCCGATGAAGAACTGTGTCAACGGCTCAAGACCCGTTTCGGGACCGGTCTGGGCGATTTTTCCAAACCCGGCCGGCGCAGCCGCTACCCGCTGGTCTGTCAACGAACGCCCTGGCCGGTGGCCGAACGAGTGATGGTGGTCGGCAATGCCGCCAATGCCGTCCACCCGGTTTCCGCGCAGGGCTTCAACCTGGGCCTTCGTGATGTCGGTGGTCTGATCGATGCGATCGACGGCACCAGCGATCCGGGCGAGCGGGAAGTCTTGCATGATTACGCACGTGCCCGTCAGTCTGACCAGGAATCCACCGTTCGCTACACCGACACCCTGGCTCGCGCCTTTACCAATCCCTCGCTGGTCGCCTCGCTGGCCAGCGGTCTGGGACTGGCCGCGCATGCCGGCTTTCCGGGCCTGTCCCGGCGACTGGTGCGCTCGGCCATGGGCTTTCGCGAACCGGTCTGCACTCTGGCCCGCCACCCCCGGGTTTCACCGTGAGCCGGGTCGATCACGACATCGTGGTCTGCGGTGGGGGTGTGGCCGGCGCCTGCGTGGCGGCCTTGCTCTCGAAGTCCTTCCGAGTCGCGCTGATCGAGACGCGCAGGCCCGAAATCTCGCTGCCGGATGACGACTTCGATCCGCGGGTGGTTGCGATCAGCCCCGGCTCGCGCGCCATCCTGGAGGCCGCCGGCGGTTGGCCTTCGGATCACGAGGACCGCATCGGTCCCTACCATCACATGCAGGTTCATTCGGCCCAGGGCCGGATCGATTTCCAGGCCTCTCAGCATGGCTTGGCGCAACTGGGCTGGATTGTCGAAATCCCCGCTCTGCAACAGGCATTGTGGCAATCGCTTGAGAGCCGCGACACGGTCACGCTCCTGGCTCCGAACCGGATTCGTGGTTTCAATCAGGATGAGCACCGGGTACGCGTCGAGCTCGAGCAGGGTCAGGCGGTGCGCTGTCGTTTGCTGGTCGCGGCAGACGGCGCGCGAAGCCGCCTGCGCACCCAGGCCGGCATTGCCGTGGATACCTGGCACTACAACCAGAAGGCCCTGGTCACCCATATCAAAACCGAAAAACCCAACCGTGGATTGGCATGGCAGCGCTTTACCGAACACGGGCCACTGGCCCTGTTGCCGCTGGCCGATGGCCGCTCCTCGATTGTCTGGTCGCAACCGGCCGAGCGCGCCGACCGACTC
>PWWM01000238.1 GCA_003561495.1 Gammaproteobacteria bacterium
GGGCATCGAGCCGGTCAACCAGCGGCCGGGCCATCTCCAGCAAGGCCTTGCCGGCCGGCGTCAACTGCATGCGCGGCCCATGCCGCTCGAACAACTCACGCCCCAACTCGTCTTCCAGGGCACGAATCTGCTGACTGACCGACGGCTGGCTCAGGTAGAGCTTCTCGGCGGCCGCCGAAACGTTTCCGGTCCGGGCGGTCTGAATGAACGCGCGCAGATGCTTGAGGAGGTTGCCTTTGTACATTGGACGGTAGACGGAAGACGGTAGACGGAAGACGGTGTGCACCATGTCGTCTCCCGTCTCCCGTCTCCCGTCTCCCAGTATTGGCGAAGCCAATACTTTAAATCAAAAGATTTAATTTGCCAAATACCTCCTCAGCCCATAGGCTTGCCCCATCGCCATACGCCAGCGCACGGAGTGTCATGAATCAGCCATCTCAGCAGCATCCCGCCGAACGCCTGAGCGCGACTGGAACTCAGCCCCAGTTCAGTGCGGAAATTCCCGAATCGGCTCGTCACCTGTTTTCGGCCGGTCTGCGCAGCCTGCTGGGCAAGCTGGCCGTGCGTTATCGGGATCGTGTCGATGAGCGCTTGGTAGCCCGCAAGGACGTGCAGGCGCGATTCAATGCGGGTGAGCTGCCGGATTTCGATGCCGAAACCGCAGCCATTCGCGAAGGTGACTGGAAAGTGGCTCGTATTCCCGATGACTTGCGTGATCGGCGCGTCGAGATCACCGGGCCGGTGGATCGCAAGATGATCATCAATGCGCTCAATTCCGGGGCGCGGGTGTTCATGGCTGATTTCGAGGATTCCTCGACACCGACCTGGGCCAATATGGTCGATGGTCAGATCAATCTCTACGATGCCGTCCGGCGCACCATCGAGTTGAAGGCGCCGAATGGCAAGCATTACAAGCTCGAGGGCAAGCCGGCGGTGCTGATCGTTCGCCCGCGTGGCTGGCATCTGGATGAAAAGCATGTCGAGGTTGACGGCCGACCCATTCCCGGCGGCATCTTCGATGCGGCGGTCTATCTGTACAACAATGCCGAATCGCTGATTCGCCAGGGCAGTGGTCCCTATCTGTACTTGCCCAAGCTGGAGCACTGGGAGGAGGCCCGGCTGTGGGAAGAGGTGCTGACCGATATCGAAAAGGTTCTGTCGCTCAAGCCCGGCACCATCAAGGTCACGGTGCTGATCGAAACCTTGCCGGCAGTATTCCAGATGGATGAAATCCTGCATGCGCTACAAAGCCGGATCGTCGGCCTGAACTGTGGGCGCTGGGATTATATTTTCAGTTATATCAAGTGCTTCCAGAAACATTCTGACAAAGTACTTCCGGATCGGGCCCAGGTCACCATGACAGTGCCGTTCCTGCGCGCCTATTCCCGTTTGCTGATCAAGACCTGTCACCGCCGCGGCGCGTTCGCCATGGGTGGCATGGCCGCCCAGATCCCGATCAAGGGCGACGAACAGGCCAATGAGCAGGCGCTCAAGAAGGTCCGCGAGGACAAGGAGCGCGAAGCCGGTGACGGACATGACGGTACCTGGGTGGCTCATCCCGGCCTGATTCCGATCGCCATGGAGATCTTTGATCGTCATCTCGACGGGCCCAATCAGCTTGACAAGCGTCTGGAGGATGTCGAGGTGAGTGCGACCGACCTGGTCGAGCCGTGTGATGGCACGATTACCGAAGACGGCTTGCGTGGCAATCTGAACGTGGCCATTCGCTACATGGCTGCCTGGCTGGCTGGCCAGGGTTGTGTGCCGATCAATCATTTGATGGAAGACGCGGCGACCGCCGAAATCGCCCGTGCCCAGGTCTGGCAGTGGATCCGCCACCCGGCCGGCAAGCTGGAGGATGGCCGGAATATCGACCACGATCTGATCTCGAACTGGCAGGGCGAAGAACTGGACAGGATTCGTGCCGATGTCGGTGAAGAAGCCTTCAAGGCCGGACCCTACCAGGCGGCTGCCGACCTGCTGGCCGAGGTGACTGCCAGCGATGAATTTGTTGAATTCCTGACGTTGCCGGCCTATCGGCAACTGGACTGAGCGCGCAGGCGCATTTTTTCCTTGACCTGAGACCATGGAGCAGTACCGATGAATGACGTCAACAGCATCATCAAGATGGAAAGTGACTGGCTGGATAACCCGCGCTGGAAAGGCGTGGAACGGCCTTACGACGCCGCCGAGGTGATGCGTCTGCGCGGCAGCGTCACGATTGAATACACCCTGGCCCGCATGGGCGCCGAAAAGCTCTGGCGCCTGATGCACGAAGAGGACTTTGTCAACGCCCTCGGCGCCCTGACCGGCAATCAGGCCATGCAGCAAGTGCGCGCGGGCTTGAAGGCCATTTACCTGTCGGGTTGGCAGGTCGCGGCCGATGCCAACCTGGCCGGCCAGATGTACCCTGACCAGTCACTGTACCCGGCCGATTCGGTGCCCTCGGTGGTTCGTCGCATCAACAACACCTTGCAACGGGCCGATCAGATCCAGTGCTCGGAAGGCAAGGGCGACATCGACTGGTTTGCCCCCATCGTGGCCGATGCCGAAGCCGGTTTTGGCGGCGTGCTCAACGCCCATGAGCTCATGAAGGCCATGATCGAGGCCGGTGCCGCCGGCGTGCACTTCGAGGACCAGCTTGCCTCGGCCAAGAAGTGCGGCCACATGGGCGGCAAGGTGCTGGTGCCGACCCAGGAAGCCATCCAGAAGCTGGTGGCGGCCCGTCTGGCGGCTGATATCTGCAATGTACCGACCATCATCGTGGCCCGCACCGATGCCATGGGCGCTGATCTGCTGACTTCCGATGTTGATGAGCGTGACCGCGAGTTCATGACCGGCGATCGTACCGTCGAGGGCTTTTTCCGGGTCCGGGCCAGCCATGAGCAGGCCGTGGCCCGAGGTCTGTCCTATGCCCCGTTCGCCGACTTGATCTGGTGCGAGACTTCAACGCCCGATCTCAAGCAGGCCAAGGAATTCGCCGAGGCCATCCGGGCCGAGTATCCGGACAAGCTGCTGGCCTACAACTGCTCGCCGAGCTTCAACTGGAAGAAGAACCTGTCCGATGTCGATATCGCCCGATTCCAGCGCGAGCTGGGCGCCATGGGTTACAAGTTCCAGTTCATCACCCTGGCCGGCTTCCATTCGCTCAATCACTCCATGTTCCAGCTGGCCCGTGGATACAAGTCCCGTCAGATGGAAGCCTACGTGGAGCTGCAGGAAGCGGAATTTGCGGCCGAGTCGCAAGGCTACACCGCTACGCGCCACCAGCGCGAAGTCGGTACTGGCTATTTCGATCAGCTGACCCAGGCGGTCAGTGCCGGACAGTCCTCGCTCAGCGCGCTATCAGGTTCTACTGAAGAGGAGCAGTTCGACGAGGCCTCTTCAGGTTAGATTAACCCGGCAGCCATGTAGATCACATTCAGGGCTTCAAGCAGGTTCCAAATCTAAGGCGTCGCTCGCAGGCAATGGTGATTCCATTGGCAAGAGCGAGAACGCAGAGTTGGGGCCTGCTTGAAGTCCCTAAGTAATTGAATTTAAAAGAGAGGCCGCAGTGTGGCTTTCGTCAGTCTGCGTTATCGAAACTTGCTGTAGGAGTACTACAGCGGCGTTTCGCTGCCTTGCTGCCGAAAGCCACACTGTGGCTGAATGCGATCTACATACCCGCCGGGTTAATAAGCCGGCTTGAAAAGAAATTCATTGTGTCGCAGTATGCTGAATGGAAAATCATGATCGCTATTGCGGCATTCGATGAGTCAAGAAGAGCACAAATCCGGTGAAGCAACCGGCGGCCTGGCCCTTCAGGAGGCCAGGCCGAAAGTCAAGAAACCCCCGCTGTACAATGTCGTCATCCTCAATGACGACTACACGCCGATGGAATTCGTGGTCAAGGTTCTGAAACGCTTTTTCGGACTTTCACACGACAAGGCCACCAGCATCATGTTACATGTCCACACCCGCGGTCGCGGCGTGGCGGGTGTCTACACCTACGAGATCGCCGAGACCAAAGTGGTCATGGTCAATGAATATGCGCGCGAGCATGAGCATCCCCTGCAGTCCACCCTGGAAGAGGCTGGCGATTAGAGGGCATTCATGAGGCTCCGGGGCTTTGAATTGCGTGAGCGTTTGTCGACACCCGGGAATCATCTTGCGGCATACTGGTCTTAGCGATGACGGCGAACGAGGTGTTTTTCTAGATCATGTTCAGCAAGGACCTTGAACTTTCGATATCGCAGGCCTACCACACGGCCCGCAGCAAGCGTCACGAATTTCTGACCGTGGAGCACTTGCTGCTTGCACTGCTGGACAACCAGTCGGCGCGCGGAGTGCTCGAGGCCTGTGGGGTCGACATCAAGGTGCTGGGACATGAACTGGCGCAGATTCTCGATGAGTCCATCCCGGTGCTCTCGGCCGGAGATCAGCGTGACACCCAGCCGACCGTGGGTTTTCAGCGGGTTCTGCAACGCGCCCTCTACCATGTCCAGTCGGCCGAGCGAAAGGAAGTGCTGGGCGCCAATGTGCTGGTCGCGATTTTTGGCGAAAAGGACTCGCATGCGGTCTACCTGCTCGGCAAGCAGGATCTGTCACGCCTGGATGTGGTCAATTTCCTTTCCCACGGCATCACCCGCAAGGGCGCTGAAACCACACAGGATGAAACCTCGGAAAAAGTCGAAGGGGGCGGCGAGGCCAGCGAGGACAAGTCGGCGCTGTCGGCTTACGCCACCAACCTGAACGAGCGCGCCCGGGCCGACAAGATTGATCCGCTCATCGGTCGTGCCCTTGAAGTCGAGCGCACCATTCAGATTCTGTGTCGTCGACGCAAGAACAATCCCCTGTATGTCGGCGAGTCCGGCGTCGGAAAGACCGCGCTGGCCGAGGGCCTGGCCCGACGGATCGTCGAGGGCGATGTGCCGGAGGTTCTGCTCGATGCTGAAATCTGGGCGCTGGATCTAGGCGCCTTGCTGGCCGGGACCAAGTATCGCGGTGACTTCGAAAAACGCCTCAAGGCGGTGCTGGCCGAATTGCGCGAGCGCGACAAGTCCGTGCTGTTCATTGACGAGATTCACACCATCATCGGCGCGGGCGCCGCATCCGGTGGGGTCATGGATGCATCCAACCTGATCAAGCCGGTACTGGCCAACGGTGAGCTGCGTTGTATTGGTTCGACCACGTTCGAGGAGTATCGCGGCGTGTTCGAAAAGGACCGGGCTCTGGCCCGCCGTTTCCAAAAGATCGATATCGTCGAGCCGACGGTGGCCGAAACCATCGAGATTCTCAATGGCCTCA
>PWWM01000008.1 GCA_003561495.1 Gammaproteobacteria bacterium
AAATGGACCCATTATCTTTTTTCTGTGACCTCTGTGTCTCCGTTGTGCACAATGGATTTGGTCCATGATGCCTGCACCTCAGAGCCGCCCCAAACCGCAGCCTGCAACCACGCGATCCCACGGAAATTCCGGGCCAGGGTCCAGCTTTCGGGCTACTCGGAGATCAGGATTGTCGCTGGCCGGCACCTTCCGTGTATCAAGTTCATCATGTCCGGCAATCGTTTTCAGGTTGACCAGCGTCTGTTTCAGATAAACCAGCAACTCGATCAAGGCCTCGATCTGCTCATTAGGACAGGCTTCCTGCCATTCCTGGTGAGTACTGTCGAGCCAATTCGGGTAGCGACCCAGGTTGACCAGCTCGATACCGACCGAGTCCTCGTTGTGTCCGGCCACATGGTGGGCGATGCGATCCAGCTCCACCCACTGCTCGATTGAGCCATCGCGGTCAATATAGAAGTGCCCGCAGTTACCGGTTCCCGATTCGGGGTAATGGGCTCTCTCGCCATACTCGCGCGCCATGGCCAGGTCGGGCAGTTCGGTAGCATGTATGACGACCCGTTCGATGGTATCCAGAGGTCGTGATTGCAGGTGGTGGTTATAGCTCAGCAGTCTGTGACCGATTTCTCGCATGAAAGTCTCTGGCGCGTAAGGACTGGCTGATGTTAGCAGGACTGTCCCGGGCTGGCACCCACCGGCCCGGGAGAGCGAATGGCATTTACATGCACACAGGTGAGGCGGAGATAACCGTCGGATCGCAGATCACCGGACCGACCAGTTCGACATCGCGGATATCGAGCCGTGAACCGAAATCGGCGACCACCGGCGGCCCACCGTTGTTCATGATCGACGACGGACTGGGTTCGTCCGAGGGCACCGGGTGGTCGGGATCGGGCACCGAGCGCAGCATGACCACGCCCGAGCCATGGGCCACCAGGCCGGGCCCGAAGTTATTCTGAATCTCCAGGCCACCACGGATCTCGGTGGAGGCGCCGCTCATCAGGATCATTCCTACCGGATTGCCGTTCATCACGAAGCGGGCTGTACCGAAGGGACTCAGCACCTGGCTGCCGGCCAGCGCAAGCAATCCGGGACCGCCGTTGTTCGAGCTGTCGATCAGGGTGCTGGCCACCGGCCGGCCTTCACCGGAAACCATCAACACCCCTTGACCAAGCTGGATGCCGATGGCGGCATTGTGGCGTGCCGTCAGCGTGCTGCCGACCGAGCTATCGAGTTCCAGCACAGCCAGCGTGGAATGCAGGGCGATGATCACACCGAGCGAATTGTGATCGGTATGCACCTGGGCGCCACGTAATTCTGCCATGCTGTTGCCTTCCAGAAACAATCCTGCCCCGAGATTGCCGTGAATGTCGACCGTGCCGCCAAGAACCAGCGTGGAGCCGGTGATGGCCATGATGCCGTGGCCGGTATGATCCCGGAATTCGCTGTCGGCCACGCTCATGGATGACTGTGACAGGCGCACGCCGGTCTGATTGTCGGCAATGACTGAATCACGAATGGTCACCGTTGCGCCATTGATGGCCAGCACGCCCTCGGTCGGACTGTCATGAACCGTCAGTCCACTAATGACCACACCGCGCGCACCGTCGACCGTGATCAACCCGTTGAACTCTGAAGTTTCAGGCTCAAAGCGTGCGCCCGAGATGGCGCCATTGACATCACCTTTCAGGGTCAGTGGCCCCTGGGTGATGGTGACGGATTCCTCGCAGGTGCCCGAAATCAGCAGGGTGTCGCCCGGGCGGGCCCTGCGCAGCCCGCGATTGAGTTGATCGCGCGGCATGCCCAGCATGGTGGCAATCGGGGAGTTATTGCATTTGACCTGAATGGTCTTGCCATCACTGGCAAGCGCCTGAACAGTCAGGGAGAGGGCGGCCACGGTAGCCAGCAGGGTCAGGGTCGTTGTCTTCATGATCGATCTCCAATGTTTGGGTTGCAGTGCCGGCAATCGAAGCCATGGAAGCTTTTGCCGCCGGTTTGTTGACAGGCTAGAATCGGGGTGAGGGGCATGCATGAAGCTGGACAAAAGACTTCGTGATGATTGGCCAAAGAGTTTCTGAAGATCCTGAAGGCGCCGGCCTGGCCGGGGCCGGGCAGTGGTTTCGGATCGCTGATCTGGAGGTCTTTCCCGGCAGTCGCCAGGTGTTTCGTGACGGCGTCGAGCTGGCCGTGACCGGCCACACCTTCGACTTTTTCCTGGCCCTGATCGATGCCGCCCCGGACATCGCTACCCCGGACAGGTTGGCCGAACAGGTCTGGGATGGACGCCCGGTCAGCCCTGAAACCATCAACCAGCGCGCCAAGCTGTTGCGGGATGCGTTGTCTGAAGACAGTGCTCAGCCGCGGTACTTCACGGTTGTCCGTGGTCAGGGCTACCGGTTGCTGGCCACACCCGAGGTGGTGAGTGGGCGGGATGCAGGTCGGCATCGGCCGGCCGGTTGGCTGGCTGCGGCATTGCTGGTAGCAGCGCTTACGGTGGTGGCCGTGATGGTCTGGCCGCTGGTGGTTGGAAACGAAACTTCATCAGGCGAAAGTTTGTCCGCGCAGGCCCAATCGGCAATGCATCAGCACAGTGCCCACGGGCTGCAAAAAGCCGTTGAGATTTTCAGCGAAGCACTGGCTGCAAACCCTGGTAATGCGGCCAGCCTGGTTGGGTTGGCCGAGGCGCGCCTGCTGCAGGCCCGATACCGATTGCTGGATCGACCGGTGGCCGAGCGTCTGGCTGCAGATCTTATGGAACGTGCCGAGGAATTGGAGCCACAATCAGCGGCCGTGCGCGCCGGTCAAGGGCTGCTGGCCTGGCATCGGGGCCAGCCGGAGCGGTCAGAGGCGGCCTTTCGCGAGGCCTTGCGGCTGGATGCGCGGCATCCTGCGGCCAACCTGTATTACGGATTGCTGCTGCTGGAGGAGCCGTCGCTTCATCGGCCCTTTGAGGCCGTCGAATTCTGGCGGCGAGGCGCTCGCTCCAATCCCGATTCCTTGCTGTTGCAGGCGCACCTGGCCTGGACCGACTGGCGAGCCGGTCGCGTTGACCAGGCCGAGACCGATTTGCGCGCGCTGATCGAAATCGAGCCGGAACTGACGCCGGCTCACTTTGTCCTCGGTGAGCTTTATCTGGCCAGTGGCCGCCAGGTCGAGGCGATCAGGCATTACCGTCGTGTGCTGGAGCTGAACCGCCATTTCACGCCCCTGGCCCAGGATGGTCTGATGCGCGCGCTGATTGATCTCGGACTGGATGAATCCATCGAGGAAGTCCTGGTTCAGCTTCGCGCCATGCCCGAGGATGGCGGCTGGTGGGCTGTGTTGTACCTGGTGGCCGGCCTGGAGCGGGAGCCTCCTGAGCCGGGTGCGCTCGATCGCATCCGCGCCGTGGCCGATGAGCTGGCATCACAGCGGCCGATGGAGGCGGCCTTTGCCCTGGCCATGATCGAGATGCTTGATGCGGATTTTCCCGCTGCAAAAGCCGCCCTGGAGCGAGGCGAGCCCAGACTGGCCGGCAGCCTGGGCGATCTTCCGGTCGATGGCTACTGGCGCATGCTGGTCTGTCCCTATGCTTATGTTCTCGTTGAACTGGGAGAGGTCGAGCGAGGTCACGCCATGGCCAACTGGCTGCTCAATCGTATCGAGACCGGCCCGGACCTGGCGCGCTTTGAACACCTGGATCCGCTGGTTTGTCACACCGCACTGGGTAACTTCGATCAGGCGCTCAGCGTGCTGGAGCGCGTCTCCGAAAACGGTCTGCCCAGTGGCTGGCGTTTTCTTCGCCACCGCCCGGACCTGTCCGCCCTTCAGGTACACCCTGATTTCCAGGCGCGCATGGCGCACCTGGATGCAATGGCTCAAGAGCAGGCCCGGCGCTTTTCCGCACCACCCTGAAAGTGATCAGCGCTCGCCGCCGGCGCGCTCGGCCACACCTTCGAGCAATTCGTCGAGCTCGGCCCGGTCAAACCAGCGCCCGGCGCGCATGACGCCCTCGATATCGCGGACATGGCTGATGTCTTCGAGCGGATTGGCCTGGAGCAGCACCAGGTCGGCCACACAACCCGGTTGCAGGCAGCCGTGCGCGGGCTGGTCGAGATAGCGTGCGATATTGGTGGTGCCGGTCGCCAGCGCTTCGGCCGGGGTCAGTCCGATTTCGACGTAGATTTCCAGTTCGTGATGAACGGCATCGCCGGGCACATTGAGAATCTGCGGCGCATCGGCGCCCAAAAGGATTGGGGCGTCGGCCTCGTGCAGCGCCTTGATCAGGGCGCGCCGGATCTCGATGAACCGCTCGCCCTGGCCTTCGGGCACGCGGCCGCGGATGTTGTCCATGGCCATGCGCCACTGCCCGCGGGTCTGGGCCGGAATCCAGCGCATGGACTCGCGCGCGAACAGCGCTTCCACATCGCCGGTCGCCCAGTTTTCCAAAAGGCTCTGGGTGGGTACGTTGGCAATACCAGCCTCGGCCGTGCGCCGGGCCAGATCCGGAATCAGTGATTCATCCATGCCGGCCACCAGGTTGACCGCAAACAGGCCGGGGTCGGTGCCGTAGAGCTCATGACCCTCGGGCACCAGTTTCTGTCCGTAGCCATCGAGATGATCGATCGAGCCCTGCTTCGAGTCCAGCACCCGGTCCAGCCCTACGGCCACCGAGATGTGTCCCGAATAGTCGATCCCCAGCGCCTCGGCCGTTTCAGCGATCGCATAGAAAGCCTCAGGCCACAGGCCCGGATGGAGTTTCAGCAGGTCGTAGCCGGCCTCTGCTTGAGCCCTGACCATATCGCGTGCCGCCGACGGCGAAGAGACCGTGTTGTTGTTGAATGAAGGTCCGGAGGTAATCAACCGTGGCCCGATGATGTCGCCGCTGGCGAGTTGTTGGCGCAAGTCCAGATGCCCGGGCTCTCCCAGCATGCCGCGAATGGTGGTGATGCCGTGGGCCAGGTACAGCGCAAGGGTGTCATGCACCAACTCATCGCCAAGACGCATGGGCGGGACGTGGGCGTGCATCTCGGCCAGGCCGGGAATCAGGTAGCCGGCCGATTCAACCACCGTGTCGGCCTCGTCGATGTCTTCGGCGTCGATAATGAAACCGTCACGCACCGCCAATTGCATGGGCTCGGAAACGGTCGCGGCATCGATATCGATCAGCCTGACATTGGAAAACAAAACGCTGTCGGCCAGTACGGGGGTGGCCAGGCAGCAAAGCACGAACCACATGGTGATTTTGGAGGTCATGGTGAAGTCCTCAAGTCCATTTTTCGGGTTCAATC
>PWWM01000018.1 GCA_003561495.1 Gammaproteobacteria bacterium
CAGCGGGCGATTGCGGGACAGCCCGCAACGCAATGCGATGGCGCCGCCCTGGGAGAATCCGGCCAACACCAGCCGTTCGGCGGCAATCCCGGCCTCGATCTGCTCATCGATCAATTGATCCACGGCAGCCACCGAGGCGACAATGCCGGCCTGGTCCTGGTTACGATCGATTTCCATACCCAGAATGTCGTACCAGGCACGCATGGCCATCCCGCCGTTGATGGTGACCGGACGTACCGGCGCATGGGGGAAGACAAAGCGCACCGCTCGCCGGGTTGTGCATCCCAGCTGCGGTACAATCGGTTCAAAGTCATGCCCGTCAGCACCCAGGCCATGCAACCAGATCACCCCATGGGTTGGCTGCGGCCCGGTGTCGTGAACAATGCATTCCAGTTTCTGTTGGTCAGGATCATTCATGCGAGCAATTCTAACTGTAGTTCTGTTGTCCCTGTTGCTGATTGGATGTGGCCTCAAGGGCGACCTCTATCTTCCCGAACCTGAAGAAAACCAGGAATCCACTCCGTCCCAGTCCGAGCGAGATGATGAAGAGGACACCTGAACCTGAATTGATGGATGCGCCGGACCAGGCGCGCGCCTATGCCGAGGCTGACTTCAAGGAGCCCAATCGGCTATTCGTGAATTTATTCCTCGAGTTGGCCATCGACACGAATGTCAGGAACCTGATCGATCTGGGCTGCGGGCCGGGAGACATCTGTATTCGCCTGGCCGGGAAATTGCCGGGCTGCCGGGTCGTCGGGCTTGATGCCGGCCCCAACATGCTCTCCCTGGCGCACACCGCGGTCAAGCAGGCCGATCTGGAAGCGCGCATCGAGCTGGTCCTCGCCCGGCTTCCCGATCAGACTCCTGAACAGCGCTTCGATGCGGTGGTTTCCAACAGCCTGCTGCACCATTTGCCCGACCCCATGGTCCTGTGGCAATCAATCCGCCGGCTGGCCGCCCCCGGCTGCCGAGTCCAGGTAATGGATTTGCATCGCCCTGACAGTCCATCAGCGGTCGAGACCATCGTCGATGCGCATGCCGCCGATGCCCCCGAAGTCTTGCGCACCGACTTTCGAAACAGCCTGCATGCCGCCTACACCAGCAAGGAAGTTCTTGCTCAGATCGAGGCCGCCGGCTTGTCCGAACTGAACCTGTCCCGTCCCAGCGATCGCCACTGGATGGTTCAGGGCAGACTGGACTGAATCCGCCATGACCAGCGCCGCGATCCGATTCATCAAGCTGGAGGCACTGGGCAATGACTTCATGCTGGTCGATGGTCGTGATCAGGCATTTGCCCCGACCGCCGAGCGGATCCGCAGAATGGCCGATCGACGTCTGGGAATCGGTTTCGATCAATTACTGATCCTTTCCTCATCGACACGGTCGGATTGTCTGTGCTCGGTCACCCTATTCAACAATGATGGCAGCCCGGCCCAACAGTGTGGCAACGGCATGCGCGCGATTGCGCTGTGGTTGCATCGGAACCATGAGCTCACTTCCCGGGCCTGCCTGGATACTGCCGGCGGACGGGTCTGGCTGCACTATGAGTCTGCGCAACGCATCACCGCCACGTTGACCGTGCCTGACTTTCGTCCCTCGGCCTGGGGCCTGACATCGAACGACCCGAAATGGGCAGAATCACTGGCGGACCAGTCGATCGAATTGCACGGCGTCTCCATGGGCAATCCACACCTGGTCATTCCCTGGCCGACCCGACCCGATTCAACCACCCTGGAAAAACTTGCCGCGCCCCTGGTAGCGCATCCGGCACTGGCCGAGGGCGCCAATATCAGCCTGGCTCGGGTGATCGATCGTCACAGCGTTCAGCTGGCGGTCTTCGAACGAGGCGCCGGACCCACGCCGGCCTGCGGAAGTGCCGCCTGCGCCACGGCGGCCGTGCTGATTTCCCGCGGCCAGATCGACACCCCGGTCAAGGTCAAGCAGCCGGGCGGTGAGCTTGTGGTACATTGGCCGGCAAGCGATCAACCGATTGAAATGACCGGCCCGGCGCGCCTGGTCTTTCACGGCACCATTGAACCTGAACCCGAATAACGAATCATGACCGACGCCAAGGAAGTCGCAGCCTGGCTGAAATCCCATCCGGATTTTCTTGTCGAGAACCCGGAAGTACTCGATGAACTTAACCTGGTCCACCAGGCCGGCACCGCTTCACTCATCGAACGCCAGGTGGAGCGCCTGCGCAGCGAAAATCGGCGCCTCAATGCCCGGCTGAAAACTCTGGCCGGAATTGCCGGGGAAAACGAACGACTGATGCAGCGCCTGCATCAACTGACCCTGGAAGTCATGACCACCGATTCCACCCCGGCCTTTATCGAACAACTGTTCGAGAAACTGGCTCGGGACTTCAAGGCCGACCGGGTTTGTTTGCACCTGATCAAACCCCACCCGGACCTTGAGGACTGCAACAGCGTCGCAGTTTTGCCGGAACAACAGCCGGAGTGGCTGGAGAAATTGCTGGAACGAGGCGAAACTCTGTGCGGTCGTCTGACAACCGGCAAGCTTGAACTACTGTTCGGTGAGCAACCGGGAACGATCGGATCTGCCGCCCTGGTGCCGATTCCCGGCACCGGCGCACTGGCCATTGGCGCCCATTCGGTCGAGCGTTTTCATCCCGGCATGGGCACACTGTTTCTGGAATTGCTGGGCACCACCATTCGCTATCGGCTTGAACGATCCGGAGCAGCCTATCGCAAGCGCGCCTGAATCGACGGGTCCGGACGCCCTGGCTGCGGCGATCAGGGCGTTCCTCACGCATGCCGCCGACGAGGCGGGACTATCCGCAGCCACGCTGGATGCCTATCGTCGAGACCTCAAGCGTTTCGCCCAGTGGTGCTCGCAACGCGAACTGGCTGACCCGAACGACCTGGCCGAGGCCGACATTCGCGCCTTCGCCGCCGCCGAGCATCGGCGCGGGCTGAACCCTCGCAGCGTACAGCGCCGGCTTTCGGCACTACGACGTTTTTTCAAGTACTTGCGTCGTGAAAACATCATGTCGCATGATCCCGGTCAGGGTGTTCGAGCGCCCAGAACACACCGGCGTCTGCCCTCGCCCCTGGATGTCGACCAGGTCATGGCGTTGCTGGATATTCCGGTTGAAAACGACCTGGCCACTCGCGACCGGGCCATGCTCGAGTTGTTCTACGCCTCGGGCTTGCGCGTCAGCGAGCTGGCCGGATTGACCTGGGACCGATTGGACATGTCAGAGGGCATGGTTCGGGTGCTCGGCAAGGGACGGCGCGAACGCCTGGTGCCGGTCGGACGCCACGCACTGAGCGCCCTCAAGGCCTGGCGCACCATCCATCACCAGGTCGCCGGGCTCGAGCAGCCGAAAATCTTTACCAGCCTCAAGGGTCGACCACTGGGCGTTCGAGCCATTCAGAAACGAGTGGCCTACTGGTCCGACCGCCAGGGCCTGGATCAGCGTGTCCACCCCCATCAGCTGCGACACTCCTTCGCCTCGCACATACTCGAGTCGTCCGGCGACCTGAGAGCCGTCCAGGAGTTGCTCGGACATGCCAACCTGACCACCACCCAGATCTACACCCACCTGGATTTCCAGCACCTGGCCAGGGTCTATGACGAGACCCATCCCCGGGCCCGGTCGCGAGACGATCGGGCGGGGAGACGGGAGACGGGAGACGGGAGACGAGAGTCGGGAGACGACTGACCCCTTTTTCCCGCCCCACACCGTCCCCATCTTGTCGGTTCATCCCGAATTACGGTAAACGCAATGCAACAGTATCGTGGCACGACCATCGTCTCGGTGCGCCGGGGCGATCAGGTGGTCATTGCCGGAGATGGCCAGGTCACACTGGGCAATACCGTCATGAAAGCCAACGCGCGCAAGGTGCGCCGACTTTACAAGAATCAGGTGATTGCCGGTTTTGCCGGCGCCACGGCCGATGCTTTTACCTTGTTCGAGCGTTTCGAAAGCAAGCTCGAAATGCATTCGGGACAACTGACCCGCGCCGCCGTGGAACTGGCCAAGGACTGGCGCACCGACCGCTTGCTGCGGCGATTGGAGGCCCTGCTGGCCGTGGCCGACCGTGACGCCTCGCTGATCATCTCCGGCAACGGCGATGTAATCGAGCCGGAGGAAGGCCTGATCGCGATAGGCTCGGGCGGACCCTTTGCACAATCAGCAGCTCGTGCCCTGCTCCGGCATACCGAACTGGATGCCGAAGCGATCTGCCGCGAAGCGCTGAGCATCGCCGGGGAGATCTGCATTTACACCAACCACAATTTCACCATCGAATCACTGAAAACGAGCTGAATAACATCATGTCGCAGATGACCCCCCGCGAAATTGTCCAGGAACTGGACCGCCACATCATCGGCCAATCGGCTGCCAAACGTGCCGTGGCCATTGCCTTGAGAAACCGCTGGCGGCGCATGCAGGTCGACGAGAAGCTGCGCCCCGAGATCACGCCCAAGAACATTCTCATGATTGGCCCTACCGGCGTTGGCAAGACCGAGATCGCCCGGCGCCTGGCCAATCTGGCGAAGGCGCCGTTTGTCAAGGTCGAAGCGACCAAGTTCACCGAGGTGGGCTATGTCGGCAAGGACGTCGAGTCCATCGTTCGTGACCTGGTCGAGACCTCGGTCAAGATGGTGCGCGAGGAAGCCATGGCCAAGGTCAGATCACGGGCAGAGGACGCCGCCATTGAACGGGTCGTCGATATCATGCTGCCGCGCCGGCAAGGCTCCGGTTTTGCCAATGCACCCGAAGAGCCGGTCGACGACCAGTCGGAAACCCGCCGCAAGATCTTCAACAAGCTGGTCAACGGTGATTTCAACGAGCGCGAAATTGAAATCGATATCAGCATGAATGTCGGTGTGGAGATCATGGCCCCGCCAGGCATGGAGGAAATGACCAATCAGCTCCAGCAGATGTTTTCCAACATGTCCGGCGGCAAGAAGCAGAAACGCAAGATGAAGGTCAAGGACGCCATCCCGGTGCTGATCGAGGAAGAGGCGGCACGCATGATCAACGATGAAGAGGTCAAGCAGCAGGCACTCAGACGGGCCGAGGAAAGCGGCATCGTGTTCATTGACGAAATCGACAAGGTGGCCCGGCGCGCCGACTCGGGCTCGGCCGGCGAAGTTTCAAGGGAAGGTGTGCAGCGTGATCTGCTGCCGCTGGTCGAAGGTTGCACGGTCAACACCCGTTATGGTCCGATCAACACCGACCATGTGCTGTTTATTGCATCCGGGGCG
>PWWM01000143.1 GCA_003561495.1 Gammaproteobacteria bacterium
AGGTGGAAGCCGTAGTTACTGTCGGTTTCCGGTTGCCAGGTGGAGTGGTGGATGCGGTGCATCGAAGGCGTGACGATCAGCCAGCGTAGTCGCCGGTCCAGTTTCCTGTTCAGGGCAAAGTCGGAGTGAGTAAACAGGGATCCGGTGGCCAGCAGTACTTCGAAGATCAGGACGGCCAGCGGATGTGGCCCGAGCAGCCAGATCAGCATCAGCTTGATGCCCATGGACAGGGCGATCTCGAGCGGATGGAAGCGCACGCCGGTGGTCACGTCGAAACCGGTATCGCAATGATGGACCCGATGCATGCGCCACAGAATCGGGATGGCATGCATCAGGCGGTGCTGCCAGTAGATAGCCAGGTCGAAAATCAGCACGGCCAGGGGAATCGCCAGCCACAGCGGCCAGTCCAGCCAGCCGAACAGGCCGCCCTCTCGATCGTGGATCAGGACGGCGAATGCCACGGCCAGCACCGGGAAGAGAAAGCGCAGCATCAGGGTGTTGACCACGGCCAGAGTCATGTTGACAGCCTGGCGTGTTGACCAGCGTCCATCATCGCGTGCCGGCCAGTGTCTCTGGATGGCCCACAACAGCACCAGTGCACCGACAAAGGCGAACAGGCGAATCAGAGGTTCATTGGCGACCAGGTTCATACTCTCAATGTAATGGATAAGGCGTTCAGCCTCTGACAAGTCCGATCAGCGACTGTTGCATCCATTCCAGCAATTCCTGCTGGCCCGGTGATGGTTGCTTGAGTGCGACCAGTTCGTCGGTCAAGTTGGTCAGGTCATGAATCTCGTCCAGATCCGACAATCTCGGCAGGGTCAGCCATTCACCGTGCCGGCGCATCTTCCGGCGAAACTGCAGCAGGGTGTCGGCCTGGCTGTAGTCGATCCCCCTCCAGTGTTCCAGGTTGATCGCTCGATTGGCGCCGAAGGTCCAGAAGCCGCCATCGCGTGCCGGCCCGATGCAGCAGCGCGGTTGAGTGTTCTCCAGCCAAAGCGCGGCCTGCTGCAGCCAGGCTGGGTCGATCTGGGGCGCATCGGCGCCGAGTAGCAACGCCGACCCATGCTGCTCGACCAGATGGTTGTGAACACAAGCCATGCGCTCGCCCAGCCCGCCGCCGCCCTGTTCGATGACCGGTCGTTTTTTCCAGAGTTCATGCTTGACGGCTTCGGGTTCAGACACGGCCCAGAAAACCGGCCCAATGCTGGATGAATCAGCAATCTCCGTCACCACCCGGGCGGCCCGTACATACCATTGTTCGGCCAGTTGCGAGCCGATGGATTGTGCCAGGCGGGTCTTGACCGGACTCAGTCCCGGTGTCTTGACGAAGATGGCGACCGCGGTCATCGTTTTGCGCCTTGACGTCTGGCTTGCTTGATGAGACGCCGGGCCGAGAGTTGATGATTCCAGGTGGTTCTCAGCCAGCCCTGTTCACGGTAACGTCGCGCGCTGGTGGTGACAGTAAGACCCAAGGGCCGAGCGGGCACACCGATCCGAGCAGCGCGCACGACCAGATCCAGATCTTCGCCCCGGGCCAGGTCCTCGCGAAATCCGCCGAGCTGTCTGAAACACGCCGTCGGCAGGCACAGGGCCTGGTCGCCGTAGGGCAGGCCCAACCAGCGCGAGCGCAGATTGGCGCCCATGGCGTTCAATCGAGTCAGCACCGGACCGTCGTCGGCGAATCGCAGTCGGCAATATCCGATGCACTTAGAGTTTGCCGCGGTAAAGTCGAGAACCGATTTCAGTGCATTGGCCGGTAGCCGGCTGTCGGAATGGATGAACCACAACCAATGCCCTCGAGCCTGTTCCGCCGCCTGATTCATCTGCCGACCCCGGCCGGGCTCACTGTGCACGATCCTGACTCGGTGACTGAGGGTGTCGGGAAGTTCACCACTGGCTGCAACCAGCAACTCCACCTGCTCATCGCCGTGATTGTGATCGAGCAGGCGGTCGGCCAATGGCTCTGGAAAGGCTTCCCCGGGGGCAAGCGGGATGATCAGGCTGACCGAAACAGTCATCAGCAGAGCTGCAATCAGTGCGGGGACAGTCCGGCCAGGCGCTGCTCCAGGCGCCTGACCTGGGGTGATTCTGCCGCCGTCCCTGCCAGTTCGCTGTTCAGCCACTCTTCGGCCAATGCGTGGGCAAGCAGGGGGTCGCGTTCAGCCAGGAACTCGGTGTAGTAATCGATCAATCGCAGACCGACAAACCCCACATCCGGTCCCAGCGCCCTGGCCCGTTCCATGGCGGCCTCGTACAGTTCCAGGGCCTGATCGTCCCGGCCGGCCTTGTCCAGAGCCCTGGCCCGATGGACCATGGTCATAAGGATCTCGTTCCTGGTGCTGTCGGCGTGCAGGGCAATGATGTCCATGGCTCGTTGGCTGGCCAGCATGGCTTGCTCGACATTGCCACTGCGAAGCCAGTGGTCGGCGAGCAGGCCGTGGGATACGGCCGTTTGGAGTGAATCCTTTCCCAGAGATCGGGAACGGGCCTCGAGCACGGCCTGCAGTTCGCCCTCGCCGGTCTCGTGCCCGGTCATCGAAAGGGCAAAGGCCAGGTTGGTCCAGGCCGACAGGTGACGGGGATCATCTTCGCCGAATACTTCGCGGGCCACGCCCCGGGCAATTTTCAGGTGGGGCAGTGCCTGTGAATAGCGCTCACGTTGTATCAGGAGAAGGCCATAATTGTTGTGAACCGAGGCCGAATGCAGATTGGGCTCCGGATAAAGGCGTGAGTAAGCTTCCAGCGACTCCGCGAAGTAATGATCAGCTTCCTGCCAGCGTCCGCTCTGACTCAGGCGAGTGGCGAGGTTGCCAGCAAACTGGGCGTGGCGTCGATGACCCTCTGGATAGGTTTCAGTCAGCAATTGCAGGGCTTGTTGTTGCAGGGCGATGGACTCATTCCACAGGCCCAGCTCGGTCATCAGGAAGGAGTGATTGCCCAAGTGACTCAAGCGGACCGTCGGGCTGCCATGGCCTTGTTCGATCAGGGCGCTGGCTTGCTCGGCAATCTCTCTGGCGGATTCGAGGCGTGAGGCCCTGACCAGAAATCCGGAAAGCTCGGCCAGCACCGCCAGTCGCAGATCCGCAACAGCGTCAGTGCCCAGTTCGTCAAGCAGGTGTCGGGTCACCTCAATGGCCTCGCCGCTTCGACCCGTGTTGACGAGCGAGTTGGCGTGCAGCAGCTTCAAGTCCGTTCGGGTAAAGTCATCCACATCGTCAGGCAGCTCTTTGATCGCCTGGGAAGTCATTTCCACGGCCGCCTCAGGTTGGCCACGATCAAAATGGATTCCGGCCATAACCATGCGTGCCCTTACCCGATCAAGCAGCCGGTTGGAATCCAGCGCTTCACTCTCGACGATGCTGCGCTCGGCTTCATCAAGATTGCCGAGCTTGCGATCCAGCCGGCCCAACACCAGCAGCAGCTCACGGCGGATCTCGGGTTGGCCGGCGAAGGCGCCTTGAGCCCGCTCGCGGCCCTGGGCCAGCAGCTCACGAGCATCCGGCGGGCGGTTGCCGTACAGATCCGGATCGGCGGATTCAAACAGGCTGACCATGAATTCGCTCACTGCCAGGGCGCGTTCGGAAGCGACCATGGCTTCGGTAGCCTGGATGCGCGCTTCGCGGGCCTGCCAGAACACGCCGGAGACACCGATCACCGTGACCAGCACCAGTCCGGCCAGGCTGGCGGCCAGTGCGGTTCGCCGGCGTGTGAACAGCAGCATTCGGCGCCCCAGCGAGGCCTTGCGGGCGTTGACTGGCCGGTGTGCCAACCAGTTGTCCAGATCCTCGCCCAGTTGCTGGGCGTTGCTGTAACGATCAGCCGGATCCTCGGCCAGCGCCCTGGCCACGATATTGTCCAGATCACCCCTTAGAAGACGCCAGCGACGCTGCCGTTCGACCCGATCCAGCCCGGCCGCGGTCTTGACCTTGCGTGAGGGCTGGGTAATGGGTTGGCGGTGTCCCGAGGCAGTCAGGGTGGCAAAGGGCAGTTCACCGGTCAGCAGGCGATACAGCAATGCACCAATGGAAAACACGTCGGTGGCGGTGCTGATCGGATCCCCCGACAGTTGCTCGGGCGCGGCATATTCAGGTGTGAAAATGCGGGTCAGGGTGGTCCGATGGTCTGAATCGGAGGTCTCGGACAGGCGCCGGGCGATGCCGAAATCCAGCAACTTGACCTGGCCATCTTGGTTAACCAGCACATTGTCGGCCTTGATGTCACGATGAACGATCAGTTGCTTTTGTGCATGAGCCACAGCCTTGCAAAGTTGCACGATCAACGCAACTCGTTCTCGCAGATCCACCTCGTGATGCTCGCACCAGCGGTGAATCGGCTCACCGTCAACCAGTTCGGTGACCAGATAAGGTCTGCCATCCTCGGTCACACCGGCATCGAGCAGACTGGCGATGCCGGGATGGCGAAGCCGGGCGAGCAGGTCGGTCTCGCGTCGGAAGCGCTCTGCCCAGTTGCTGGCCATTAGGGCGGTGCTCAACAGCTTGAAGGCCACTACGCTGTCATAGGCGCCGTCGACCCGAACTGCCCGGTAGACGGTCGACATGCCGCCGCGGGCGATCATGGACTCCAGACGGTAGGGTCCGTGAACCTGGCCGGATTGGGGGTCGCTCAGGGACTCGGTAGTCAGGGTGAACTGTGAGACGGGGTCATGATCAAGCATCCCCGATTCCGCATCAGCGGCCAGCATCGCTTCAACCCTTTTGCGGATGACCGGATCCGTTGTCATCTGTTCAAGCTCAGCCTTACGGCGATCAGCTGGATGATCAAGCAATTGGTCCAGCAATTCGCTGGCGCGCTGCCAAAGTTCAAGATCGCGGGAATCAGCCATGCCGGGGCCTGCTCTCGGGGCACTGTGGACAACATCTTGCTTCGAATCTCTTCCAGAGGCAAGTGCGGTGGACATTTGCCATTGGACCGTGTGTGTTAATCTTGCGCCCCGTCCGGCGACAAGTCGGGCTCGGTTCACGTTTCATGTTCGAGGGAATCATGAAAATCACGCTGTTCTCGGCAGTCGCACTGCTGCTTTTTCCATTGTTGTCTCAGGCTCAAACCACGCGGATCATGCTGGTGGGTGACAGTTGGGCGGAGGAGCAGTGGGTCGATGAATCCCATGAGCGTGTTTTTGCCATCAATGGGCTGGGTCTCCATGGGATATATGGTGAGACCACCACGGAAAGTGGATCGACTGCATTCGATTGGAAGCAAGCCGATTATCTTCAACGCATTGATGATGCGCTGGCCCAGTACCCGGATGTCGATACCGTGCAGTTGACGGTCGGCGGCAATGATTTTCTCGATGTCTGGCACAAGGACATGACTGAGGCACAGGTCGATGCCTTGACCAACGCCATACTGTTCGACCTGAATCTGATCATTGACTACATACTTTCGCGTGACCCTGGAATCGAGATTCTGCTGAGTCTGTACGATTATCCCAACTTCAGGGATACGCTGGGTGGATGGGCCGGTGTATTCGCCTGTGGCCCGCTGCATTCGGGCATGGGTGAACCCACCCCGCTTGAACTCAATGAGGCCGCGATATCGCTGGTGCAATCGATTGCCGGTATCGCGTCCGACAACCCCCGCATTCACTACGTCGATCATTTTGGCTTGATGCAATACAACTTCGGATTCGTCGAAGATGGGATTCCACCCGGTACGATTGCTCTACCCGGTGATACTTCATTGCCCAGCCCGCTGGAATCCATGCGCAAGCATGCGGTTCTGTGGTGGTTTGAAGATGACTGCTTTCACCTGACACCGGACGGGTACGACATCATCGTCCAGAACCTGATCAATCAGTACCTGGGTGCACGCATGAGCGGTGAAGCCCTGGTGATCATGAGTGGTCAGACCGTGACTTACGACGGCCAGCCGCATACACTGCAGGCCAGCACTCAACCGCCGGGGCTGGTGACCAGCATCACTTATGACGGTAGTCTCGAGCCTCCGGTCGATGCAGGCACATATTCGGTCGTGGCCAGCCTTGACCAGGCCGGCTGGAGTGGACAATCCACGGCCGCGCTGGTCATTGAACCGGCCGCCCAATCAATCGAGTTCCTGCCGCTGGAACCGGTTTCTTCTGATCACCCGCCCTTGGTGTTGGAAGCGATTGCCGGTTCGGGACTTGAGGTGGAGTTTGAGGTGATTTCGGGGCCGGCCACCGTGGAGGGCAACGTGCTCGAACTGGATGGGCAGCCTGGCGGAGTCATCATCGAAGCCCGCCAGCCCGGTGCACAGAACTGGCAACCGGCCGATCCGGTTCAGCAGGTGCTCACGGTACTGGGCGAGGAGCTGTTCCGTGACCGCTTCGAATTTTCAGGCATGCCCTGACTCCAGCGCCTCCCAGCGCTGGTAGGCCTGGTCGAGTTCCTGCTGCAAGTCCCGGGCTTTGGCGTTGATCCGAGCGATTTCCTCGGGCGCCTGCCGGTAGAAATCAGGATCGTTCAGGCGCTCGCCGATGCGTTCGATTTCAGCTTCGAGTGCCTCGACCTTTTCGGGCAATTGCTCCAGTTCCCGGGCCAGCTTGTAGCTGAGTTTGGCCGGGGTGGGTTTCTTGCGAGCCGGTTTTGGTTTGGTGGTTTCGGGAGTCACGCTGGGGGGCGCTGGATCGGGTCGCTGGCGTAACCAGTCGCTGTAACCGCCGACGTATTCACCGACCTGGCCCTTGCCTTCCATGACCAGTGTGGAGGTGACCACGTTATCCATGAACTCACGGTCATGGCTGACCAGCAACAGAGTGCCGGGATATTCGGCCAGTCGCTCTTCCAGTAATTCCAGCGTTTCTACATCGAGATCATTGGTTGGTTCGTCCATCACCAGCAGGTTCGAAGGCCGGGCGAACAGCCGGGCCAGCAGCAGGCGGTTGCGTTCGCCGCCCGACAGCCGGGTGATCGGCGCCCGGGCTCGCTCCGGGGTGAACAGAAAGTCCTGCAGGTAGCCGATGATGTGCTTGCGCTGGCCATCCATTTCGACAAAGTCCCGGCCCTCGGCGACGTTTTCAGCCGCGGTCCAGTCATCACGCAACACCGCGCGCTGCTGGTCGAAATAGGCGATTTCAAGGCCAGTGCCCGGCCGCACTTCACCGCGTTCGGGTTGCAATTCGCCCAGCAGCAGCTTCAGCAGCGTGGTCTTCCCGGAGCCATTGGGTCCAATCAGTCCGATGCGGTCACCGCGCAGGATCAGGGTGGAGAAATCCCTGACGATGACCTGGTCACCCCAGGCAAAATCAATGTTGCTGACCTCGATCACCTTGCGACCGGACTTGCCGGCGGTGGCGACCTGGATGTTGGCCTGGCCGACACGCTCGCGCCGCTCGGCCCGTTCCCGACGCATTTTCTTCAGCGCGCGGACGCGACCCTCGTTGCGCGTTCGCCGCGCCTTGATGCCCTGGCGTATCCAGACTTCTTCCTCGGCCAGTTGCTTGTCGAAACGCTGGTTTTCCAGTTCCTCGGCATGCAGCCGTTCTTCGACCCGACGCAGGTAATTGTCCCAGTCACCCGGCCATGAAGTGACCTGGCCACGGTCGATTTCGACAATGCGAGTGGCCAGGTTCTTCAGGAATCGTCGGTCGTGGGTGACGAACACCAGGCTGCCGGGAAAGCCGCGCAGAAAGTCTTCCAGCCACTCGATGGCTTCGATGTCGAGATGGTTGGTCGGCTCGTCGAGCAGTAGCAGATCCGGTTGACGAACCAGGGCCTGGCCGAGCAGCACCCGGCGTTTCATGCCCCCGGATAGCGCGGAAAACTCGGCATCGCCGTCCAGGTCGAGGCGGGCAAGAATGGATTCCACGCGCTGCTCCAGGTCCCAACCGCCGGCTGCCTCGATCCGGGCCTGAACGGCGGCCAACCGGTCCGGGTGAGCGCCATCGGTGGCCAGATGGTGAAACTCCGCCAGCAGGGAGCCGAGTTCGCCCAGGCCTTCGGCCACCTGGTCGAAAACTGTTCCCGAAGCCTGGTTCGGCACCTCCTGGCGCAGGCGGGTGATGCGAATGCCGTCGCCGGGAATGACGCGGCCGTCATCGGGCTCAATCTCTCCAGCGATCAGTTTGAGCAAAGTGGACTTGCCTGCTCCATTACGCCCGACCAGGGCAATGCGTTCGGCATGGTCGATCTCGAGGTTGACGTTTTCCAGCAGCAGGGGACCCCCGACGCTGTAGTCCAGGTTGCGGATGGACAGCAGCACGCTTAGTTCCCTTCGGGAGAAGCCCAGTCGAGTTGCAGTCGGCGAGTCATGGCTTTCTCGAGTTCGACCAGCACGAAAACCAACAGGCCGAAGGCAATGATGATTGGCCAGTAACCGGCCGGCATGCTGGCGGTGCTGAAAATAGTCTGCGCCCAGGGCAGGTAGGTGAACAGCAGCTGCATGATGATCAGAAGGCTGACTGACAGCCAGGCCCAGCGGTTGCTTGCCAGTGCCGACAGTGTGTAGGCGGGTTGTTGCCAGCGCCTGCAGTTGAATAGATAGGTAATCTGTCCGGCCACCAGGACATTGACCGCCACGGTCCGGGCCAGGTCCTCGTCACCGGTGCCGGTCAGTACATGGTTGTAGAGCAGGAAGGTGCCGGCTGTCAGCACTGTACCGACCCACAACACGCGTGAGACGACAAACGAAGTCAGTAGCCCCTGGTCGACAATGCGCGGCTTGCGTTTCATGATGTCGTCTTCGAGTGGTTCGAATGCCAGGGCCAGCGCCAGCGTGACGGCAATGGCCATGTTGACCCACAGGATCTGCACGGGTGAAATCGGCAGGCTTATCCCGGCCAGTACGGCCAGAATGATGACCAGCGCCTGGGCGGCATTGGTGGGCAGCACGAACAGCACTGCCTTGCGGATATTGTCGTAGACGCCGCGACCTTCCTCCACGCCATTGACGATGGTGGCGAAGTTGTCGTCGGCCAGTACCATTTCAGCCGCCTGGCGTGAGGCTTCCGTGCCCTTGATGCCCATGGCCACGCCAATGTCGGCCCGCTTGAGCGACGGGGCGTCATTGGCCCCGTCGCCCGTCATGGCGACGACGTGATCATGGGCCTGCAGCGCCTTGACCAGGCGCAGCTTGTGCTCGGGCGTGGTCCTTGCGAATACATCGATATCTGTAACCCGGTCGGCGAGCTCGTCATGGTCCATGCGATCGATTTCGCGGCCACTGAGCGCCTCCTGGTCGGCACCGGTGATCTTCAACTGTCGGGCAATGGCCAGTGCGGTGGCGGCATGGTCGCCGGTGATCATCTTGACCCGGATTCCGGCGCTCTGGCAGGCCTGGACGGCCTCCGGCACTTCGTCACGTGGCGGATCGGCAAAGCCGACCAGTCCCAGCAGGGTCAGGTCCTTGACTTGCGATTCATCGTCGAGAGACTCGGGTGGATCGTCGCGCTCGGCTTCGGCAACGGCCAGGACGCGCAAACCCTTGCCGGTCAATTCATCCAGTTTCTGTTCCCAGAAATCGCGGTTCAGCTCACTGGACTTGTCGCTGTCAAGTTGTCGCTGACAGCGATCCAGCAGGGCCTCTGGAGCACCCTTCACGCACAACAATCGCTCGTTCAGGGTTGCCATGAGCTTGGTGTCGGAGGAAAACGGCAGCAATCCCGAACGCGGATGTTCTTCGCGGGTGCTTTCGATGTCCATCCCGAAGTGCTCGGCCAGCTCGCTCAGCGCCATTTCCAGCGGATCACCGCTGTCACTGCCCGGCTCATGGTCATTGCACAGCACGGCAGTGCGCAACAGGCGACGGGCCGCTTCGGTGCGGGTCTTGCTGTGCTCTGCCGGGTCGAGGTCTTCATCAATCAGGGCCACGGCCAGGGCCTTGAGCTGGTTGCGGGTCAGGGTGCCGGTCTTGTCGGAGCAGATGATACTCACTGAACCCAGCGTTTCGACCGCTGGCAGTCGACGCACAATCGCCTTGCGTTGGGCCATTTGCTGCACCCCGATGGCCAGGGTGATGGTGATGATGGCCGGCAGCCCCTCGGGGATTGCGGCCACGGCCAGGGCGATCCCTGCGATCAGACCCTCTGACAATGGCAGGCCGTGGACCAGCGCCCCGAGGCTGATGACCAGGACGGCCAGGACCAGAATGACCACCGTCAGGATCTTGGCAAAGCGGTTGATGCGCTTGAGCAACGGCGTGGTCAGCGTCTGCACGGTTTCCAGCATGCCGCTGATCCGGCCCAGCTCGGTTTCCCGACCGGTCACGGTGACCACGCCGATACCCTGGCCATTGGTGGTCATGGACCCGGAATAGGCCATGCTGCGACGGTCGGCCAGGTCGGTGTCTTCATCATCCGGTTCGTCGGACTTGCCGACCGGCACGGATTCTCCGGTCAATGCGGCCTGATCAATTCTCAGCCCATGAGTCTCGAGTAGTCGGATATCGGCTGGAACACGGTCCCCCGAGGAGATTCGTACAATGTCGCCGGGCACCAGGGTTTCGGCATCGACCTCCTGCCAGTGACCATCGCGACGCACTCGCGCCTTGAGCGCCAGCATCTTGCCGATGGCCGCCATGGCCTGCTCGGCCTTGCCTTCCTGGATGAAACCGATCAGCGCATTGATCAGCACCACGGCCAGAATGACTGCGGTGTCGATCCACAAATCCAGCAACGCCGCGATCACGCTGGCCGCCAGCAGAACGTAGATGAATACGTTGTGGAACTGGGAGAAAAAGCGCACCAGGATCGGTCGTCGCTTGGCGCTGGGCAGGGCGTTGGGGCCGTATTGCTCGAGTCGCTCCTTTGCCGTGGATGCACTCAGGCCCTTGTCGTTGCTATCGATTTTGTCCAGCACCTGATCGTCGTTCAGGGCATGCCAGACCGGCTGTTGATCACTCATCCAGGCAATCCGAATAGTTCATCGAAGAATGCAGTCAGTGTACCCGGATACTGCTTGAATTTCCGGGTTCAGAATTCCTCGATCATCTCCAGCGAATCCTCAACCTCTCAGTGGCAACTTGGTGTCGCGCAGCAGCTGTTCGTAGTCCGGGATCGGCCTCCCCTTGAGCGCATCGTCAATCACATGCGGATCGATGTGGGGTGCGATCAGTTTGAGAAAGTCGCCATGGTAGTTTTTAAGCAGCAGGTCCTTGCGAAAACCAATCCAGGTGGTCAGGCGTGGAAAAAGGTGGCTGACATCAATGACGACCAGGTCGCCATCCAGGTCCGGTTCGATGGCCATTCCGGCGACCAGTCCAACCCCCAGGCCGGTGCGGACATAGGTCTTGATGACATCGGAATCCCGGGCAGTGAAGGCAATTCTAGGGGTGAGATCCTCGCCGGCGAAGGTTTTCATCAGTGACGAATCGGAACGATCACTGAACAGGTAAGTGACCAGCGGGAAGTGGGCCAGTTGTCTCAGATCAAGCGGACCCTCTGACTCTACCAGGGGATGGTTGCGCGGCACCACCACGACACGGTCCCAGCGATAGACCGGCAGCTTGATCACCTCGGTGAATAGTTCCGTGCTGCCGGTGGCCATGGCAAAGTCCGCCTGTCGCTCGGCAATCATCTGCGCAATCTGTTCGGAGGTGCCCTGGTGCAGCTCGATGTTGATCTCACCAAAGCGCTTGCGAAATGCATCAATGATGGAGGGCAGGACATATCGGGCCTGCGTTTGCGTAGTCGCCAGACTGAGGCGCCCTTTGACTTCACCACGCAACTCATCGGCCAGTGTCTTGATCGCACTGACTTGCTGCAGGACCTGACTGGCCCGCTCGACGACCTTCTCACCGGCCGGAGTCAGTGCCTCAATGCGTTTGCCGCGCCTGACAAACAACTTCAGGCCCAGTTCGTCCTCCAGCAGCCGAATCTGCTTGCTCACTCCCGGTTGCGAGGTATAAAGAGCCTCGGCGGCGTTGGTGATGTTCAGACCATTCTCGGCAATGGCGGTCAGGTAGCGTAATTGCTGAAGTTTCATGGTGGAATCCTGGTCAAGTCATTCCGACCCTGGACCAGCTTGACAAGATGCTTGAGATTCAGCGAACAGGAGGGCAGCGCCTTTGGGCGACCGCTTTAGCTGAACTTGTCAAGCGCCCGCAAGCTGGCTCAAATCGGCGCTAGCCTCACTATTGCGGTTCTCGAAGTCGATGTCAAGAGCCGATTTCGCGCTCCGGGCCGATTGCGGGGCCTCGAAACAAGGCAGCACCCGCCTGATGAAAACGATCAACCAGGCCGCGGTCGTCAAGGTCGTCAATGACAATGGTGGCGATATCTCGCCATTGGCCGATCATGCGCTCGACTCGATCGGGATCATGGTTTGCCGAAATACAAACATAGGCGATGGGGCTTTCAATCTCAGCCGGATCGTCATCGGCGCTTAACTCGCACGCGCAGATGTCCACGCCAAGATCTTTCAGCCTGGATGGCAATTTGCCACCCCGAGGCGTGGATCTGAGTGCATTGAATGGCAATTCAAAAATCGTGACCAGGTGACGATAGCGTTGGCACTGGTGTTTGAGATCATCGATCAGAACCTCGGGCTCCTCACATTCGGCCGGGTGTATGGTGAGAAACAGATCGGTCTGCAGATTGGCCTTGTCGGCCTGTTGCAAGGCAATGCGGCGCATCATTTGTGACAGGCGCAGCTCTTCGCCGAGCTGCTCTGAAAGCCCGATCAGCGTGGCCGAGTCAGCGCCCAGGCGCGGGTGGGTGCTGCGGGCCCGCAGGGCATTGGCAAGCACGGTGCCGCGGCCTGAGACCATGATCTGACGGGTGGCACATACGAGTTCGTCGTTGAGTAACTCGAACATTTCAGGTGCCTGGACCGGAAACCCGGTGGGTGAAGCCGTAAAGCCGATCACCGTATCGGTGCCGCCTCTGATCCTCTGGCCCTCGGGACTGGCAAGGGTCTGACCGGAAGGATCGCGGTGACGCAGTTGGAAGGCATGATCGGCGAAGTGAATGGTGTCACCATCGTGCACTTCGGTTGGGCAATCAATACGGTCGTGATTGACGAAGGTTCCGTTGGTGCTGTCCAGGTCGGTGACCTGCAGGCCATTTCCAAGCATTTCGAAACGGGCATGACGCCGTGAAATTCGATCGAAGTCGAGTTGCAATTGACAATCGCTGCCGCGCCCGACCACGCATGGCCAGGCATCGATGGGATAGGCGGTGATGTCGCCAGGCGCTGAATCCTCGGCTTCAAGATAGTACTGCGGTTGGCTCACCCGATTTTCCTTGTGCCTCACCCGGCATCAAGTCTAGCGCCAAATGGCGACGTTGGACAAATCTCCGGGCTCAAGGGGGCCAGACCAGCAGGATCATCGGGATGGAAACAGCCACTACAATCACCTCGAGCGGCAGCCCAAGGCGCCAGTAATCGCCAAAGCGAAACCCGCCGGGACCGAGAATCAGGGTGTTGTTCTGGTGCCCGATGGGAGTCAGAAATGCACATGAGGCTCCGACCGCTACTGCCATCAGGAAGGGATCCGGGCTGACTCCCAGGCCGTGGGCCGCACTAATGGCGATTGGACACATGACCGCGGCCGTGGCGGCATTGTTCATGAAATCCGAAAGCGTCATGGTGACCACCAGCATGACCGCCAGGGCCAGAACGACCGATCCGGTACCCAGTGATTCGAGCAGGAATGCGGCGATCAAGTCGGCGGTACCCGTGCTGGCCATGGCGCCGGCCACCGGAATGAGTGCAGCCAGCAGAACGATAACCGGCCAGTCGATGGCCTCGTAGACCTTGCGTGGAGGCACTACGCGGGTAGCCATGGCCACCAGAACCCCGGCGGCAAAGGCGACAGCGGCCGGAAACAATCCGAAGGCCGCGGCAATGACTGCCGTCAGCATGATCAGGGCCGCAATGGTTGCCTCTCGAGGTTGCGGCAATCGTAATGAACGATCAGCCAGAGGTACGCAACCGGAATGAATGGCGAATTCCTGCAGGGTTTCCAGTGAGCCCTGCATCAGAAGTACATCGCCGGGACGAAACCGTAGCGTGCGCATGCGCGCCACATTGCGACGTCCCTGGCGGGAAACGGCCAGCAGGTTGATGCCGTAACGAGTTCTCAGACGCAGGCCGCGAGCCGAGCGACCAATGATGCCCGAGGTCGGCATGACGACCAACTCCAGCAGGGCAATCTCCCCATTGTCGCTTCCTGTCGTGCCTTCATCGGATTCCTCTCCAGAGGGTTCCTGGTTGTCGTCCGCAGCAGACTTTTCCTTCTCCGTTGCAACAGTCTGAGCCTGCAGATCCTCGGGTTCAGCCGGCTTGTCCTCTTCCAGGCGGATTTTCAGCGCCTGCAAGGCGGTCACCAGTGACTTGGGTTCGGATTCGATGACCAGGATGTCGCCGGCACGGATGCGGCGATTGCCGTGGGGCGCATCCAGGCGCATCTCGTCGCGAATCATGGCGACGATCTGGGCATCGCTTTCCTCGATGGCCCGCTCGGCTTCCCGGATTGACATGCCGACTGCTTTTGAATCATCCTCGACCCGGGCTTCAGTCAGGTAGTTTCCGGTTTCGAAGTCCTCCACATCGGAGCGCTGCCGAACCGGAATGAGAAAGCGCCCCAGTAGCAAAACGAACAAAAGTCCCGCCAGTGCCACGGTGATCCCCACCGGCGAGTAGTCAAACATGGTAAAGCTGCCCAGGCCGGCCTGTTCGCGAAAACCCGAGACGATCAGGTTGGGCGGGGTGCCGATCAGCGTGGTCATGCCGCCGAGGATGGAGCCGAATGCCAGGGGCATCAGCACTTGACCGGGGGCCATCCCATGGCGTTGCGCAATCTGGATGGCTACCGGCATGAGCAGCGCCAGTGCACCAACGTTGTTCATGAATGCCGACAGCACGGCCGCCAACAGCACCAGGGCGGTGATGTTCAGCCAGGTCGATCCACCGGACGGCAGCATCCTGCTGGTGATGACATCGACCGCACCGGAGGTCTGCAGTCCGCGACTGAGTACCAGCACACAGGCCACCGTGATCACCGCCGGGTGGCCGAACCCGGCAAAAGCCTCGCCGCGCGGCACCAGGCCGGCGAATACACACAGCAACAGCGCGCCCGCAGCCACCATGTCGTGACGCCAGCGACCCCAGATGAACATCACGATGGTGGCGACCAGGATGGTGGCAAGAATGATTTGGTCAGTCGTCATGAATGCAGCCGCCAAGGCATTGGGGACAAGGGCGCTCATGGTAATGCCGGCGCCTTATAACGACAAGTTAGTTGACCTGCCCGGAGGGTTGCGTCTAGTCTGGATCCCGACAACTCATCGAGACCGACTGAGGGACAGGCCCTTTGACGTCGGGGCAACCTGCGATGATCCACAGCGATTTAGCGCTGATCGATCCTTGCAACGGTGCCAATTCCTGCGGAGACTGCCATGGGGCAGTCCGCCGAGAGATGTGTGAACGCCTCACCCGGGGTGTCGTTGCAACAGGTTTTCGATCCGGGTCCAGGCGAGTCACTCCCCTCTCGAATCCGCCGGCCTTGTCGATGAGTTGCCTGACTTGAACTCATCGCCCAAGGAGGCTCCAACATGAATCAGGCTGTCGCTTTCCGGCCACCGGAAACCTTCAACCCCGTATCCGCCACGACCCCGGCATCCGTGCTGATGGATGAGTCCATGGCATGGTCCATGCCGGGTCAGGCGCCGATTCAGGTGCGTTTCCGACTGCATGGCAACCCGCACGGCCCGGTCGTCATTGCCCTGGGCGGCATCAGCGCCAATCGCCAGGTGCAATGCTGGTGGCGTGCCCTGTATGGCTGCGGGTTGGCTCTTGATCCCGGGCGATGTTCGGTTCTGGGCATCGACTGGCTTGATCATTGTGGGAATCCAGGACAGGGAATCACCACCACGGTCCAGGCGCATGCCCTGGCCGGCGTGCTCGACTATCTCGACATCGACCGCGCTTCCGCCCTGGTCGGAGCCTCCTACGGAGCCATGGTTGGACTGGCCTTTGCAGCCCATCATGGTCATCGCCTGGAGCGATTGATCGCAATCAGTGGGGCCGATCGTGCCCGCCCGTCCATCATGGCAATTCGGCATGTACAGCGGGAAATCCTCCGTCTGGGCCACGACAGCGGCCAGACAAGCCGGGCAGTGGCCCTGGCGCGGGCGCTGGCCATGACCACTTATCGGCCGGCCAGCCTGTTTGACGAACGCTTTGGCGGGACCAGTGCCGATCAATCATTGGCCTCAACCCGTGCCTACCTGGACCATGTCGGCAAGTGTTTCAGTGACAACTTCGATGCTGATCGCTATCTGAGTTTGTCGGAATCGCTGGATAGTCATCAGGTTGATGTGGATCGCATTACCTGTCCGGTCGACCTGGTCAGTGTGGATTCGGACCATCTGGTCACGCCCGCCGAAATGGCGGCTCTGGCCGCGAGATTGGGGCAGCGATGTCGGCTGCATCCACTCGAATCGGTCTACGGCCACGATGCCTTTCTCAAGGAGCCGGAGGTTTTCAACGCTCTACTGGGTCGCCTGCTGACCGGGGAGGTGTACTCATGAGCGTCCGTCAACCGGCCACTATTGCAGTCCGCGCTGGAATCGATAGTGATGCCAGTCATGGCGCGGTGGCGCCGCCGGTCTGTCTGTCGAGCACTTTTTCGTTTGCCGAGTTCGGCAAGCCGCGTCGTCATGATTACAGTCGCTCAGGCAATCCGACTAGAGACTTGCTGGCCGAAGCACTGGCAGACCTGGAGGGTGGCAAGGCCGCCACGGTGACGGCCACCGGCATGGGCGCCATCACCACCGTGTTGCAACTACTCAGACGCGATGATCGCCTGGTGGCGCCGCTGGATTGCTACGGCGGCACATTTAGGTTGTTCGATGCCTGGGCCAAGAAGGGTGCATTCCAACTCGAATGGGTCGATTTCCAGGATGAGCAGGCCTGGCAGCGGGCCGTTCCGGGGGCACGCATGGTCTGGCTGGAAACCCCCAGCAATCCGTTGCTGCGAATCACCGACATCGAGCGGGTAGCCGCGCTGGCCCATCGCCACGGCGGCCTGGTCGTGGCCGACAACACCTTTCTGTCCCCTGCGCTGCAAAATCCCATCGCTCTGGGGGCCGAGATTGTGGTGCATTCGACCACCAAGTACATCAACGGCCACTCCGACGTGGTCGGCGGTGCGGTGATCGCGGCCGATCAGGGCCTGGGTGAGGAATTGGCCTGGTGGGCCAACTGTGTCGGGATTACCGGTGGTGCTTTCGACAGCTGGCTGACCCTGCGTGGCCTGCGGACCCTGGCGGTGCGCATGCGCGCTCATCAGGACAATGTGGAATCTCTGATCGAATTGCTGGAAAGGCATCCTGCAGTGCGCCGGATCCATTATCCCGGGCTGGCCACTCACCCGGGTCACCTGATTGCCCGTCGTCAACAGTCCGGTTTCGGGGCCATGCTCAGTTTCGAGCTGTATGACGGAGAGGCGGCAGTGCGACGCTTCGTCGATGGCCTGGAAACCATCTCCCTGGCCGAGTCCCTGGGTGGGGTGGAAACCCTGATCGCTCACCCTTCGACCATGACTCATGCAGCGATGTCGGCCGAGGACCAGGCGCGGGCAGGGCTGGCGCCGGGGTTGTTGCGGCTATCGGTGGGACTGGAGGCGGTCGAGGACCTGGGCGCAGATATTCTCAGAGCCCTGGATCGGGCCGAGTCGGTGAGCCAGCGGGTCAAGCATCATGGCGCGCGTTGACAACCTGGCCAGACTGACAGCCGAAATTCCATCGTCTCGACTGGCGATCGCGCTGGTCGGTCCCGGCCGGGTCGGGTCACGATTGCTGACGCGCTTGGTCGATCGGCCTGATGGCTGGCAGCTGTGCACGCTGGCCAATTCCAGGCTATCACCTTCCGCAGCTCTGACACAGGCGCACGCCCACGGGTTGACCGAGCCGGATCCCCGTCATGATCTGGATGGCGTAGACGTGGCTCGCAAGCTGGTCATTCTGGCCCGGGAGGCCGGCCTCGCACTGAATCTTGATGATGTGCATATCGAAAGCCTGGTGCCACCGATGCTGGCCGGAGCGGATCTCAATACTTTTCTGAAGGCAGGCGCGGCGATCGATGAGTACTGGCAACATCGTGTTGATCAAGCACCGGGGCGGGGCAAGGCCCTGTGCTTTATCGGCCGGGTTGACAGTCGTGGCCGGGCACGGGTGG
>PWWM01000136.1 GCA_003561495.1 Gammaproteobacteria bacterium
ATCCTTGATTTTGTGAAAGCAACCGCCAGGCCATCACGGCGTTCGTATCGCTTGAGGTACATCCCATCGCACTTTCTTTCGGCAAAGGTTCGTGATCTTGTGGTCCATAAAATGGAACGTAGCTTTGATTCCTAGGGAGGCTCTGGTGGTGCTCTGACTGGTAAGCCGAAGTGTGGCTTGCGCCCTTCAAGTCATCTAAGATGCCGTCTCAAGTGTGATCCGAGACCATGGCGCAACTTCGAAAGTCATAACGTACGTCTGTATTGTGTGATTGCTTAGGAAATCGACCATGGCCCATACCAACAGGGCTTCATTCAGTTCGCTGTCGGGTCTCGGGGAGCAATTGGTGCTACCACGTTGCAGAGTCAGGAGCTGCTGGCTGGCCTTGTTTGTCCTTGCGATGTGGGCCGGTCCTGCCTTTAGCGGGCACATGGAAGGTCCACTGGTTCGTGAAACGTCAGCGGATCTTTCTATGGTTCGAGATTGCACTTCTGTACAGGAGCAACTTCCGCCGGACCGGATCGTGCTGCAGATCATCGAGGAGACTTTCCACAAGTGGCGAGAATACGATCTAGGTGGGGGTGAATTCTGCATTATTCTGGACGCGCCTCATATTGAAGTGTTGACCCAACAGCAGGCAAGATCACTTCTGGAAGTCTCGGCTCGATGGATGGTGGTGGAGCCGGAGGCAGACCAGATTGAAATTCTGGACCCCGAAGATCCCTCGCTGAACGTACCGCCGGCCATGCCACCCCGGACCTATGATCCTGCCCGGCGAGAAATCGAAAGGGATGAGCCCGACACCCCTGCGGAATTCACTTTTCCTGATGCGGAACCATCCGGGGTTGCAAAATACGGCTCTTATTCTCCCCAAGTAGTGATTGGTGACGATGATCGTGTCCGAATCACCTCGACCACGCAGTTTCCCTGGCGAACGATTGCATTTCAGGGCATGACTTATCCCAATGATACGAGTGCCCGTTGCACGGCGTTCTTGATTGCGCCGCACGTGGCCCTGACCAATGCTCATTGTGTCTATAGGTCCGCCAGAGGGGGTTTCGCCAGCTCGGTTTCGATAGCTCCCGGACAGCGTCAGGATGTCGATGAAGGGCTGGTTATCAGGCCGTATGGATTGTGGTCCGCAAGCGACTGGGAAACCAACCAGCAGTATATCGATAATGAAGGAACTAGTGCAGCGTATCAATACGACTACGCCTCTTCGCATTACACGGCTTCCTTCTCGAACGTACTCAATTCCACCTACATGCCCTTGGTCTTTGACATCTCACCGTCGGAGGGAAGTGAAATTCATCTTGCCGGCTACCCGGCAACCGCTCATGGTGTTAACACTTCGGCCATGTGGCATTCGACAGACGCGGTTCATTCAGTTCAAGGGCGCCTCCTGGCCTATCTGGCCGATACCAGCGGAGGCAACAGTGGCGGACCCGTATGGCAGCAGTTCTTCACACCGACCATCAGAAGAATAGTCGCCATTCATGGTTATGGTTTCCCGTCCGGCGGTTACAATTTCGGACCTCGATTGGTATGGCAGAATCAACCCTTGATTGAAAATTGGATGAATTGGGGATTGCCTTCACGCGGACTTGAGGTTGAATTGTCTGGAACCGGTTCAGGTGTTGTTTCTAGCCACATTACTCCCGGCGGCATCAGTTGTCCGGGCACCTGTTCGGGAAATTTCGCCAACAATTCAAGCGTTACTCTGGCGCAGGCTCCCTCCGAAGGTTCTTCCTTTGGCGGTTGGTCCGGCGCCTGCAGCGGTTATGCCAATACCTGTACAGTGCTTATGAACGAGCTGCAGTCAGTGGGAGCGACCTTCAATCTTGCGGAGTTTGGTACCCTGTCGGGCCATATCACAGAGGCCGACGGCAATCCCGCATTTGCAGCCCTGCTCAAGATTGTCAGTCAGTCAACTTCTGCGGTTTTCTACGCCTTCACGGATGGTCTGGGTCACTATTCGCGGCTTCTCGCCGAGGATACTTATGACGTCACGGTGTCTTACAGTTGGCACTTGCCGAAGACCGTTGCCGGCCTGGTGATTGAAGCCGATGAATCGACGGTACTTGATGTTGAATTGGAACCGGCGCCCACTTGGCAAGTCACCGGGCAAGTGACCGATGCAGCAACCGGATGGCCATTGTATGCATCGATTGAAGTCCTGGATTTTAACCAGAAAGTCTGGACCGATCCGGTCGATGGTACCTACAGTATTTCCTTGCAAGGAGGTTTCGAGTTCAGTCTGGCGGTCAGGGACTGGGACGACAACTACATCAGTACCACTCGCTCGGTTGGCCCTTTGACAGATCATATTGTCGAGGATTTCCTGCTCGAAGCCGATCTGGATAGCTGTTCGGCTCCCGGTTACCGCAAGGAGTACCTGTACTACGAAGATTTTTCGGCCGATGATGGTGGATTTGTCATTGACGGCCCGGCGCCAGCGCCGTGGCAATGGGGAGCGGCGGTGACCTGGCCATTTGAATGTGGCGAGCGGAGCAATTGCTGGGGTACCAATCACGTCGGCAATTACAATGACGATGCCGATGAAGCCATCGTATCCCCGATCATTGATTTGTCAGGCATTGAGCCCGGCACAAGCCTGACTGCTCGCTGGCTGCAGGCCTGGGAAACCGAGTCGAACGCTTGGGACCAGGCCACGGCTGAGGTCAGATTCAACCAGCCACGCTGGGCGGTTATGTGGGAGAATGACAACACTTGGGAAGAGGTTGAGTGGACCGAGATGTCGTATGATCTGTCGGCGGCCGCCGGCAGTAGCGATGTGCAGTTTCGCTTCCGCCTGGTGACCGACGATTGGGTAAACGGCGCCGGATACTATGTCGATGCACTCAGAATCTTTGAAGGAGATGAGTGCAAACCTGCGCCAGGCGGCCTGGTCGTCGGGCATGTCTATGATGACAACACCGGCGAACCCCTGAATGGCGCGATGATAACCGATTCGACAACAGGATCGGTTACTCACACCGTGCCCACCCCGGATTACCCAAATGTCGACGATGCATTCTTCCTGATGTTCGTTCCCGAAGGGAGCACTACCCTCACGGTCTTTCACGCCGGCGGTTATGCTGAAGAAGAAGTTGTATTGAATATGAGCAATGGCGCGACGATAGAACAATCATTTTGGCTGCCGGCCGGCCATCTTCATGCCGATCCCGCCTCGGTGGATGTAACTGTGCTGCTCGGCACTGAAACAACCGTGCCACTGACCTTGCAAAATTCCGGCAACCTGGCTGCGGAATTCCAGATCGTCGAGCTCGAGGATGAGACGATTGCTCAGGATCAGTCGGTTGCGGGGCTGGGTCCGGCAACCACCGACAGTATGCTTCTGGATGTATTGATCGTATACGCCGACATTGAAGAAGCCGAACCGTTGCGCTCCATTCTGGAGGGGTATTCCGACCTCGATGTCGATATCTGGCTGGCCACCGGTAGTGAGGGCTCGATCCCGCCGCCGGCTGTGCTGCAGGATTATCACGTGGTCATTACCTGGAGTAGCGGCGCCGGGGGTGCCAACTATGTCGATCGTAATCTGATGGGCGATGTGCTGGCCGACTATGTGGATGGGGGCGGCACGGTCATCCAGGCTGTTTTCAACTGGACAGATGATAGCTTCATTGGACTGGGCGGGCGTTTCGTGAGCGATAATTACAGTCCGTTTGTCAACATCAATGGCGGTCATCATTCGGCGTCTGCCGATCTGGGTACTTACGATCCAGGTCATCCATTGATGGAGGGGGTCAGCAGCGCTTCAGACTCATTCCGGAATGTCGTGGACCTGAATCCCGAGGCGACACTAGTTGCAAGTTGGGATGACGGAGAACAGTTCGTGGCCCACTTAGGCAGGGTGGTTGCGATCAATTCCTATCCAGGTTTCTACTCCAACTGGTCGGGCGATGTGGGTCAGATTTTCTACAATGCGGTGACATTTCTGGCCGCGGGCGACGATGTCGCCTGGCTCGATGAAAGTCCCAAGTCCGGTACCCTGGAAGCGAAGGGCTCGCAGTCCATTGAGCTCCATTTCAATGCGGATGTGCCGGAGGTGGACGGTCCCGGCCTGTACAACGCCACGCTAAGGATTCACAACACCACGCCTTACGGATCACTGGACGTACCGGTCACCATGCATGTCGTGGATGAAGACTTTGCCATCCAGCTCGATCCGACCACGTCTTCGGCGCTGGCTGATCCCGGTCAAACAGTCATCTATAGCCTGCGGGTGGGTAATGCCGGAACGGCGGTCGACACCTTCGACGTGAGCCTGTCCGGACATGCCTGGACTACCGGGGTATCGTCAACCAGCCTGACACTGGATCCGGAAGAAAGTGAGATCTTCGAGGTCAACGTCGATATTCCCCTGGAAGCCGGTGATGGAGCAACGGACAGCGTATTGTTGACAATCGAGTCCACGGCCGATCCACTAGGCGAGACGGCGGTGACAGCGACTCTGACAACGGGCGTGAGTCTCCTGCTCCGGGATCGTTTCGAAGCAGAACCATAAGAGTTTCTCCGCAAAGGCGGCTGCCTGCCTGAACGCTCCTCGATGATCGGGACGCTGGCGAGGCAGCATTGGCGTACTTCCAGCCTGACTTTCGGATGTTGAGTAGAACCTCTCAAATCCAGGAACGGAAAAATGCGTCTCACTGTCTGTTTGGTCAGCTTTGTTTTTGCCTTGGCTGCCTTCACTTCAGCATCAGCCCAAGATTCCACTTTCACCTACCAGGGACAGCTGCAGCAAGGGAATGCACCCTTTACCGGGAATGCCAACCTTGAATTTCGCCTCTTTGATCAGCCTGCTGGCGGCAATCAGATTGGAACCACTCAGACAAGGGACGATTGGCCGATAGAAGACGGGCTGTTCCAGGTCGAGCTGGATTTTGGCGCAGCAGCCTTCAACCAGCAGGCTCGTTACCTTGAAGTCCGGGTCAACGGCAGCCCCCTGACACCACGCCAAGCGGTGCGACCCACCCCGGTGGCGATGTTTGCGCTGGACGGGAATGAAGGGCCGGCGGGGCCTCAAGGCGATACTGGGCCGGAAGGACCCACCGGACCAACAGGCGATACCGGGCCGCCAGGACCAACCGGACCGAAAGGTGATCCGGGCGATCAGGGGCCACAGGGACCACAGGGTCCTCAAGGGCCGGAAGGACCTCAAGG
>PWWM01000161.1 GCA_003561495.1 Gammaproteobacteria bacterium
GAGCGCGATCCGGTGGGACGAATCGAAGCGGTACTGGGCCAGGCCGACGAGCCGGGCATTGCCACGGACATTGCAATTTTTTCCCATGCCTTGCCGCACGAGTTTCCCGACGAGGTGCAATCGGCCGCGGAGGCGTTCGGCGATTCGGTCGATGCCTCGATTGCCGCCGAGCGCATGGATCTGCGCGAAATGCCGCTGATCACCATCGATGGGGCCGATGCGCGAGATTTTGATGATGCGGTCTTTGCCGAGCGAACCGACAATGGATTCCGCCTGGTAGTGGCCATTGCCGATGTGGCCGAGTACGTTCGTCATCAGGATGTGCTGGATACAGAGGCGCGCAAGCGCGGCACCTCGGTGTACTTTCCCGACCGGGTCATTCCCATGCTGCCCGAGACCCTGTCCAATGGCCTGTGTTCATTGCGACCTGACGAAGAGCGCCTGTGCATGGTCTGCGACATGCGCCTGGACGAAAAAGGCAAGGTTCGATCCAGCCGCTTTCGCGAAGCGCTGATGCGCTCGCATGCCCGTCTGACCTATGACCAGGTCAAGCGCATGATGGTCGACGGTGACAGTCGCCTGCGGGAACGTTTTTCAGACGTGCTCGGCAACCTGGATGCCCTGTTCGACGTTTACCGGATCCTGGCCAGACGTCGGGCCCGCCGCGGGGCGCTGGATTTTGATTCCCAGGAAGTGCAGTTCCAGTTCGATGCCGACGGCCGGGTCGCCGATATTCGCCTGCGTACCCGCCATGACGCCCATCGCCTGATCGAGGAATGCATGATCCTGGCCAACGTCGAGGCGGCACGCTTTGTCGGCAAGAGCAATCTGCCCATGCTCTACCGGGTTCACGAACCGCCGCCGGCCGACAAGCTCGAAGGGCTGGAAGCCTTTGTGCGCGCTCAAGGCCTGAAGGTGAGCTGGAAGGAAACACCGGAGCCGGCCCAGTTTGCCTCCCTGCAATCCCAGGTGCTCGGCCGTGAAAATGAACACCTGGTCAATGCCGTGCTGCTGCGCAGCATGGCGCTGGCCGTGTATCAGCCCGAAAACAAGGGCCATTTCGGACTGGCCCTGTCCGACTACGCGCATTTCACCTCGCCCATTCGACGTTACCCTGATCTGCTGCTGCACCGGGCCATCAAGCATCGGGTTCGCAAGCAGGACCGCCGGAGCTTTCCGTATTCCGACGCGCACATGGTTGAACTGGGTCGGCATTGTTCGTGGACTTCACGGCGCGCCGAGGAGGCCAGCCGAGATGTGGATGAACGGCTCAAGTGTCAGTTCATGCAGCGTCATATCGGCGATCAGTTCGACGGCATCGTCACCGGAGTGACCAGTTTCGGGTTATTTGTTGAAATGACCCGTTTCGGAATCAGTGGTCTGGTACATGTCACGGCCATGCCGAATGATTACTACCACTTTGATCCGGTCAGCCACAGTCTGACCGGCAAGCGCCGCGGCAAGCAGTTTCGCTTGGCCGACCGGGTTCAGGTTCAGGTCGCGTCGGTCAACCTGGAGGAACGCAAGATTGACCTGCGCCTGAGCGGGGATTCAGATGAAGCGTGAGCTGGTCATGGGAATCAATGCGGTCTCCGGGCTAGTTGACCATGCCCCGGAGCGTATTGTTCGAGCATGGATCAAGCCAGGTGGTCAGCGACTGGAAGCGCTGGCCGGAGATCTCATGGCGCACGGCATCAGCATTCAGAAAAGCGATGAGCAAAGCCTGGAGCGAATGGCCAAAGGCGTGCGTCACCAGGGTGTGATTGCCGAGTTTCAGCCGCGTGAGCCGATTGACGATCACGGCTTGCAAGTGCTGCTGGAGGAATGTGAAGGCGACCCGCTGCTTCTGGTGCTTGATGGCGTGCAGGATCCGCACAATCTCGGTGCTTGCCTGCGCTCGGCGGCTGCCGCGGGCGCCGTTGCGGTGGTTATCCCGCGGGATCGAGCCGCACCCCTGACCCCCGTGGCTCGGCGTTCGGCGGCCGGTGGGGCGGAATTGATTCCGCTGGCCGTGGTGACCAATCTGGCACGCTCACTCGCCATGCTGGGTGATCAAGGTGTGTGGCGGCTGGGTCTGGCTGTCGAGTCGACGGGTGGCAGCCTGTTCGAGGCCGACCTGACCGGTCCGCTGGCGCTGGTGCTGGGTGGGGAGGAAAAAGGATTGCGCCAGTTGACCCGCAAGCGTTGCGATGGTCTGATTCACATTCCCATGCCCGGAAGCATGGAAAGCCTCAATGTCTCGGTCGCCGCCGGGGTGGCGCTGTTCGAAGCGGTAAGGGTTCGGACGGAATCATGAAGTTGCCGCGATCACTGCGACTTGATTTGCCGTCCTGGGTCAATTTGTTTTGCGAGCAATTGCCCGAGTCCCTGGAATCTCCCGAAGACCGCATGGCCGTGGCGATCAGTCTGTCACGCCAGAATGTGGTCCATGACAGTGGCGGGCCGTTTGGAGCGCTGGTCGTTGAGCGCGATACCGGAAAGATCATTGCTTTGGGCGTGAATCGGGTCGAGCCGGCCAATTGTTCTTCGGCCCATGCCGAAATCATGGCCTTGAGCCTGGCCCAGCAGGCGCTGGCCTCCTGGAATCTGTCCAGAGCAGGACGGGGGGAAATGCAATTGGTGACTTCCTGCGAGCCCTGCGCCATGTGCATGGGTGCGATTCCCTGGTCGGGTGTGCGCTCGGTGTTGTGTGGGGCGGGCAAGGCTGACGCCGAGGCGGCCGGCTTCGATGAAGGCGATCGACCGGACGACTGGGTCGAACACCTGGCGGCCCGCGGCATTACGGTGGTGCGTAGCCTGCTTCGCACCCAGGCGGCCAAGGTCCTCGATCAGTACGTTCGCAGCGGCAAGCCCATATATGGTCCTTGACAAAAACCTGATTAGCGTCGTGTCCCAGTACGCGGGCTTCGTTCCAGCCAACGCCGTCCTCGAGCGGTGAATTCCGCTTCAGTTCGACGCTAATCAGGCACAAAAAAGCCGGACCCGCGAACGGGTCCGGCCATCCGGTTTGGGTTGGTTTCGGATCGCCGGGGCAGGCGACCCGCGACCAATCAGCACATTTTAGTGCTGATTCTGCAGCATGGTGGTCAGACGCTGCTGCAGTTCGGGATCGTTCTGGATCGCCATGGCGATTTCATTGAACGACTGCACGTTCAAGCCGGCGTCTTCAACGGCGTCGGTCATTTTCTCATTGGCTTCGATCTGCAGCTCATGAGCCTTTTCCGGATCTTCAACGTTTTGCAGACGACCGGCAAAATCCTGCTGGATCTCCGAGATCTGAACCTGCGCATCAGCGAACTGCTGAAGCTGCTGCTCAGACACGTCGACGGTTTCAGGCTGTTGCTGTTGCATCTGGTAATCCTGGGCCAGGGCGTGGCCGCCGAAAATCAGGGCCAGTGAGAATGCGATCAGCATGAATGTATGACGAATCTTCATTATGTTCATTCCTTCGAGTTGATGAATCAAAAAACTTGCAGGGACTTTAATGCACTTTCCGTGCCAAAGAAAACCGGGTGATATTAATCAACAAGTTACACCAACGCTGTAGTTTTTAGAGCGCGAAAAGTGTGTCAATATGACCCATGCGCCATATAATGTAGTCATGCACAGCCTCAAAGCCCAATTGATTCTGCAGATCTTTCTGCCCCTGACCCTGCTGGCCAGCCTGCTGGTCTGGATCAGCTTCAACACGGTCGAGAACCTGGTCGAGCACCGCCTGGAAAAGGAGATCGAACTGGTCGCCCGGGCCATGCGCGTGCCCGTGCAACAGGCCTTGATCGATCGGGATCTGGATCGAATCGAGGAATCCCTGAACGCGGTATTCGATATCGGCCGTGTGTACGGCGCCTATGTGTTCGATGCCAATGGCCGCCGCGTCGCCACGGCCGGTGAGGTGCGACCCGGCTGGCAGGAGCAGGCGGAGGCGGCCGAAGTGGTCGCCCTGGGCGAGGAACTGGGGCGTTACGCTGAACTGGCGGGCGAAGAAGTGTATTCGTATTTCGTCCCGTTGACCGCGCCGACCGGTCGCATCGAAGGTTTGCTTCAGGTGGTCCGCCAGGAAAGCGAAATCGCCCAGCGCCTGGGCGAGATTCGTGATCGAGGCTGGTGGGTGTTTGGCGCCGTGATGTTGCTGATGTTCGTGATCCTGTTGATCGGTCATCGCCTGGCCGTGGTTCGCCATGTCGAGCGTCTGCTCGCCAGCATGGGCCGGGTCGAGGCCGGCGAGCAGGCACACCGAGCCCGGATCAGTGGCCCCAACGAGTTGGCCGCCCTGGGACGTGGCCTGAATCGCATGCTCGATGCCATTGAAAGCATGCGCGACCAGCTTGACCAGAAACACCGCGAACACATTCAAATGACCGAGCGCTTGCGTGAGCAGGAAAGCCTGGCTGCCCTGGGGCGGTTTTCATCGGGGGTGGCCCATGAACTGGGTGCACCCCTGAGCGTGATCGACGGAGACGCTCGGCGACTGTTGCAACGTGAGGACATCGATGAGGACAGTCGGCGACGACTGGAGCGCATGCGCCGGCAGGTCCTGCGGACCCGACAATTGATTCGTCAGTTGATGGAGTTTGTTCGCAGTGATCAGCGAGAACGTTCGGCGGTTTCGGTCGATCGTCTGCTTCGCCAGGTCGCCGGTTCGACAGCGCCTCAGACCGAAGCGCGCGGCATTGGTCTTGAACTTATGTCCGTGGATGCTGATTTGCAGGTCTCGGGGTTCGAGGTTCGCCTCGAACACGCTGTGCTCAACCTGGTGCGCAACGCCATTCAGGCCGCCGAGACCACGGTCAGGGTCTCGGCATTTTCAGAAGGCACGCGGGTCGTGATTCGGATCGAGGATGATGGTCCGGGCGTGCCCAACGAACAATATGAGCGAATTTTCGAGCCTTTTCACAGTTCTCGTGACGATGGCGAGGGAACGGGGCTTGGATTGGCCATTGTGCGTACCGTGGCTGATGAGCACGAGGCGGAGATTCGTGTCAGCCGCAGTGAAGAGCTGAGAGGTGGCTGCTTCGAGCTGGTACTGAAAGGGGCGGACGATGAGTGAGATCAAGCACCGGATCATGGTCGTCGAGGATGA
>PWWM01000099.1 GCA_003561495.1 Gammaproteobacteria bacterium
CCAAGGAAAAGGGGGCCGCGCCGATTATGGATGAGGATTTCGTGGTTACTGCCAAGATGCTGCGTCAGCGCCCGGAGATGCTGGAGGAGGGCATCAAGGAAGGCGATGTCCTCAAAGGGCGGACTCTGCATGCCCGCTATAGCCGCTATATGCAGCGCATTGCCGAGGTCGAGCCTGAGCTGGTGCAGGGCCTGGCCGAGACGGGGTGTCGGTTTACGCATCATAGTTCGATTGCGCCGACCGGCACCATTTCGCTATCCCTGGCCAACAATGCCAGCAACGGGATTGAGCCGAGTTTTGCCCATCATTATGCACGCAACGTGATTCGCGCCGGCAAGAAGAGCAAGGAAAAGATGGATGTCTTTTCCCACGAGCTGTTGGCCTACCGGCATCTGATCAACCCGCAGGCCATGCCGTATAGCGAGGCACCAGAGGCGCAATTACCGGACTATTTTATTACGGCTGATGACATCACACCCACCGACCATGTCAATGTGCAGGCAGCGGCACAGCGCTGGATTGATTCCTCCATCTCCAAGACCGCCAATGTGCCCACCGAGTATCCCTTTGCCTCCTTCAAGGATATTTATTTATACGCCTGGCAGCAGGGTCTGAAGGGCTGCACCACCTTCCGCTTTAATCCCGAGGCCTTCCAGGGTGTGCTGGTGACCGAAAAGGACCTGGAGTCCACGACCTATGTCTTCGAGCTTGAAGATGGTTCAAAGGTGGAGCTCAAGGGCAACGAACCGGTTGAATACGATGGGGAAACTCACACCGCCGCCAATCTGTTTGATGCCTTGAAGGAAGGCTATTACGGGAAATTCTGATCATGAGCATTCGAATCGACAAGAAAATCGTGGGTTACCACGTCAAGGAAAAGGAAAAAGCCGCGCCTGAAGCCAAACGTGCCGAGGACAAGGCCGCCAAGAAGGCCGAAATCATCCGCATGCATGAAAAACTGGAGCGGCCCGAAGGCATGGAGTGTCTTGAAGGGGCGACCTACAAGATCCGCACGCCGCTGGATGATCACGCCTTGTATGTCACCATCAATGACATCGTGCTCAATCAGGGCACGGAGCATGAGCAGCGTCGTCCATTCGAGATTTTCATCAACTCCAAGAACATGGACCACTTCCAGTGGATTGTGGCCTTGACCCGGGTGATGTCGGCAGTATTCAGAAAGGGCGGTGATGTCACCTTCCTGGCCGAGGAGCTGCAGGCGGTATTCGACCCCAAGGGGGGTTACTTCAAGCCGGGTGGTCGCTTCGTGCCGTCAATCGTGGCTGATATTGGTGCGGTGGTCGAACATCATCTGCGCCGCATCGGCATGATCGAGCCTGATGAACTCAGCGAACAGCAGCAATTGATCCTGAAACAAAAGCGCGCCGAAGCCGAAGCCCGGGAACAGCAGCAGAACCCGGAAAAAAAAACCCTGACTGAAACGCAATTCGGTCAGAGCAGTCCGGCAGCCAGTCCCGCCGAAGCCAGTTATCCGGCATCGGCCACACTGTGTTTCAAGTGCAACACCAAGGCCATGGTGTTGCTCGACGGTTGCCAGACCTGCCTGGCCTGCGGTTACTCAAAGTGCGGCTGAGCTAGGGTGACTCGAATCGATCGGCATAGATGCCATCGATAACCAATTCGTATGCCCCGATATCAATCACGTCGTTGAAAATCCTGGGAAACCCCTGGCCGCGCTGGTCGTAGAAAGGTGCACTGGTGATAGCCGGGTCTCCCGCATCAATCGCCGGGCTGCCTTCCAGCAGGGCATGAGTTTTCGACCACGCACTGCCATCGAAATCCAGCGGACCCAGCAACGGGTCTTCACCCAGGATGTTGCCGCTACCGGTTACCGTGATTCCATCGTCGTCCTGAAGCAGGCTGAAGCTCATCTCGATCGGGTCGGAGCCGGGGAACCACAAGTCATTTGCGCCATTGGCGTCGTCTGTTGAATTTCCGGCAAGGATGGTGTGATCAATCAAGAAATCGTCGTTGGTAAACAGCAGGAGTCCACCGACTCGTGGAAAACCGCGCGAATGTGCGGCTTCATTGAGACTGCTGACCTGCTGATTGTTGGCCACCGTGGCATGGGCCAGTTCGATATCCGTTCCGGCAACCCCACCGACTTCGCCACCGAGATTGCTGCTGACAGTCGAGTTGCCGATATAGACTGCGGTCGTGCCGTTTCCGCGTTGGCGCGCAGACTCCAGCATAAGGCGCTGAGCCACCGGTAATGGTCAGGCCGGAAATACTGACTTGCAGGGCATCTTCAATGGCAAACACCCTGGAATCACCCTGCGCATCAATGCTTAACTGATCGGCGCCCGGTCCGGAAATCGTGACCGGCTCGGTAATGGTCAGCTCACCATCGGTCAAATCAATGCTGCCGGTCACGCTGGCATCGAACACGATTTCATTGGGTTGACTGTAGCTGGGACCCTCGCAGCCATCGATGGCATCCCCTGTATTCACGCTCGCAATCGCCGATCTCAGTGAACAGGTCTCGGATGTGCCGGGATCGGCGTTGGTATCGACGGTTATGACGGCGGCCTGGGCAGTTGAAACAGCCAGGCCCGAGCTGATGGCCAAAGTCAATGGGGCAGGGTGGGTGTACTTGCGTCCCGGCATCAAATGTCCCTCAATGGTGTGATCAGGTCTGGCCGGTGCATTATTGGGTACGCGATCGGGCAGCGTCAAGCCACGCTGCCCGAAGCGCGGATGTGGGCGAGGTCAGGAAACGACCGTGACCAGCCCCGGAGCGTGCCGCGTGACTTTGTCACTGACACTGCCAATGACCAGTGCCTTGATTTTTGACAATCCACGGCGTCCAATGACGATATGAGTGCCGGGATTTTCCTCCATGAAACCGATGATTTCCTCGGCTGGGTCTCCAACCAGCAAGTGCTTGTGGGCTACCGGATGGGACTTGCCCAGCTGGGCGGTTGCTGCATCGAATACTTCACTGGCCGAACTCGATTTGTGTTCTTCCAGCTTGTCCGCGGCAATTTGCGGAAGGCCGGCCATCGCGGCGGATGCGCCCTTGATGGCGTTCGGGTAGACATACAGCAAGGCCAGATCTCGCCCCATGGCTTTCGCCAGATCCGAGCCCACCTTCAGTGCCCGAAGGCTGTTTTCCGAGCCGTCAAGCGCGACCACGACCTGTTTGGCTGAACTGTTCATGATCAATCCTCCACTTCAATGCATGTGCATATAGTGTGACATACCCATGCAGGGAGTTTGGTTGATCCAGGTCAGTAAAGCTTGCGTCGTCGCAGTCCCAACCAGCCCAGCAACATCAATCCACCACCCAGAAGACCCATGGCGAGATGGGGTTTGCTCCCCTGGACCTGTCAGGCATTCGAGTTGTTCTGGCGGCTGATTGCTCCGAGCATCTATCAACTATCCCTGAGTTCATGGAAAATCAGGCGCAGTGAAAAACGAGATTTGATGGCCACGGAAACAAGGGGACACTTTCGTTAAATTAAATAAGGTAAAGAATGAGGATAATTAGATAAAGTATTGAAAAATAGGTCTTGTAAATCAGAAATCATACGAAAGAATTTCAAGAAGCTCTCTGGGCAATCTCACCCTTAACTATACATAATATACATTATGCGAACTCCGGTATGGCTTATTGGAGAGTCCTGACTCCGCCATCTTCCCCAGCCTTATTTCAATGGATCAGTTTGACAACGAGTGTTCGAGCTTTACAGATGTTGATCGAAAAACTCGATGACCTGGCGAGCGGCTTGCTCGTGGATGTCAGCTCGCTCGTCAGCCGACTCCCCGCACAACATCGCCAGCCGTTCGCGACCGGTGTCCGTGCAAACCGACAGGAAGCTGTAATGGCGGGCATTGTCGAGGGTGTTCAACTCGGCGCCCTCGATATGCTCTGCAAAGCGCCGAGCGTTGGTGTCAATCGGGGCGACATGGTCGCCTTTGGCGCCCAGAATGCCGACCGGCACCACGATGGGCATCAGGCCGCGTTCGGTAAATGCCCCGCCCAATGCCGGTGCAATGGCGTAAACGGCAGCGAAACGATCATCTCGCCAGGACTGATCATGACGGTCGATTGAGGCCTGGACATGCTCTTGCTGTTCGGCCCGCCAGAAGTCTTCGGCTGCGCCGGGAAACTCCGCCTGTGCTTCACAAGTGGCATCCCGCTTGCGGCTGGCACAGAATTCGCCAAACGCTTCCAGGCTGGTGATGCCGCCGGCCAGGGAAATCACGGTATAGCCACCCAGTGAAAACCCGGCTGCCCCCACCCGCAAGCCGTCAATGTGTTCGCCAATCGCCGAGTCTTCCATCAAATGATCAAGTACGACGGAAAGATCACGCGTGCGTTCCCACCACAACATGAATCCTTCGGGTCGGTAACTCTCGCCGGCCGAAGTATTGCCGTGATGATTGACCGCGGCCACGATATACCCGTTCTCGGCCAGCCGGGTCGCGAGCCACATCATATGAAGGCTGGCGCCACCAGTGCCGTGTGAAAGCAGGATCAGCGGGTAGCGTTCACGGGCCTCGGAAATCGGCGGATTGCCCTGGGCCTTGCCGGCGATGAACAGCGGATCCTCCGGATTACCAATGGTCACCTCGAAAGCCTCCTGAGTGGCATCGGTCGGGTACCACAGGGTCGTCACCAGCGGCCGTGGCCCCTCCCCGCCCCACTCCTGTCGATCCGGATCGACGAAATCACGCGAACTCATGCCCACCGGCACGATCTCGGTTGCAGCTTCATCATCATCAGCGGATTCGGCCATCACCAGGCCGGCAATCAACAGAAAACAGGCTGCGAGAACAGACAATCGGATTCCTGGCATGAGTGAATTCAGGTTCATGGTGTGAATGACAATGGACAATGGATCATTGGGTGGAGTTCGAATAGCACCCCGGTCCAGCCCGACAAAGATCAGCCAGGCCTGAAACAGATTGCGCAAGCGATGAAGCCCGATTCGATTCGGATCCGGATGTGTCAAGTTCCAGCTCACTTACCGGGTGAGTAAAAGACCAGGTTCAGTCCGATCGACTCGGCCAATTTGGCCTGGCGTTGGTCTCCGGTCAGGAAATGGCTGCAA
>PWWM01000192.1 GCA_003561495.1 Gammaproteobacteria bacterium
AGGACCCATTCCGGCCCGTCGTCGCCATCGACGCGCTGCCAGGCATTGAGCTCATTCCGCCAGCCATTGACGATCTCCGCCACACCGTCGCCGGTCAAATCGACCAGATTGGGAGCTCCGCTGCGCCCTCCAGCATTGCATTCCGGGCCACCGACAATATCGGCCTGGCTGCTGAACAGCGGCTCGCCGATGTGGGAGAACACCAGGATAGAGCCGCCGCAGCGCCCGTTGACCACGATATTGGGGAAGCCGTCGCCGGTGACATCGCCCACCGCCACGCCGTCCCGAAAAGTGGTAGGGGCAGACATACTGAACTCGCCACCATTTTGATCCGGATCCCGGAAGAACCACAGCGGCTCCAGTTCCTGTTCTTCGGTGTAGCGGGCAGCCAGTAATCCTTGCCAGTTACCAGCGCTGTCGTCGCGCGAAATGGTAGAAATCAACTCCGAACGTCCATCGCCGGTCAGGTCGGCAATAACGAAACGAGCAATGCCGTCGAGGGATATGCGCCGATCCTGCCCGTCCAGCTCCAGCCACTGCAGGTCGGCCACTGGCTCGGTGCGCACCGGCGGAAAGTCCAGCCCCGGGGTGTAGTCGAAACTACCATCGGCGCGAAAGTCGAGCTGGCCGCGGATCGGGTCGGTCACCAGCTCGGCGGTGATCGGATCGCCATCGGGATCAAAGTCGTTCTCCATCACTCCAGGCGCCGGCACGCTCAGCGTTTCCCCGCGGCTGACACGGTACTCATCGTCCAGCGCTACCGGCGCGCGATTGGGCTGGATGACCTGGACCACGAAGCGGGTGACATCCTGCAGGCCAATCTGGTCTGTGACCCGCACGGTGACATCGTGGGCGCCCAGCCGTTCAGCGCCCGGAGTCCAGGTGATGCGTCCGGTGGACGGGTTGATGGCCATGCCCTGCGGAGCGCGGGTCAACGCGAAGGTCAGTTCATCATCGGGCAGGTCCGAATCACTGGCCTGGGCAGTGATGTCGAGCAGCTCCCCGATCAACAGGGTCTGATTCGGAATGGCCTCAATGGTCGGCGGTGAGCCGATGGCGTTGACTGTGACCACGAAACTCGCCGAGTCCGACATTCCGCCGGCATCGGTCACCGTCAGCGTCATCGGCCACTGGCCGACCTGGTCCGAAACCGGGGCCCAGGTCATGCCGCCGCTGGAGGTTGCCAGCGACAGGCCGGCCGGTTGGCCCTCAAGACTGAAGGTCAGCACATCATCGGGCAAATCCGGGTCGGTCGCCACCGGCTGAATGCTCAATACCTGGCCGACCAGGAGCGTCCGGTCGGCAATCGCCTCGAGGCTGGGCGGACGGTTTTCCGGCGCCGGCTCGGTCACCGTCACCTCGAAGGATTGACTGTCGGACAGACCGCCCTCGTCGCTGACCACGGCCGTGACCGGATGCATCCCGACATCATCGATGGTGGTCGTCCAGGTGATCAGTCCGGTGTCGGCATTGATGGTCATTCCGGCCGGGGCCACATCCAGGCCGAAAGTCAGGGTGTCGTCCGGGTCGGGATCGTTTGCAATCACCTGAAGTTCAAGAGTCTCCCCGGCCTCCAGTGTCTGGTCGGCAATCGGCTGCATGACCGGCGGCTGGTTGGGCGTTTCACTGCAGAACTCGTTGCGCGCACAAACCAGGTCACGAACGTCAATGACGCCATCGTCGTTGCAATCCAGCGCGGCCGTGTAGGGTTGTCGGTCCAGGATCACATCGACCTTGGCCTGGAAATCCGGAAGGTCACCCGCCTCACCCGGCATTCCGGCATCGGAACCGGCATCGGTGGTCACCAGTCCGGCTACACCCACCACCATCACGACCAATAGCAGGCCGGGGCGCTTGCGAACCACCAGCGGTGCGGTCAATGAGACCAGCAGCGCCAGCAGCACCAACGCGATCAGGCTGGGGCCCGGAACCGGATGCGGTTCGGACAACTCCTCATCATCGTCGCCAGTGCCCAGAATGGTGATGACCCCGGCCGACAGGCTGACCGGGCTGATGGCCTGGCCGTCGGAATCGGCCAGCAGGGCGTTGTCCGGCACGATATCCACCACCCCCGGTGGCGCGGCCGCGGCAATGGAAAAATTCACGCTCACCAGGCTGGTGGCGCCCCCCCGGGGATCCGGACATTGCTCGGTCCAGGCGACAATGCGCACCCGTCCGGCGCCGACCCAGGCGTAGTCGATCAGGAAGTCCCCTTCGGCGATCACCTCGAGCAAATCGACTCGATCGCCGTCGAAACTCAGCTCGAACTGCAAAGCCTCCGGCGTGCCGTCCAGTTGAATCGGCAGTTCAACACTCTGCCCGGGCTCACCCTGGCCCGAACCCACCGACAGGCCCGTCTGGGCCATCGAGATGACAGGCATCAGGCCTGAGAGAATCAACCCTAAGGCCAGACTTGCAAGAGATCCGAAACGCATGACGTTCCCCGCTTTGGGCTTCCACGTAAGGTCATACGCGTCATTGGTCAGCGAATCAGCTCATACTCAAAGCTTGCCTTGTCAACAGAACCGGTCCAGAATGGCGACCAGACGATCAATCAGCTCCCTGCGAGGCTGGCCAATGAATTTCACCCTTTTGCGACGAGTCACGAGCTCATTTCTATTCCTGTTCATACTGCTGGCCGTCAGTCAATTGCAGGCTGCCGAACTCAGACTGATTGATGGCGAGTTTCGCTACTACGAAAACGACGAACTCGTCGAGCATTGGCAAGGCATGCGGGCATTGCCTGATACACCCGAGACCGCCCAGGCAATTGCTCAGGCCAATGCGGTTCCGGTCGAGGACCCTCCCGAGGCGTTGGCCTCGGCGCTTGCCACGATGTTTGTGGATTTCGAAATCGAGCCGGAAGGCGGCACCGAAGAGCAGCCCGGTGATCCGGTGTGTGTGGTGACCACCTATGAGGGCAACGTTTCAACCACGACCGATGGCGCAATCGCCGATGCCAGCGCAAGCATCGGAGGCTTCGAGTCTGTATTCACCACGACTGTGGTGAACGCCGAGGATCAGGTAGCCATCGCCGACAGCGCTGCAAGCATACCGGCGATCGTGCTGAACCCCTCGTCCAATGACCCGATTTTCATGAGGCCATTCGATTCGATCACGGTCGGCGCCAACGATGACGCCATGACCTCTGGAGAATTTCATTTTATTGCCCTGATCGGCGATGAATTGCGAATCGGGGCCGGCAGCGCGGCTGCGGCTGCGGCTCTGTATCCGGGCAGTGCCGAGGCTCAGGCGTCCAGCGAAATGACCGCGGTCCTGCAGCAGGATGTCCTGGATTGCCAGCTCACGCTGGTTACTCTGGTCGAGACCGGCGAAGGCTCCATTCAGGTGGATCCAGAACAGGCAAGCTATCAGTTTGGCGATATCGTCGAAATCACCGCCATTCCGGATGAAGGCTGGGAGTTTGCCGGCTGGAGTGGCGATCTTGAGGGCATGGACAATCCCCTCACTGTGACCATCTCCAACAACACCGAGGTCTTTGCCTCCTTCGAACGGCAGGCATTGTCTCCATTACCGGTGCCCGTCAATGCGCCATTGACGCTCATGATCATGGCGCTGCTGTTGATGGGGATCGGCCTGGGCAGGCACAGAAAAGGCTTGCCTCACTGATCCAGCTTGAGTCACAGTTCGCGACCGAATATTTTCAACTTGATGATTGGACTTCCAAGAAATGTTTCTACCCCTGATCCGAACTTGCCTGCTCTTGATGGTTCTGATCATTTGCTGTGCGCCTGCATTCGCCGACAATGAGTATCGTTGGCTGATTCGAACCAGCATTTATACAACCCATTTCAATCACGATCCCGAGCACAACAATAACTCGCAGCTGATCGGACTGGACTACTATCTTTCAGAAGATCGTGACTGGCTGGTAGGGGGAAACACTTTTCGCAACTCCTGGGATCAACGCTCGGTTTACCTGTATGCAGGCCGTCGCTTTGACTGGGTGGAAAATCGGCTTTACGGAAAACTGACGGCCGGAGTGCTCTGGGGATGGCGTGGCGAGCACCAGGATGCCATCCTGTTCAACCAACTGGGCGTAGCGCCTGCCATTATTCCGGCAGTCGGCGTTCAGGCCGGCCGTTTCACCAGTGAGTTCATCATCTTCGGCATCAATGGCTTGATGATCAACATTGGCGCATATTTCTAGATCAGAGGCTTGAGAAACGGTCACGAAAGATGCGATCGTAGGCCGAGCGGTCCAGGAAATCGCCGAAGTCGACCCAATCGCTGACCGCGTTGCCCTGGCCAGTGGGGTTGTCGTTTGCGTGGTACGGACCGGACGAATGGCCCCACCAGTTGAAGCGCGCGTTGATGATCAGTTCGCCGGACTGGTTTCGGACCCCGTAGTCGACGTTGTCGACGATGTCATTGCCATCCGAAACCTGCCCGCCGATGAGCGGATTGGCCTGGCCATGGCTGTCGATGCCGACCTGGTTGAACCGGATCAGATTCTTCCTGACCAGCGGTTCGCTATGATCGCCGCCGATGCGGATGCCGGCCTGCGCATTGACCTCGATGATGTTGTGATCGAGCAGTGGACTGGATTGCTGAATGTCGATGCCGTGCCGGCCATTGGTCACGACCCGGTTGCGTACCAGTGCGAGGGTTCCGCCGGCATTGTCAATGCTGATTCCGTCAGTGCCGTTGTTGGTGATGATGCTGTTCTTGATCATCGCCGATTGAAGTGCGCCAATGACGCGCATGCCGTGCGAACCATTGCCTTCGATCAGGATACCGGTCATCGCAAGATTGATGTCGGCCTGGTTGAAATCCATCCCGACCGAGCCGTTGTCGATGATCTGGATGTTTTCGATACTGACATCACCTTCGGCATTGTGGATGCGGATGCCTTGGCGCGCCCCATCACGAATCACCGAGTCACTGACCGACAGCTGGCCATCGCCCCGGAACCAGATATTGGCCTCGCCGCGGTTGTACAGGCTGTTGTGACCGGCATAGCGCACCTCGACATGGGCCAGTTCGATGCTGCCGCTGCCGGTGGCTTCCAGGCCGCGCCAGCCACCCGGCTCCGGGGAAGTGGCATCGCCGTCGCCGTTGGTGTCGCCACCAACGGAGTCGTCGCGAATGTCCGTGAAATAAATGCGTTGTTCGGACTGGCCGATGGCTTGCAGCAGACCGTCGGCCTCCAGGCGACGACCCGCATTGAACTTGACCACGGCGCCCGGATTGATGGTCAGGGTGACGCCTTCAACGACCCGAACGTTGCTGGTCACCTGGTAAACCGGGTCCGACCAGACGGTGTTTTCTGTGATGTCCCCGCCGACCTGGGTAGCTGACCAGGCCTGCGGCAGCAGCACACTGACCAGGATCACAACCATGGCGTACAGGCGGAAAAGGTGAGAACGTGGCTGGTTTCCCATGGGAATCCCTTGAATGATTTCCCGGATTTCAGGCTATCCAACAACTTCAATTGCGTAGTTGATGAAGGTCAAATATAGAAGCGCGACTCGACGGCAATGAGGGCTCCATCGGGAGTAGCAAGCCGTTCTGGAACGTAGGGCTTGCGAAAACAGCCACTCGGAACCACATTCATTCACTACGATCAGATATTCTCGGCCCTCCGGTCGACCGTCCGACAAGCATGATGCAGACTGAAGCGAAAATCTCCGAGTTCCACTACCCGCCGGCCTCCGATCTGGTCTACGACGAGCAGGTCAGGGCGCGCACCGATGCGCTTTACGAGAAGGTCAGGGACGTCGTTCCCGAGGCCGAGTGGCCGTTGCATGCGCCGCTCATCGATGCCATCAATCGCCTGAAAGTCGAACGCAATGCGGTCATCCTGGCGCACAACTACATGACGCCGGAGATTTTCAATTGCGTGGGAGACATCACCGGCGATTCGCTCAAGCTGGCCCAGGAAGCCGCCCGCACCGAGCAGGACGTGATCGTCCAGGCCGGGGTGCATTTCATGGCCGAGACCGCCAAGATCCTTTCACCGAACAAGACCGTGTTGATTCCGGATTTACGAGCCGGCTGTTCTCTGGCCGAATCCATTACCGGCGAGGATGTGCGCCGCATTCGCCGGGCCTATCCCGATTACCCGATCGTCACCTACGTCAACACCTCGGCAGAGGTCAAGGCCGAGTCCGACATCTGCTGCACCTCTTCCAACGCGGTGCCGGTGGCCGAGGCGATCGCGAAGCAATGGGATACCGACACGGTGATCTTCATCCCCGATCAGTTCCTGGCTCGCAACGTAGCCAGCCAGACCGATCTGAAGGTACTGACCTGGAAGGGTGAATGCGAGGTCCATGACAAGTTCACTCTGGCCGAGATCCAGCAATTGCGCCAGGAGCACCCGAACGCCATGATCGTCACCCACCCGGAGTGCCCTCCGGAGGTGGTCAAGGCTTCGGACTATGCCGGTTCGACCGGCGCCATGATCGCCCACGTGACTGAAAAACGTCCGACCGAGGCGATACTCATCACGGAATGCTCGATGAGCGACAACGTGGCCCTGGCCAACCCGCAGACCCGTTTCATTCGCCCGTGCAACCTGTGCCCGCACATGAAGCGCATCACGCTGACCAACATCTACGATGCATTGCGCGAAATGAAGCACAGGGTCGAGGTCGATGCCGAGATTGCCCGGCGCGCGCGTGAGAGTTTGCAGGCGATGCTGGACCTGCCGATGCCGGATAGTCCGCCGGCCTTTGATCCAAGCCGGGATGAACGCCCGGCGCCCTTCGTCCAGATCTGAATTCATGACAAACAATCCGTTGGTGATTGTCGGCTCAGGCATCGCCGGGCTGTGGACTGCCCTGCATGCCGCGCCCCGGAAGGTACTGCTGCTGTCCGCCTCGAAGCTGGCTGATGGTCCGGCCACCGCCTGGGCCCAGGGAGGCATTGCCGCCGCCCTCGGTGAGGACGATTCACCGGAACAGCATGCCCTCGATACCATTGCCGCCGGTGACGGCCTGGTCGATGAGCAGGTGGCCCGACGGATCACCCAGCTTGGGCCGGCGGAAGTTCGCGCCCTGGAACAACTCGGAGTGCCCTTTGACCACGAACCGGATGGTCGCTGGGCGCTATCTCTGGAGGCAGCCCACGGCCAACGGCGCGTGATCCGGGTCCGCGGTGACCGTGCCGGCGCGGCCATTCTCGAGGTGCTGGCCAAGGCGGTTACCGAAGCCGAGCATGTGGAGGTGCGAGAGCATACTCCCGTCCAGGGGCTGATAGGTGATGGTCAGGGTCGCTGTGGCGGGGTGTGGGTGGGCGCTGAACCGGAGAACCCGGAATCCCTGGCTGCCTCGGCGGTGGTCTTGGCCACTGGTGGGCTAGGTGGTCTGTATGCACTGACCACCAACCCCATTGGCAATCGTGGCCGGGCCCTGGCCTGGGCGGCCCGCCTGGGTGCGGTCATCCGCGATGCCGAATTCGTGCAGTTTCATCCCACCGCGATCGCCAGTGATCGCAATCCGACCTGGCTGGCCACCGAGGCGCTGCGTGGTGAAGGGGCGGTCCTGGTCGATGACAACGGCCGGCGTTTCATGCCCGACATTCATCCCGATGCCGACCTCGCCCCGCGCGATATCGTCGCACGGGCGGTTTTCAATCAGCGACGGACAGGTCACGGCGCATGGCTGGATGCCCGGCAAACCATCGGCGAACGCTTTCCCGAATTATTCCCGGCCGTCTTTCAGGCCTGTCAAACCCTGGGTATCGATCCGCGTCGGGAGGCGATTCCGGTGGCGCCGGCGGCCCATTACCAGATCGGCGGGATTGACACCGACCTGGAAGGCAGAACCGCTGTTTCGGGACTCTTTGCCGTCGGTGAGTGCGCCTGCATCGGATTGCACGGCGCTAATCGACTGGCCTCGAATTCCCTGCTCGAGGCGCTGGTCATGGGGCGTCGGGTGGCCAGGGCCGCCGGGGAGGAGGCCAGCGACAAGATCGCGGCCCCGGCCGATATCAAGCCGGCGGCCAGACTGCCGGATGAGGCGCTGGGTCAACTGCGCCGGAGCATGTCAGGCCATGCCGGGGTCGAGCGAGACGCCGCCGGGCTGAATCAGCTCGTGCACGAGATCGACCGGATGGTCGCTCGTCATGGCCAGGCCGACGAGCTGGTCGTCGCTCGCATCATTGCCCGCTCGGCGGCGCGACGGCGCGAATCCCGCGGCGCTCATTTTCGCCGGGACTATCCCGATCCCGTGGCAACAGCCCAATCCACGTACCTCGACTTTTCGTCCGCGATGCTCACCGATCCCTGATCCGCACAGGGTCCGGACAACGTGACCCTGCCCCGGATCAAAGTAGTTCGAAGCGATCCTGGAATAGCAATTCTCCAAGGCGCTCGAAGGCGCCAAGATCAAAGGGCGTGCCCTCGCCGTCTTCACTGTTGGCGATGCCGCGTGGGAAGCCGTCCAGGTCGGTTTGCGGCGGGATCAGCGGGTTGGGCGTTCCAATCGGCAACAGTGCGCAGGCATCGACCGCCGGTGATTGCGCCGAGAGCCGGTAGTTGCCAGCCTGGGGGTTGACCAGCAACGGATCCTCGTCGATCAGCTGCACGACCAGCGCGGTATTGGTGGCCAGAGCCTCCATCGAATCGATCTCCGGAGCCACCACGCAGGCGGCCCGGTTGAGTGCATTGTCGCCATCGCCACGGTCGACGACCACGGTCTTTCCAGGCTGATCGATGACCAGTCCTTCCAGGGCCAGGCGCGCCTCGCGATCCTCTCCGCTGAACATGTCGATCAGCGTGTCATCGGACAGATCGCCCTGGTGATTGGCCAGTGTTGAGAACCGGATGACAACTTCGGTTATACCGGTATCGGGCGGCCCGCCACTGACCCGAATGGCATTGATCCTCAAGTTTGAATCGCCGGTCTCGTTGTCTGCGATCAGGGTATTTTCGATCAGCATGTTGGCGCCATTTTGCGCTCGCACAACACCACCGTGCCCGGCCACCGAATTGCCGACGATCTCGGTCTGGCGGATCTCGGTGGTTGAACCAAAGCCACCGGTCACGATGAATCCCTGTCGGTCATCATCCTCGGCGACGTTGCCATGGATGATCGAACACGAACGCGACGTGGATTCGGCCGGGTTCTGGCAGGGCGCATCCATATCGGGCTCCATGGTCAGTGATGACCCCAATCCCACGTCGAAGGCGGCCGCCAGGGCTTGGGAAGCGTTGTTTTCGATGACGGTGTTGATCAGGGCCGCTTCGGCCCCGTCGTTCAAGGAAATGCCTCCACCAAATACATCGGTTTCATTGCCACTGATGGTGACTGGCAAGCTCGGGTCGGAGCGATCTGCGTCGCTGCCGTCGAGCACAAGCTCGGCATCGTTGATGGCCCGAATGCCGCCACCACGTTCAACCGCGGTGTTGTTGCGCACGCCAAGATCGCCGGTGCCGCCGGAGTACAAGCGAACCTTGCAGTCATCGGCATGGATGCCGCCGCCGAATTCGGCGCTGTTGACGTGAATCGCTGTGCCTTGCTCGATGATGACTTCGGAATCGAGACAGGCGATACCACCGCCGTTCTCGTCGGCACTGTTGAGCACGATTTCATTGTCGCCCGTCAGCTCCAGGGTCGAGCCGGCGCCGACCCGGATGGCGCCACCGTCGGATTCGCTGGCGTTGAAGACAAACAAGGAGTCGCTGACCACGACGGTATGGTTGGTGTCAATTCCGAGCCCCCCGCCGTTGCCCGAGGTCGAGCCCTGGGCAATGTCGAAACGGGCAATCTCGACGTCGAGACTGGCGGCCGGATTGGGATTAAAGACCTCCAGGACACGCTGGGTAAAACCGCCGCGAAGGTCGGAGTTGTTGCCGAGCGTGTCGCTCCCGCATTCATCGTAGCCGCCCAGCAACCGGATCGAATTGCTGATGGTATAGGGCGCGTCGTTGTAGGTGCGGTCGTTGAGCACGCGCACCTCATCGCCATTGCCGGCATCGGACAGCGCCTCGGTCAGCGAATCGGTATCACACGGTCCGACACCGCCGACCCAGATGATTTCTCCTCCGCGGTCGTCCGCGTGAGCGGGGGCGGCAAGGAGCATGAGCAGAAAAGTGATGGCTGGCAGGAGGGCAGGCGTTCGAGCCGTGCATGGGTGAGTTGGACAATCATTCCTTTTTGAATCGACCCAGATGGGTACTGACATCAATCTCTTTCCCGTATCATTTGAGTTCACTACACCCTAACGCAGAATGTCGACTCGTCGTGTCAAGGTCGGAAAAATCGGAAAAGAATTGTCCGGCGTGGCGCATTCGACAACTGCCCTGTTTGCAATCATGATCAACTACATCGAACCCGTCTTCCGCCCGCCCAGCGAGGCCCATTCACTGATTCTTCCGGTGACCAACGGCTGCTCCTGGAATCAGTGCACCTTCTGCGAGATGTACACCCAGCCGCAGAAGAAATTTCGCGCCCTGGATGAAGCCGTGGTACTGGAAACCATCGCCAATACCGGGCGCGTGCTCGGCGACCAGGTCCGCCGGGTTTTTCTGGCTGATGGCGATGCCCTGGTGTTGCCCACCCACCGACTGCTGAAAATTCTGAAAGCCATCGGTGAACACATGCCGGCGGTAACCCGGGTGTCCAGCTATTGTCTGCCGCGCAATCTCAAGCGGAAGTCGATTGATGAACTCAAGGAACTCAGGGACGCGGGGCTGGGGCTGGCCTACATTGGCGCCGAATCAGGTGATGACACCGTGCTCGAGAAAGTCAACAAGTGCGAAACCTTCGATTCGACGCTCGATGCCCTGACCAAGCTGTCCGAGGCCGGCATTCGGCGCTCGGTGATGATACTCAACGGCCTGGGCGGAGAGATCCACTCCGACCGGCACGCCGACCATTCAGCGCGTCTGGCCAACGCCGCCCAACCCGAATACCTGGCCACCCTGGTGATCAGCTTCCCCCAGGGTGAGGCGCGCTTTCGCGCCGGCTTTCCGGAATGGTCACCACTGGACCAGATTGGCCTTTTCCGCGAAATGGAGCGTTTCCTGGCTGGCCTTGAATTACACAAGACCCTCTTTCGCTCCGACCATGCCTCGAACTGGCTGGTACTCAAGGGCACACTGGGTGGCGACAAGGAACGCTTGCTTGACCAGGTCCGCCAGGCCATCGCTCGTCCCGACCGGGCCCCTCTTCGACCGGAATGGGCTCGGGGCTTGTAATCGCGTTTGATTCGCGTCAAACCCGAACCGGCCCCCGGCCTGCTAAGATGGGAACAAGTTCAACAATTCAACCGGGATCGACCATGGGCATTGGAAACATCGGAATCACCCAACTGATCATCGTGCTGGTGATCGTCATGCTGGTGTTTGGCACCAAGAAGATCCGCAACCTCGGCGGCGACCTGGGCTCGGCCATTCGCGATTTTCGCAAGGGCATGAACGAAGTCGACGCGGCCAAGGCCGACATCGAGGCGGTCGGCAAGGACACCCAGGACAAACCACCCGCCTGATTCGCCCTGGGTCAGTGATGCAGCATCAGCAATGCTGCTCACCCCCTGTATGCATTCCCGGTGCCCCTCCCCAAAAGGGATCCTGAATTGTGAATCGAGCCTGCCAGGCTGATTAGAAAATGGGCTTGACCCCCGACCGGCGTCATCTCCAGCGCCCAGTCACCGTCGGAGGGGTGCGTGCACAGACCGCTGTCACCTCGCGTTATGGCCTGGTTGGCCTGCTTGGCAGCTTGATCGATCTGCTGTGCTTTTACCTGTTGATGGCGTTGGAGCTGGACCTGGTTCCTGCACACATCACCAGTTTCATGGCTGCGGCCATCATCGTTCTTGTCCTCAAGAGTCGTTGGTCATTCCCGCGGGCCCACGCGCCGAATGACTCCACGGCGGCCTGCCTGGGTCGGTGTCTGCTGGTGATATGGATGGCTCTTGCAATGCGTGGAGGCATTCTGGCCGGCCTGGTGTATGGCCTCGAACTGTCTCCGTCGCTGTCCATACTGCCTGCCATCGCAGCCAGTTCGATGATCGCTTTCCTGGGCTCGATGTTCTATGTCTTTCCCGCCCCTGACCACCAGCCCGCAGGCATTACTCGCTGGCGACTGGCCGCAGTGGCGGTGATCGCCTATGTTTTCATCCTGCGGCTGGTGTACCTGGTCAGCATCGACCTGATCCCTGACGAAATGTATTACTGGACCTGGTGGAATCTGCACCCGGAATTCAGTTATCTGGACCACCCGCCAATGGTAGCCTGGTTGATTGGCTTCAGCTCCTGGCTGATCGGAGACCACGCCTGGGGAGTACGCCTGTCGACGCTCGCGCTGTCGCCCTTGCTGGCCTGGTTCGTTTACCTGACGGGACGCGACCTGATCAATCGGGATGCCGGTCTGATGGCGGCCATGCTGACGCTGGTCCTGCCTGGATATTTTGCCGGTGGATTCCTGATGACGCCCGATGCCCCTTTGCTGACGGCCTGGGCCGGAGCACTGTATTTTCTTCAACGCGGCTTGATTCAGCATGATGGCCGTGCCTTCCTCTGGCTGGGCTTGATGATGGGAATCGGTTTGCTGTCAAAGTATTCCATGGTGTGGCTGGCCCCTGCTGCCCTGGTCTTCATGCTGATCGACCGACAGGCTCGCGCCTGGTTTTTTCGACCGGAACCTTATCTGGGCGCTTTACTGGCAGCTCTGATGTTTTCACCGGTGCTGATCTGGAATCACATGAATGAATGGGCGTCATTCCAGTTTCAGGGGATGCGACGACTCGGGCATGAGCCACAAATATCCAGTCACATGATTCTGGTTTACCTGTTGATCATGCTGGCGCCGCTGGCCGGTTTCGTCGCCTTGTACGTACTGGGCCCGGTGCGCCGATTGCTGGCCCCGCTCACCCCGGCCCGACGGTTCATGATGGTGATGAGTCTGACGCCGGCCTTGATATTTGCATTGATTGGCGGTTTCACCGAAATCAAGTTTCACTGGACCGTTCCTGTCTGGCTGGCACTGTTGCCGCTGATCGGCGCCACCATGTTGCCGAGCCTGGAAAACACCCGGGCATGGCTTCGGCGAATCCAGAAACTCTGGCAACCCGCCATTGCCTTTAACCTCGTGTTGTTCGGCCTGGTCATGCACTACATCGCTCTGGGTCTTCCAGGGCTGGAATGGCGCGAACATGGACGCCATTACATGGGCTGGCCGGAGGTGACCAAAGCGATTGATGAGATCACCCTGGAACTGCAAACCGAGAGCGGCCAATATCCGCTGATTGTCGGCCTTTCGAAATGGGGCGCCGCGGCGGCTGTGAGCTTCCACACCGCCCACGACAACCATCACCGGATTACCGCCCGCAACCTGGTCGGGTTGCCGGCCAGTCAGTGGGAGTACTGGTTCGATCCGGATGAGTTCGACGCCCATCAGCCGGTGCTGTTGTTTGCCCTGGAGACCGAGGTGCTCGAAAGTGAGCGGATCGATCTGGCCATCCTCGAGCCCGGCCCCGTGGAATCCCGACCCATTCTGCGCCGGGGCCAACAGATCCAGACGCTCCATTACCGCATCGGAAAGGGATTTCGCCCTGAGCAGGTTCGACGACCTGGAGAGTGAACGATGGTCACAGGGTCATCTGCTTGCACATCAAACCATTGATGGCGATACTGAGCGCGGTTCCGGGCGGGTAGGAAAAATTTCAGGATTCCTGGAAATTTTTTTTTACCTGTGCTCGGTCTGATCAAGGACAATTTATCCAACGGAGTAATCATCATGACTGACAAGAAAGCACTGATTTCCACCGTCGGCACCGTTTCCGCGCTGTCGTTCTCTCTCGGCGCCATTGCCGGCGACCAGGCTGGAGGAGACTTGTTCAAGGCCCAGGCCTTGCCCACCGGGTTCATGGCTGACGAGGTCAGCTTCCTTGAAGGCGCCTGTGGTGAAGGCGCCTGTGGCGAGGGGGCCTGTGGCGAAGGGGCCTGCGGCGAGAAGGAGGAAAAGGAAGAAAAGGAAGAGAAGGAAGAGGAAGAAAAGGGCGAAGAGGGTGCCTGTGGGGAAGGCGCTTGCGGCGAAGGGGCCTGTGGTGAAGGCGCTTGCGGTGAGGGCGCTTGCGGTGAAGGCGCCTGCGGCAGCCACTGAAACCGGTTCTGACCCTTGAATCATCCTGCCGTCGCCATTGAAGGTGCGGGTCTTGGACTGCGGCGGGCTCTGCTGAGCCCGCTGCAGGAGGCTGATCTATCCGATCTGGGGTTCATGGAAATCGCTCCGGAGAACTGGATCGAGGTGGGCGGTCGGCTGGGTCGCAAACTGCACTACTTCACCGAACGCTTTCCGTTCGCCTGCCACGGACTCTCGCTATCGCTGGGCGCCCCGGAGCCTCTGGATGAGCATTACCTGAAACGTCTGCGCCGATTTCTGGACCGGCACGATATTTCAGTATTTTCCGAGCATCTCAGCTATTGTTCCGAGCATGGTCACCTGTATGACCTGATGCCCCTGCCCTTCCTGCCGGAGACGGTCGACTGGGTGGCCGGGCGCATCGACCAGGTCCAGGAGTTGCTGGGCCGGCAGATCGCGGTGGAAAACATTTCCTACTATGCACCGGCGGCCACCGAAATGAGCGAGTTGGAGTTCATCAACGCCGTGCTGGACCAGGCCGACTGCCTTTTGTTGCTTGATGTCAACAACGTGCACGTCAACAGCGTCAATCACCGCTATGACCCTCATGCATTTCTGAACGGTATTCCTGTCGAGCGGGTGGGGTATATCCACATCGCCGGCCATCACCATGAAGCCGAGGACCTGATTGTCGATACCCACGGGGCGGCGGTCGATGAACCGGTCTGGGCGTTGCTGGAGGCCGCCTACGCCCGCTTCGGGCCACGAGCCACTTTGCTGGAGCGTGATTTCCAGTTTCCGCCGGTTGCGGAGTTGCTTGAAGAAATCGGGCGCATTCGCGCCATCCAGACCAGGTTCGAGACCGAGGCGATTGGCTAAGCCTTGACCATCTTGCGTCGTAAAAAGGCGATCTGGGTCTGCAGCGGCAAATCCTTGGGGCAGACATCCTGGCAGCCGAGCAGGCTCATGCAGCCAAACACGCCGTCATCGTCGCCGATCAGTTCGTAGAAATCCTCGTCGGTTCGCTGATCTCGCGGGTCCAGTCGGAAACGGGCCAGCTTGTTGAGGCCAACCGCGCCGACGAATTTCTCGCGCATGCGGGCCGTGCCGCAGGCGGCCACGCAGCAGCCGCACTCGATGCAGCGGTCGAGTTCGTAGATTTCTTCGGCCAGGTCCGGGTCCATGGGTTCTTCGAGCCGGTCCGGATTGACCGCCTCGTTTTGATGCACCCAGGTTTCGAGGCGCTCGCTCATGGCGCGCATCCATTCACCGGTATCCACGCTCAAGTCGCCGATCAGTTTGAATACCGGCAGCGGCGCCAGGGTGATTTCGGCATCGAGTTTCTCGGTCAGGGTACGGCAGGCCAGATTGGGGCGACCATTGATCAGCATGCCGCAACTGCCGCAGATGCCGGCCCGGCAGACGAAGTCATACTGCAAGGAAGGCTCGAACTCGTCGCGAATCCGGTTCAGGGCGATATACAGGGTCATGCCCGGGGTTTCGTCGATCTGGTAACTGGCCATGTGCGGTTCGCTACCTGGGTCGGACGGATTGTGACGCAGGATATTGATCGTCAACCGGCGTGGCTTCGAACGGGTTTCATCAGTCATTTTTGATCTCCACGCGTTCGTTGCGGCCGCGGTATTTTTCCGGCAGCAGGTGGTCGAAGGGCATCAGGGCGTGCTGAAGCTTGAATCGGTCGGCATCCGGCTTTTCGGAACGAATGCGCTCGACTTCAGCCACGCGCTTTTCGGTGTCGGGGTGGTCGAGGTGGTTACGGGTGCCATAGCCACGAAAACCCGGCGGCAGTTCCATACTGTCCACGGCGATGGATTCATAGTCCAGCTTCGGCAGGGTGGCCTTTTCGTCGGTCCAGGTGGCCAGGGTGCGGTTGAGCCAGTCACGATCATTGCGTTGCGGGTAGTCTTCGCGAAAGTGCGCGCCGCGACTTTCGGTGCGCTCGCGCGCGCCCAGGGCCACGCACATGGCCAGCTTGAGCATCTTCTGCAAGCGGTAGGCGCCGACCAGTTCGGGGTTGGCCCCGCTCGCCCGGCTGCGAACACCGATATGGCGGCTGCGCTCGATCAGAGTCTCAAGTTCGCCGACTGCCTCGTCGAGTTCCTCGCCGGTGCGGAAGATGCCGACCTTGTCGATCATGATCTCTTCCATGCGCTGGCGGATCGGCGCGGCACTTTCCCGGCCGTGTCCCTGTTGCAGACGGTCCAGCGCCGCCTGTTCGCGCTCCAGGAATTCACCGACCAGGCGGGTCGGAATGTTGATGTCACGGCCCTCGCCCTGGCAGAAATCGCCAATGAACTCCGAGACGATCATGCCCGAGACTACGGTTTCAGCGACTGAATTACCGCCCAGGCGGTTGAAGCCGTGCATGTCCCAGCAAGAGGCCTCGCCGCAGGCGAACAGGCCTTTGAGCGTCGGGCTCTGGCCGGTGTGGTCGGTGCGGATGCCGCCCATGGAGTAATGCTGGGTGGGGCGCACCGGGATCCAGTCCCTGGCCGGGTCGATGCCGAGAAAGTAGTGGCAGATCTCCTTGACCTCGCGCAGGTTCTTCTCGACATGTGTCCGGCCAAGCACGCTGATGTCCAGCCACAAATGATCGCCGTAGGGGGAATTCACCCCCTTGCCGGCGCGCATGTGCTCGGTCATGCGCCGCGAGACCACGTCGCGCGAGGCCAGCTCGCGTTTTTCCGGCTCATAGTCGGGCATGAAACGATGGCCGTCGACATCGCGCAGGATGCCGCCGTCGCCGCGGCAGCCCTCCGTGGTCAGAATGCCGGCCGGCACGATGGCGGTGGGATGAAACTGCACCGCCTCCATGTTGCCCAGTTGGGCCTGACCGGTTTCCAGCGCGATGGCCGCACCGATGCCTTCGCAAATGATGCCGTTGGTCGATACCTTGTAGATGCGCCCGTAACCGCCGGTGGCGATGGTGGTCGCTCGCGCAACGAAGGCGGTCAGCTCGCCGTTGACCAGATTCCTGACGATCGCTCCATAGCAACGCCCACCATCGTGAATCAGCGCAATGGCTTCCATGCGCTCCATGACCGGGATACCGTTGGCGATGGTCTGGTCGCCGAGCGCAAACAGCATGGCGTGACCGGTGCCATCTGAGGTGTAGCAGGTGCGCCACTTCTTGGTGCCGCCGAAATCGCGGGCCGTGATCAGGCCGTGGGTGCGCGGGTCTTCGGTAATCACCACCCTTTCGGCATTGATGACGGTTTCGCGATCACCCTGGCGGACCCGGTTCCAGGGCACGCCCCATGCAGCCAGTTCGCGAATCGCCTTGGGCGCGACATGGGTGAACATGCGCACCACCTTTTGATCGGCACCCCAGTCGCTGCCCTTGACGGTGTCCTCGAAATGCACATCCTCGTTGTCGCCGCGCCCCATCACGCTGTTGCCCAGGCTGGCCTGCATGCCGCCCTGGGCGGCGCAGGAGTGCGAGCGCTTGGCCGGCACCAGGCTGAGCACGATGGTATCCAGTCCGCGCCGCTTGACGCCGATGGCAGTGCGCATGCCGGCCAGGCCGCCGCCAATGACCAGCACGTCGGTGTAAACCAGTTTCATGATTGACTGTCCGTGAACTGTAGTGATGCGACCAGGTAGGCGGGTCGCTC